>JALVFK010000047.1 GCA_027030065.1 Desulfurococcales archaeon | reverse complement strand
GACTGGTATAGAATTAGTAGAAACATAGATAGAATCTTAGAAATAATGAGGAAAGAGGGCTATACAACTACAATAAGTAAACTAAGAGTAATACCGCCTAGAAAATATAAAGAGTGGAGAAAGGATACAGTAGGCAAATAATGCTTCAACGATTAGCTTGTATGTACCTTGCAATATGTCTATTTATCTAATCATTATGGTTCTCTCCAGATCTTCAGTCTTAATATACTTCTTGTACAAACTTGATTAATGTAACTTAAGGTTGTACTAGTTGAGATTATAGTATTACTGCTTAGCCTACTATCAGTACCAGAAACCGTCATCATTGTTCAGTTTATCTAGCCTTCATCAGCTGTGTATGATTATTTGTTTTAGGGCAATATAAATTGTCTTTAATAGTAGTAGGCCCCCCGTTAATAAGCTGATATAGTCTAGGGTTTTGGTCCAAGTCTTATTGTTCTTGGATACCTTTAATCCTATTATTAGCGTGATTGTTGTTGCGGTAAAGGAGGCTATTAACGTGTAGTCTAGAAGTCCTCCTATGTCCACTGTTTTCTCTCCTAGTCTCTTTCTCAGTGTTCTTGGGGTTAAAGGTTATTTCCTACTAGTACGTTTTAGTCTCTAGAGGTCTCGTACTATGGGGAGACTTTTCGGTACGGATGGTGTTAGAGGAATTGTTAACAAGGAGCTTACGCCTGATTTTGCTTTAAGGCTAGCTCTCGCTATTGGGACTTATTTTGGCGAGGGATCGAAGATTCTTGTTGGAAGAGATGTAAGATTAGGTGGAGAGATTATTCAGCGTGCAGTTGAAGCTGGTCTTCTTGCTAGTGGGTGTAAGGTCTATGAGGCTGGTTTGATCACTACCCCGGGTCTTCAATATAATGTCCGCTATAAAGACTATGACGGCGGAGTAATGATTACTGCGAGTCATAATCCACCGCAATATAATGGTATAAAGGTTATAGGACCTGATGGCATAGAGATTCCTAGAAAGGATGAGGAAGTAATAGAGGAAATCTACTTCGAGCAAAAACACAGACTCATATCTTGGAGTAAAGCTGGATTAGAGGTAAAGAAGGAGCCAACGCCTATTGAAGACTATGTTAAAGCGATAATTGATAGAGTTGACGCTGAGAAGATAAGAGCTAAGAACTTCAAAGTACTAGTAGACCCAGCAAATAGTGTGGGGGCATTAACAACAACTAGAGTAGCAAGACTACTAGGAGCAAAAGTCTATTCTCTCAACGGCCACTTGGACTCCTATTTCCCGGGACGCCCACCCGAGCCTACAGTAGAGAATCTTGCAGAAACAGCTAGAGTCGTTCCAATACTAGGCGTAGACTTCGGGATAGCACATGATGCCGATGGTGATAGAGCTATAATAATAGATGAGAAAGGAAACATCTACTGGGGTGATAGAACAGCAGCTCTCCTAACACGTTTTCTAGCAGAAAAACACCCCGATCTACCTAAGAGAGTATTCACAGCAGTATCTTCAAGCATACTAGTAGAAGAATACTTGAAACAATACGGTATAGAGGTAAGATGGACAAAGGTGGGTAGCCCAGTAATAGCTAGACACATAGTTGAAGAAGGAGCCCTCTGTGGATTCGAAGAAAACGGTGGCTTCATGTACCCACTCCTAGTCCCAGTACGCGATGGCGCTATGACTCTAGCATTAATGCTCGAAATGCTTGCATCATGGAATAAGAAGCCGAGTGAACTATACGATGAGCTTCCAAAATACTATCCCGTTAAGACTAAAGTACCCATGCCCAGGTCTAAGGCGTTAAAAGTAGTTGAAAAAGTAAAAGAACTCTACAAGAACCACCGCATGGTGACAATCGATGGAGTAAAAGTATTTGGTGAAGACTACTGGTTCCTCGTAAGACCAAGTGGAACCGAGCCCTTACTAAGAATAATGGTTGAAGCAAAAGATAAGGAGAAAGCAGAAGAACTAGCAAGGCAGCTCGTAAAAATAGCTGAGGAAACGGTGAAGGAGAATTGAAGTACCGCCTACTAGATATTCTAGCATGCCCCGAGTGTAAGCACTTCCCACTAAAACTATACGTGTTTGAAAGAGAAGAATACGACCGTAAACTAGACTTAAAGAAACCATACTGTGAACTCTACTGCGGCTTCCTAGAAAAACCATTAAAAGAACTAAAAGAAGAACCACCATGCGAGCAATGTATTAGATACGAAATAGTTACTGGCCTATTATACTGTGAGAACTGTGGGAGATGGTACCCGATAATAAAGCGAATACCACGCATGCTACCCGATAAGCTTAGGAACAAGAAAGAAGACCTAATATTCCTAAGAAAATACTCTAGTAAAATCCCCGAGAAAATACTATACGAGGGAAAACCCTACAATCTATCCAGTGAAAAATAACTATTAGGGGAGCGGAGTCCTTTTTACCCTACATATACCATAAACAGACTAGAAGAAAGCAAGTCTCACTCCAGGTCTGATAGAAATGTCTCTTACAGGATCCTTTCTAGGAAACCTAGACGAATGGGTTAAAATGCAGAAGAAAATGCTGGAAACAGTAAAGAAGGTAGAAGAAGAATTAAAGAAATCCGATAGACTAGACCTAATAGTTGCTACCCGCACAGCCTTCCAGCACATAATGAAGACCATAAAAGCCTTCGACCAGTGGCTCCAGGATCCAATAATAATAAGCCACATGCCCCGCGAATACCTTGTAGAAGTACAAGAGCGTGTTTGGAGGATACTCGAAGAATTATTGGAACTAGACATAGAGCATACAAGCAAGTTTAAGGAGCATATGGAGAAATTGATAAGAGAAGGCAAGGTAAACCCATTATTATGGGCAAAGCCTAGTGAGAGTGAAGAAGAAATATCGCGTAGGCGTAGAATAGGCACTATAATATAACACTCCTATTATAATACGGTCAAGCAAGATCTATTCAATAATAGCTTATAATTCGAATGTTTTAGTAAAGATAATTATATATGGGAATAGGAAACAGTAGCCAAGGAGATTAAATAAATCTTCTCCTCCTACGTCTCCTCATACTCTGCCTCAACATCTTAATCGTTAATTCTACTTCAGCGTCAATAGACTTAACTTTAGCCTCGAGTTCTTTAGCAGCAGCTACTACTCTATCGAATTCTGGCTTCAAGTTCTCGGTAACTGTTTTCTCTAATAATTCTTTGCCCACACTAGTTACTCTAAGCTTCTTGTTTCTTGGATTAGTTTCTAGTGCTCCAACATACAGTAGGGCTACTATATCCATTTTCAGCTCCTTGCTTGAGGGAACATTACCTATTACGAGGAACTCGTATCCTAGATCTAATTGTTTCTCAGTCTTAAGCCAGTAGACTAGATATTGTAGAGCTTTCTCAGAAATCTCTCCCAATGCGTCAACGAGGTATAATAGTTTTAGCTTACGTGGGTCTTTTGCTACATCATCTATTGTTACAACATGTCTAGTAATTATTTTGAGCTCCTTTGTTTTAGAGGGCTTAGACACTAATACTCCACCTCCTATGCTGTAACCTTACTCATTTCTCCTCCAAATTATTCTTATCGGATATTTTTAACTCGTCTGCAAGCCTCCTAATAGCCTGCTCTCTCGTATACCCTGCTCGCTGTATCAATGCTATCCTATACTCTAGTATACTGTCTCCCTCACTCCCATAGAGTCTACGATACTCTTCTCTAAGCTTCTCCAAAAGCCTCCCAATATCTTCGGATACCTTCTCCTCCACTGCTACCGGAACTGGCGTGATCCTTGGTGCTGGGGATTTTAGTATCTCTTCTATGATCATGTAGAGCTTCCACCTAGCGCTACCAGCATAGTATGTTGTAATGCCAGTAATGGTTCCAAGTATACTGTATAATAGGACTGCTAAAGTGATGGTGAAGTCGTTATAGTAGCCAGCATATACTATACTAATAGATGAGAGGGCTATGAGGAAAACCGAGTACAATATATAGCTTAGAGGCAAAGAGATAGCCGCCAAGCCCCCAAGCAATAAGACTACTACACCAAACCATCCATTAAAACCTATTATAAGCAAGTCTAAACCAGCAATAATCAATGGTGTTAGAATAGTAAAGGCGAGAAGCTTAACCCTCCCCCTATAAGCCTTGTAGACAAGGCTAGCAGACCTATACAAACCCGCTACCTCTTCCCGAAGCCTCCCAGCAAACTCCATCCTCCCCCTCTTAAGCTCAGACAACAAATAGTCAATACTCCTAACCTTTCTAGCAAGCTCAACAATAGTCCATAAATAATCACGTGAAATTAGAGGCGGATCACGGACCCTAGCCATCATGTCAGCGGCATTATGGAGATCCCTTAAAACATCCTCAACACCACCAACAGCATCGGCATCTATTTTCCCTAACTCGTAGATAAAACTCCTAATCCTATCCCATAGAATCCTAGCACTATCAGCCAATACTCTCACACCACTACTCTACACTTTGGGGAATACGTTATCTAGAGTTAAAAACAATACGAAACATTAAAACACTCCTCCAGGTATTAAGCGGATACTTTTTATCCCATAAACCCCTATTATTATAAGGATTGAAAGAATTGTATACTGCTAAGATAACATACGATGAACTAAGGGTTCTCTCCCACATAGTAAACGAGCAGAAACCACCCATATCAATAACGTCTATTTCTAGAAGCCTAGGCTACCCAAAGGTAAAGGTTGCAAGAATACTCAGGAGAATAAAGAGTAACTGGTGGATAATGGCGGCGCCAAGCATAGAGAGGATTTGTTTAATAAAACTACTAGTAATATCAAAGGAGAAGCCGCCAGAAGAGATAATAAACGAGGCAGTCTTCATAGGGAAAACCATTAGCGATAAATACGTTACAACCCTCTACATCCCGAAAAACCGGGACCTACAAGAATACCTCAACAAGTTTACGAGAATAAAAGGATACTACACTTTCACCCACACGGCATACAATAAACCATTACTCGAAAAATACTTCACAAACGGGTACATCAAAGTAGACCTACACAAAACAATCCTAGAAACAATAGAATTAATCCAACAAAACAAACCCCAACCACCCATCAAGCAACAATTCCACCCATGCCACTGCACCCCACTAGACCCACTAGACAAGAAAATAATCCAAGAACTCGCAGACAACGGGCTACAATCAACTCGAACCCTAGCAAGAAAACTAAAAACACCAATAGAAAAAATAAACAAGAGAACAAGATACCTAGCAAGAAACAA
>JALVFK010000046.1 GCA_027030065.1 Desulfurococcales archaeon | reverse complement strand
CCCACCAGCTATTTCTTCTACAAGCTTCTTTATCGTAGTACCTACTGGAACCTCATAGGCGCCAGTACGTTGAACAGCACCCGTTACACAGAACATTTTAGTGCCCTTCGTCTTCTCCGTCCCCATTGAAGCAAACTTTTCCCATCCCTCAGCCATTATTGTAGCTACATGAGCTAATGTTTCAACGTTGTTTATAATGGTGGGCTTACCCCATAATCCCTTAGTTGCCGGGTATGGTGGCCTCTGTCTTGGCCTTGTGCGTCCCTCTATTGCTGCTATGAGTGCTGTTTCCTCGCCGCAGACAAAGGCTCCAGCACTTAAGATTACCTCTACGTCGAAGTCGAAACCTCTCCCGAGAATATTCTTTCCGAGTAAACCATATTTTCTGGCTTGTTCAACTGCTTTTGATAACCTCTCAGCCATTAATGGCTTCTCAGCTCTAACGAATATAAAGCCCTTTGACGCACCTATAGTATATGCCGCTATTATTAGCCCCTCTAATACTCGGTGAGGATCAGACTCTGCTAGAAGACGGTTCATAAATGCTCCAGGATCTCCTTCATCAGCGTTCATTATCACGTATTTTACATCGCCCGGCTGCTCTCTAGCAATCTTCCATTTAAGCCATGTAGGGAATCCTGCTCCTCCTCTTCCGCGGAGCCCGGCTTTTTTGATTATTTCTATTATTTCCTCGGGTTTCATCTTCAATGCTTTATCGAGGCCCCTGTATCCTCCTAGGGCTATGTATTCCTCTATTGATTCTGGGTTAACTATACCACAGTTACGTGAAACCCATCTTACCTGGTTCTTCCATTGCGGTAGCTCTTCTAGTAATGGTACTTTGTTTTCTCCCTTAGCATTCCCAGTACGGTTTCTCAATGCATAAGCGCTTGAGACGTCTCCAGCAAGGTATTCTGATATAATCTTTGATACTTGGCTTGGCTTAACGTTTGCATAAATTGCTGACGGCATCCCGGTTTTTGATAACTCTATCCATGGATCCATATAGCACATGCCCATACATCCACTAATAGTGACGTCGGCATTGATTCCACGCGACTTTACCTCGTCTAATACTGCTTTGTAGACTTCTTGTGCTCCAGCTGCAATAGTACAGCTCGCCATAGGTACCTTTATCTTAAAGCCTGTTTTACCGTAGAGTATCTCTCTTATCCTATCTTCCCTCTTTCTCCTACAATCTGGGTCGTCATGGCATAATGGGCCTTCTATACGGCATTGAATATAATTTCTACAGGGATATTCTAGAGTATGCCAGCATTTATCACAACATTTATCCATAAGGTTCCATGTCACTTTCTCCCACCCTTCTTCTCTTTTATTTTCTTAAGAGCCGTTGAACGGTATTTTGCAACTATTTTACGTAGTTCAAGTGAATTTACGTGACCATGTAGATAGCGTTCCGATCCATCCCGGCTAGTTATCATTATTACTGGTGCTAGACTGCATGCTCCAAAACATCGTGCTTTCTCAAGACTGAATAGGCCGTCCTTCGTCGTCTTAGAGTGATTATTGAGGCCTAGGATGTTCTTCAATATATCATAGTTATCAGCATTTCCCTTCAAGTGACATGCAGTCCCCATACAAACCCATATTATATAGTAGCCAGGTGGCTCGAGAGTAAATTGGTGGTAGAATGTTGCAACATTTAATACGTCTACTAAGGGTATACCTGTCTGCCTTGATAGTTCTTCTAAGGCTTCTCTAGGCAAGTAACCATAGTGTTTTTGTATTTCCTGGAGCATTCTCATAAGGTATTGTCTCTTACCCTGATAGCGTTCCACTATATTTCTTACAGCTGACGCAACGTCTCCTAGGTCTAATAGTATTGCCTCACTGCGTCTTGGTTGTAATGAAGTAAATGTAGCCATAGTTCATAGACCTATAACCGTGTTATATGGGGACAAACAATAATGATAGTTATATTTGAGATAAATAAACTTTTTTACGAATATTGAGAATAGAAACCCTTTAAATATATTTAAGAAATAATCAATTATTAGTCTAAGCAAGCAAAGCAACTATTATCTAAAACCCATTAAAACAAGTATTGTACTAAACACTTAAATCAGGCAAGAAGTCTTTACTGCTAGAGGAAAAAACAATGTCCTATAAAGTACTCTTATACCTTGACCCCGTACTGGTTGAACTACCTATTCGTGTTAAGGGAGAAGAAGCAGAGAAAGTTCAGAAAGGATTCAATGTAAAGTACATGGTCTATAAGGCTGAGAACGGGTCACTTATACGAGAAGGAGTTGAAGAAAAGATACTTGAACTAGAAATAAATGGTAAGGTACATGTGGTTCCTCCAGTATTGTTGAAGAATAGTATTGTTCTAACAGTGTTTGTTGAGAAAGGAGTTATTAGTAGACGAGGAAACCTACTAGTACTGGAGTAGAACACCGTGTTCTCTAAGGTTTAAGGATATGAAGCTTAAACTAATAGAAGAATTATCGAAAAGCCGCAGCGGCAGGCATGCTGTACGTAGGCTAATACTTATTGTATCTAGGCATAAGGATGTTAGGAGTGCAAAGTGTTCTGAAACAAAGCTAGTGAAAAGCGTGTATAGTAGGGGTTGGGCGCGGGAGTGTGTTGTAGAGCTTGGAGAAGACGAGTATGCTGTACAAGTATATCTTGTAAAAAACCTCTACGGCCACGTTAAGGGTGTTATAGAAGTATACCGTAGCGATGGTACAATGGTGTTTAGAGCGGTCTACCGTAGATTGAAGCTAAGGAGAAGTATGGGGGACCCCAAGTATGCTTGGATAGTGAAACTCGTTGCTGATTACCTTAAACTACCAGTAAAGCGTTATAATCTTGGAGTAATAGTATAGGCATAAGGGGAATGATTCCTCCTTGCCACGCACTAACGTGAAGCTAACCCACGATGAAATAGAGGGTGTGAAGCGTTTAATACAAGGATTCCGTGTCTTCAGAGCCTTTGTATTCGATATAAGTGAGAGACACCTTTTCCCGAGGATTATCCGGAAAATAGGCTTGGAGCCCCTTGTAACTATAAGGGAGGCTAGTCCTAGAAGACCTCGTGTATACGCTATACTATTAGACGATAGACCCTGTCTCACCGAGTGCAGGTATAATTGTAGAGAACATGAGGGATTAGAACGTAGTCAGTGTATGAGAAAGTGTATTAAAGAATGTCTAGATAAACGCTTAGAATACCTTATTGATGTTTTAGGCAAAGTATTAGAGCAGAATGGAGCAGAAAATCAAGGCGAAAAGAAGTAGTTTATAAAATCTCTTGAATCCTTGGAGGGCTTTTGAGTTGAAGACTCTCGTTATAAGTAATCTCTGGTATCCTTGGCCCGGAGCTAGTATGGTCTTATCGGTCGTCTTCCGTAAGGAGGAGCCGGAAACCATAGTTTTAAACGGGGATACTACTTATTGTAAGAGAGACCAGGAATGTCCCCATGTATTAGATGCTCTCGAAGCTATAAGGGCTGCAGCCCCATGGGCTGAGATAGTATATGTTGTAGGGGATATTGATAGTAATGCTCCAAGATGTATTAAGCAGAACCCTATATTTAAGAGGGAGGTAACTGTAAGCGAATACTATGTAGTAGAAACCCTAACAACCTCCTATTACATTATACACGGACACCAAGAGAAAGAGGACAAGCTTAGGAGAAAACTAGGCCTTGGACCATGGGATTGGCTTGTAGTTGGACACAGTGGTAAAATGGAGGAGAACAAACTAGCTCGCGTAATACACATTGGTGGCTTAGGACTATACATCCCACCTGCACAGCAAGGCTATCTAATAATAGATGAACGTGGACACAAATTAAAGAAGCTGTAAGACAAAAAGGTAATTAGGGGATGACCGGAAATCAGCGAGCCGAAAAATAATGTGGTTTTCACGGACCGGGGGACCCATTTCTCCCTAAAGAAACTTATCTAGCTAAAAACTACATGTATAATCGTTTGCCAAGATGAATAAAAATAAAGGAGAATTTGAGTCTTGTTGAATTATTAAAAATCATTTGGCGTTAAAAAGAAAACTTACTCTCTCTTGTATGGTCTACCAACATATCTGGGCGGTCTTGACTTCCCTATGAGTCCTGCTACAACTGCTAGTGTTGCTATATAGGGTATAGTGTTCATGAGCGTTACCGGTATCACCGCTTTGACTGCCGCCATGTTCTTTATCCATTCTCCAAGTGTCCAGAAGAATCCGAATAATAAGCCCCCTCCTAGTGCTAGTAGTGGACTCCAGTTAGCAAAGTTTACTAGTGCTAATGCAATGAAGCCCCTTCCTGCTGGTAGTTCTTTTGTTATAGCTGTTAGCCAGTCTATGCTTAGGAATGCTCCAGCTAAACCTGTTAGTGCTGCCCCGTAGATTGTTGCTAGTAATTGTACTCTTTCAACATTTACTCCCACGACATCGGCTGCTTCAGGGTTTTCTCCTACTGCTCTAACCTTTAATCCTATACTTGTACGGTAGAGTAGGTAGTGGGTTCCAATAACGATTAGTATCATCGCTATGAATATCGGACTTATATTTATTACTGGTAGATCTGGTACCTTAGCGGCATCTGGTGGTGTATGGTATCCTCTAACCCCCCATACAGCTTCTATGCCGAAGGCTACTCCTCCGAGAGCGAAGAGGTTTATGCCTAGACCGCTTATAATATGGTCTCCTTTAAGGTAGGCTGTTATGTATCCGTGGATTAAGCCTATGAAGGCTCCTGTAGCCACGCCTGCTAGTACCCCTATAAAGGGGTTTAAGGTGGCTTCAGCAGCTACTACAGCCATGAACCCCGATATTAACATTATCCCCTCTAATCCTATGTTAACTATTCCCGCTCGCTCATTGAATATCTCTCCTATAGCAGCAAGTACTAGGGGTGTCATTGCGAAGGTTGTTCCTTCTATTATATCTATTATCATACCTAGTTCAGACAACTTTTACCTCCCTCCTAAGGATTTTCGATCTAATTAACCTAACAATTCCGGGGACAGCTAATGCGATAATTATTATGCCTTGAACAGCTTTAACCATCTCCAATGGGACATTAGTTACAATTTGCATGCCACGAGCACCAGATGATAATGCTCCAATAAATATTGATGCTGGAATTATTCCAAGCGGGTGATTAGCGCCGAGAAGCGATACTGTAATTCCATCGAAGCCCAAGCCCATGAGATTTGATAGACCCGTTGTTATCGCGTAGCTTGGAGGTCTTCCTGCAATCTCGCATACACCAGCTAGTCCAGCCGCTATTCCCCCTATTATGAAGGCCCAGAGCATGGTCTTCTTCGGGTTAATACCGCCATATCTAGCCGCTGAGGGATTCAAACCGGTTGCTCTAATCTCGTATCCTAGCACCATGTACCATAGTAGATAGAATGCTATTCCAACAAATACTAGTGAGACTATGAATGATGCGGAAAGCTCTGTACCCTTTATTAGGATAGGTAGTCTTCCCGCTGGAGGCATACTAATAGTCTTTGAGGCATCAATAGGGTTCGGATACACATAGACTCTAGCATATTCTACGATCCAGAAAGCAATCCAGTTCAACATTATGGTTGATACTACTTCGTTTACTCCACGATAGACTTTAAGAACACCAGCAATGAGCCCCCATGCAGCTCCCATTAGAGAGCCGATAATCATTGCTAGAGGAAGGTAAAGAGGGCCTGGTAGGCTCCAAGACGCAACCATTATTGCTCCAAGAGCACCCATATATAATTGCCCTTCCGCTCCAATATTGAATAACCCCGCTCTTACGCCAACGGCAAAGGTTATTGCTGTTAACATTACGGGTGCGGCAAAGCTCAATGTCATTGCTAGATAATATGGGTCTGTTAAGGAGAAAGAATATTCGAACATTGCAATATAAGCGGCTATGGGATCGTATCCTCCAAGCCACATCATTATACCAGCTATAATGAAACCTATTATTATTGCAATAACTATTTCGGCTACCCGCTCGAGTTTCTCCTTAAATATTATCCAGAACTGGGAGCTAGGCATGGATCCTAACACCCCCTGGTATCATTTAACTACTGGCTGCTGGTTGAGGCTTTGTTCCCGCGGATATTTGCTCCATCTTGTATCCTCCCATCATTAAGCCTATTCTCTCCTCGGTTAACTCCTCTGGTTTTGCTATGCCCATGAATTCTCCCTCATACATCACCGCCATGCGATCACTTAATTGGAGTATTTCGTCTAGATCAGCTGATACGAGGAGTACTGCTTTACCCTTATCCCGCATCTTAATTAATAATTTCCTTATATATTCCGTAGCCGCTACATCGAGTCCTCTTGTAGGCTGAGCGGCAACTATTACTTGAGGAGATTTGCTGAGCTCTCTACCTACAACGAGTTTTTGCTGGTTTCCGCCACTTAGACTTCTTGCGGGGGCTCTTGTACCTGGTGCTACTATTTCGAATTTCTCTATTATTTCACGTGCATGTTTATCTATTACTCTCCACTTGAGATTCAGTAGACTCCCCAGGAATTTCTTGAGCCTATGTATTCCGAGTATACTGTTCTCGGAAACAGTCATGTCTAATACTAAGCCTAGCTTATGTCTATCCTCTGGTATATGGCTTAATCCGAGACGGTAGAGCTCGCTTGGAGACCTGTTTGTAACATCCTTTCCCATAAGGATTACTTGTCCCTTCTCTACTCTCCTTAACCCCGTTATCGCTTCAACAAGTTCTGTTTGACCATTCCCCTCTACGCCAGCGATGCCAAAGATTTCACCAGAATATACTGCAAAAGATAACCCCTTTACAGCCCATTCGCCGAGGTCATTTTTAACCCATAGATCCTTAACTATCAAGACTGGTTCACCTGGTTTTGCAGGCTTCTTCTCTATTTTCATAACCACTTCTCTACCAACCATCATTTTCGCGAGCATTTCCGGTGTTGCCTTAGCCGTCTCTGTTCGACCTACGACTCTACCTCTACGTAGAACTGTTATTCTATCTGTTACTTCGAGAACTTCTCGGAGCTTGTGAGTGATGAATATTATTGTCTTGCCTCTTTTCTTCAACTCTTTTAATGTGTGAAACAACTCTTTAGTCTCTATTGGTGTTAGATTAGTTGTTGGTTCATCAAGTATTAGTATATCTACGTTACGGTAGAGCATTTTTATGATCTCTATACGTTGACGAACACCAAAGGGGAGGTCTTCAACTAATGCATCTAAGGGTACTTTGAGCCCCGTCTCCTCCATGAGTTTCTCAATTTTTTCTCTACTAGCCTCACGGCCCGGGAGGCCTAATACTATGTTCTCGTAGGCTGTAAAGGCTGGTACTAGTGCTAGGTGCTGGTGAACCATTCCTATACCATGTTTTAGTGCTTCTGAAGCGCTTTTGAAGGAGACTTTCTTGCCAGCAATATAGATTTCTCCACTCGTAGGTCTTAGTAGGCCAGACAATATTTTCATCAGGGTAGTCTTTCCAGCACCATTCTCGCCTAATAGGCCGTGTATCTCACCTTTTCTTACCTCAAAGTCTACTCCACGGAGAGCTACCGTTCCATCCGGGTATATTTTCACTATATTCTTCATCTGAACGATAACGTCGTTCAAGGGAATTAGCCTCTAGTACTCGCTGAGGCTTACTCTTAGAAAGGTTTGTTATTAGTAAAAAATATGATGGTTTATGATGTTATTGTTTTTAGTTGAAGATAAAAATACTTCTCTGCTAACCCGTTGGTACTCCTAGTTGTTCACGTATTTGTTTAATCTCGTTAGCATCTAAGGGTATCATCTTCTCAATCTGTGAGAACTTTAAGCCCATAACCTCTACGTCAGGGTTGGTCTTCAATGTTTCCGCTAACTTGTCGACCTCCTGCCATATCCATTGTGGTATCTCGGATCTCATCTTCTTGACTTTCTCTATGATCTCTGTCTTGTTTATCTGTTTACCAGCTTGCTCAGCAATTGCTAGGAAGGTTTCTAGGTCTTCTACTTTACTTATAGCTACACCTCCCTCCTTGAGTCCTAGTTCAAGTATGCCTCCAAACTTGTCTATTTTACCTGCATAGTATAGTAGTGCTCTCTCAACAGCTGTGTATACACCCACGTCTACACGCTTCTCCATACTTGCCAGTATGAAGCCTGGCTTTATCCAGTCCTGGTCACTGTCAACTCCTATTGCAAAGGGTGGTCCCATGTCTCTGCCCTTGGCCTTTGCTGCTTCTTCTACTGCTTCGAATATTCCTAGACCAGTAGCTCCAGCAACATTATATACAACACAAGCTCCTTGTGCTAGCTGGGCCTCAGTTGCTGTCTTACCCTTAGCTGGATCGTTGAATGCTCCGGTGTAGGTCCATAGGATGTTTAGTGGCTTTATGTCTTCACCAGTGTGTTGCTTGTATACCTCTTCACCGTATCTTATGCCCCAATAGTATCCGGCTTCGAACTTGTATAGAACCGGTATCTCCATTCCTAAGACTACTCCTACTGCTGGACACTTGTAGTAGTGTGCTACCATGCCTGCTAGTGCTCCTACTAGAGCACTACCCTCGTGTTCCTTGAATAATACGCTTAGTACGTTTGGCTTGTCGGGTATGTAGCCGTCAATTATTGCGAATAACTGGTTAGGATACTCATCTGCTACTTGCTTTACTGCATCAGTCATTAGGAAGCCTACGGCTATTATTACAGCATAGTCTCCGCTGCGAGCAAGGCTTCTAAGGTTTGGCAAGTAGTCTGCTTCCGTCTTGCTCTGTACTTCTACTAGTTCTAAGCCGAAGTCCTTGGACGCCTTGCTAGCACCCAGGTAAGCCATGTCGTTGAAGCTTAGGTCTCCCCTACCACCAATATCATAGACTACTGCTATCTTCTTCGGGGCATTGGGTGGAACTGTTACCGTCGGTGTAGGTGAGGGTGATGTTGTCTGAGTGGGTGTTGTAGTTGTAGTTGGCGTTGTAGCTACTGTTTGTGTTACGGTTACTGTCTGGGTAATAGTAGTTGTCTGCGTAATAGTTGTAGTTGATACTGTTTTAGGCGCTGCCATCGTGCCCGCATAATATGCTATCGCACCCACTATTATTGCTACTATTATGATTATTCCTATATAGGCTGAAGAAGATAGACCACGTATTACTTTGCTCATCTCCCACAACCCTCCTATTTACACTTATATTCTAGTCAAGGAACTTATTTATATACCTTGTTTAACTAGGAGTTAAAGTTAACCATCAAAAAACTAGATAATACCCTTCTACTTCTCTACAAGGAGTGTATCTCTTATAGTTCGATTAAGTATTCTTTATCTTTAGCCTTGTATCCCGAGGGCATACCATCTGTATCGTAGGCTAAGCATACTTCAGCCTCACTTGTTACCGCTATTACTCCGATTACACGCTTGCCTCCTATTTCCTCTGCTCTAAGTATTGTTTGCTTACACGCTTCTCTTAGATCCATGTCTCTATCTATGTATTCTGCTAGTGTACGTGATGCTAGGGATTTTGTTATTACTTCGCCGTACCCAGTAGCTGCTACCGCGACCTTTTCATTGGCGTAGAATCCTGCTCCTATTATTGGCGTATCACCTAGTCTCCCGGGATGCTTGAGCCATATTCCACCAGTGCTTGCTGCTACTGCTAGGGTTCCATTCTCATCTAATGCTACTGCTCCAACAGTATCCGCTATGTATCCGTAGAGTTTTGCTAGCTTCAATATCTTCTTCCATCTAAGCTCTGTTTCCTTTCCCTGGATGAGGTCTGATAGAAGTCTATTATACCGTTTAAATATGTGGTCTGGCGGCACCCCCCTCTGCTCCAACCCGTATTTCTCGGCCAGCATGTCAGCGCCTTTACCAACTATAACAACATGATCGGTCTCCAATGCTACTAGGAGTGCTAGTTGAACAGGGTTTCGAGGATACTTAACCGCACCAACTGCTCCTACTCTACCCTTAGAATCCATTACTGCTGCATCCATTTCTGCTTCTCCAGCAATATTTAGAGCACTACCTATTCCAGCATTGAGCATACCAGAATCCTCTAATACTTTCACTGATTCAACAACAGCTAGCAAGGCTTCCTTGCTTTCTAATACCCTGTATCCTTCCTCAATACTCTTCTTTATCAAACCCGATATGTCTTGGAGACTATAAGGGTAGTCGGGGTCATTGAATACTCTCTTCCAAGAACCAGCTCCACCATGCACAACTATTACTGGGGGCTCTACTCTCGATGTAATGATCCTCAATTAAGCGACGCCTCGAAAACCATGCTTATCTAGTAATCGTTTTATTAGTCGGCTTGTACTGGTTAAATATGTTGTTTAAACAAGTGAGCTTACTGGGGGCTATTTGTCGAAAAAGCTTATAGTATTCTCGGAAGACTTGCAGAAACAGTAATCTTAGAACATATATTTCGAGTACAATATATTATTGGGAAGGTATTATTGGGAAGGGGGAGGTTTATTGAAAAGACTTTATCGGAGTGAGCACGAGAAGATCCTTTGCGGTGTATGTGGGGGATTGGCTGAGTACTTTAATGTTGACCCTACTATTGTTCGTTTAGCCGTAGCCTTATTATTCATATTGAATCCAGCTGCAACACTAATATTATACTTAATAGCTTGCATAATAATGCCGAAGGAATCCGAGATAAAGGCAAAAGAAAGTAGTGAGACAACTCCTTCTCCTACTCCAACTACTCCTCCAAGACCAGTAGAGCTCTCCTCTAGAGATATCGAAGCAGTCCTATTGCTTATCGTAGGCATAGTACTAGTTCTTATAGGTCTATCTCTACTATCCTCAACTATGTTCACCGTAGACATCCTTGAAGCATTCATAGCCTCTTTAGGATTCATAGCATTTATAGTGAGAGTAACTATCGGAGCATTACTCTTAGCTCTAGGCATAATCATCATAGTTAAAACTTTGAAGAAATACGAGAACAAGTAGGCTACCATAAAACACATCCTTTATAACCCTAAAGGAAAATCTACTAACTGGGCTATGAGGACGTGGCCCCCTCGAAGAACTGCCGGACAACAGATGATTGACCGGAGGACCGTGAAGAAAGAGGCCACGGCCCGAGCCCCTTCTCAAACCTCCAAGTCTTGGGTGTCTACTGTTAGGACAGTATGTTTATAGCTTAATCGCTGTTAACATTGTATATGGTTGTTTGACTTGAAGTCTGCTAAGATAAATGCTGCTAGAAAGGCTGTAGAAGAATTATTGAACCGTATTGATGATATAGGTATTATAGGTGTTGGTACTGGCTCTACAGTTGAAGAATTCATTAAGCAGTTAGCCAAGTTTAAGAATACTCTAGCTGACAAGTATTTTACCGCATCATCTCTTGACACTATATTGAAGATGAGAGAATACAGTTTCAACACCATCCACCCATCAAGTCTTAGCAAAATAGACTTCTACGTTGATGGAGCCGATGAAGTAGACCCCGACTTGAACATGATTAAGGGTGGTGGCGGCGCATTATTTCTCGAGAAAATCCTCACATATTATTCCAAGTATAGAGTATTCATTGTCGACTACTCTAAACTTGTTAGATGGTTAGGAGAAAAACATCCCATCCCACTTGAAGTAAACTTCTATGCATTATCCTTCGTAGAAGAATACTTGAGAAACAAGGGATACCGTGTAAGTATTAGGAGGCCAGTGAAGGGCAAGTATGGGCCAGTAGTCTCTGATACTTTTGGAGTAATAGTGGACTTATACTTAGACGAACCCGTAGACATTAAAAGCCTAGAACACGAGCTTAAAATGATACCCGGAATAGTTGAAACGGGATTATTTGTTAAACTAGCTGATAAGGTAATAGTAGGCTACGAGGATGAAGCTAAAGTCTTAGAGAAGAAGTAGAGGAAATACATTAAACTGTTATCACCTCAAATACAAGGATAGTATAGCGTGAGGCGTTAGAGATGAATAGGTTGTTGGAAGGCATAACGGTAGTTGATTTAAGCCATACCCTTGCAGGACCTTTTGCAACAATGCTTCTAGCGGATCTAGGAGCACGTATAATCAAGGTAGAGCCTCCGGGAGGCGATGAGACAAGGACTTGGAGCCCACTTGTCAAGGGGTTTAGTGCTTATTTTTCAAGTGCTAATCGTGGAAAGGAGAGCATTGTTGTAAACTTGAAGGAGAAGGAGGGCCGGGAAATAGTATATAGGCTTGTAGAGAAGGCAAACGTTGTAATAGAGAACTATAGGCCTGGTGTTAGAGAAAAACTAGGCGTAGACCCAGAGACCTTGTTTAAAGTAAACCCGGAACTCGTTTACTGTAGTATAAAGGGGTTCGGCTTAGAGAACACACCCTATCGTGATAAACCAGCATACGATGTATTAATCCAGGGAATGAGCGGCTTAATGGCTTCTACTGGAGAAGAAGGGAGACCACCCGTAAGGGTTAGCTTTGCCCTATTCGACGTTATAACGGGATATATGTCTGCATTAAATATCGTGTCGGCTCTTCTAGCTAAGCGTGAGGGAAGATTAAGGGGGTCAGTCTACATTGAGGTACCAATGTATGATACAGCTATATACTCTATGGTGTACATACCAGTAATATACTTAATGACTGGGAAGAAGCCACGTAGACTTGGGTCAGGTCACCCATCAATAGTACCTTACCAAGCCTTCCGTGCAGGTGATGGAAAATACTTCATTTTAGCGGCCGCTAATGACCGGTTATGGAGGAAGGCTTGTGAAGCCTTAGGTAGGCTTGATTTAGCGGAAGACCCGAGATTCAAGACTAATCCCGATAGAGTAAGACATAGAGAGGAGCTTACACGTATACTCCAAGAAATATTCAAGGAGAAGCCTAGGAGCCACTGGATAAGGCTATTCGAGGAGTATGGGGTACCAGTAGCACCAGTCTATGAGGTAGACGAGGTCTTCAGAGACCCACACGTGGTTCAGCGTAAACTAGTAGTTGAACTACCTCACCCGCTGCTCGAGAAAATACCCCAGCTTGCCTACCCAGTATGGATTAATAGGGAGAGAACTATGAGTACTATTCCTCCACCATTGAAGGGAGAACATACTGCTAGGATTCTACGTGAACTAGGATACAATGAAGAAGAAATTGAGGATCTACGTAGAAAGGGTGTAATCGAGTAAATGTGTCTAGCTTGGTGGTGGCGGTACTTTTGTTTCACTTTCCAATATTTTATTGACACCTATTATTACTAGAGCTGCAAATATGGCCAACGCTATGATGCGGATAATTGATGAAACAATATTAGCCATTACTATAGGTTCTATTCCAGGATGAGGAGCTGGTATGACGCTCATTGCTGGTAGCATGAATATTAGGCGTGCCATGATATCTAGTATTCCGTATACTATGAATGCTAATCCTAGTAGCGTGGGTTTACTTCTATTGCTCAGCAAGACGTATAATATTATGCCTACAACAATTATTACTATAGGGTAAATCAGTGACAAGACCCCGAGATACATTAATGCAAGATACATAGTAGCAACCATTCTCTAAGGGTGTTATTGGGTTTAAAAAACTATGTATTATGGCTTGGGGTAGGGGTAGAATATGAATAATAGTAACGCTATCGCTAGTAGCACCCATGCAACTGGATATACTTCTCTGCCTCTCCCCGCTACTAGTGCTGTGAGCGGGTAGGCTATTAGTCCCGCCGCTATACCTAACGCTATATTATATGTGAAGAGCATGAAGGCTATTGTAATAACCGTTGGCACAACTTGAACTATGTCCGTGAAATCAATATGTTGGACAACACTCATCATCAATATGCCTACGGCTATGAGTGCTGGAGCAGATGCTAGTTGAAGAAAGCCTGGATTCAATACTGCTATCACTGGTGCCAGTGGAAGCATTGCGAGAAACAATAGTCCTGTTACAAGTGATGTTAGCCCCGTTTTACCTCCCTCCTCTATGCCCGTAGCTGATTCAATAAATGTTCCAACAGTACTAGTGCCAAAGATTGCGCCGAAGACCGTTGCTAGAGCGTCAACGTGAAATACTTTTTCAAGGCCAGGGTCATCGCCTTGGTTCTTCTTTATGAAACCAGCCTTTAATCCCAAGCCTAGTACGGTTCCCATAGTATCGAATGTATCTACTAGAAATAATACTAGGATTACTGGTATGAGCGCTGGGTTAAGTAGTGCTCCAACTGGATCAAATTTTCCTAGAACTTCACCCCAGTTCGGGAACCCTAAGGCCTTTGCTTCCGGTGATGTAACTGTTATACCCGTAGCATAGGCTAAGACCATTGTTGATAATATTCCTATCAGAATACTGCCCGGCACCTTCTTCACGAGTAGTGCAAGTGTTATCACTACTCCTGCAAGAGCTACTAGAACATGTACGTCTAGTAAGTTACCTATCTTTACTGGAGCACCAGGTACACCTGGCATGCTTATACCAGCTGAAGAGAAGCCCACAAACATTAGGAATAATCCTATACCTATACTCCAACTAGCGGCTAAGAACCTCGGAACAGCTTTTGCTAAGATTGTTCTAACTCCAAGCAACGTTACCACGAGGAATATTACGCCTCCCCAAAATACTGCTCCAAGAGCTTGCTGCCACGTCACCCCTAATGCTAGTACTATCGAGAAAGTGAAGAGAACGTTCTCACCCATGTAAGGCGCCATTGCAAAGGGCTTCTTAGCATAGACCCCAGTTAGTATCGTGGCAAAAGCTGCTGCAATAATAGTTGCAATTATTACAGGGCCAAAAGGCATACCGGATATCGAGAGTATTGTCGGGTTCACTATGAGTATGTAGGCCATTGCTAGAAAGGTTGTAGCACCAGCTATTATCTCCGTCTTAACTGTTGTATTGTATTTATCTAGTTCGAAGAACTCCTTTAACCCCATGTTAGCATCACAATTATAACAT
>JALVFK010000045.1 GCA_027030065.1 Desulfurococcales archaeon | reverse complement strand
GTACACCACCTATGCTATGTTCGTCATATACAGGTTCATCGAATTCAACAACCTCGCTTGCATAAGCCATAGCCTTTATGAGCTCTGTTAATTCCTCATTACTTAATGGTATAGGGATTTGAGAAGACAGAAAAGCGGCTATTTCAGCTTCGCCTATAGCTCCAGAGACTACGTCTTCTACAACAGTTCTTATCTCATCTTCACTTAGTCTTTCACCACGCAGTCTTTTATGGATAACATGTATGCTTCGTGGGTTAGGCGGTATTTTGACTATAACAGTATCGCCTTCTCTAACCCTCAATAAGTTTAGTGCTGGTTCGTTCAGACCTATATATCCCTGATTTACAATAGTTTTCGATACGAGTACCTCCGCATATACCACCCTGCTATTATTTAATACTCTTATTCTCCGGCTCTGAGGTATACCATATTGCAAAGCATCTCTATAGTTTAGAATAGCAATAGGCTTATCATTTAATTCTATCTTTTTAACCACAAATCTCAACGGCTATAGGCCTCCGAGTACGTGTGAGGGATAGTAATATTGGTTTTTCTGATACATAAACTTTATTGGAAATAATTACTTCAAAACTTATATTTAAACAAGTGTACAACGATACTACGAATACTCCTCGATTTACAGAAATCAAGTAGATCCTAGTTTCTCCAAGAACTCTGTTTTAGCCCATTCAGCACCTTTTTCAGCCTCTTCCCATAGCCTTTCAAGCACGGTCTCTAATGCCTCGAGAGGCCTCATGCCCTCATCAAGTACTAGTCTCATTATCTCTTTATAATGATATTTTACCTCAAATGAGTATCTTTCAACGAGTTTCTTTGGTACTTTAACTTCACGTCCTTTTCCAACACCAGGGCATTCTGTATCTAAGTGGAGATAATTTGCACTTGGTGATACAAGATATAATGGATATAGGCGGCAACGCATAGGTCTAGCAGGATAAATACGGCATTTCGTTAGCCCGTTTTCATATTCCATGAATACACATTCCCCTTTACCCTTATCTCTTAACGCTACAAATACCATCATGTCTCCTACGAGAACTTTAGTATACTCGTATAGAAATGTACGCCAATGTACATTGAGATACTCAGCCATCCTCACTATATCAAATACTGTTAACGTTACATTAGGGCCTGTGCCACAACATAAGTCACAGCGTATGCATTTAAACTTAAAGCTACCGTTTAAGTTTATTTTCTTATACCTAGAGCTTTCTCTAAACATGTCTATAGTCAACCCTAAGAGATTATATTGATGCCGTAGTCCTTAGATCTATGTAAAGTTAATAAGTGAGTCGGCGATAATAATATAATTTCTATTATGGGGGGAACATGATAGAAAAGCTTATCGCATATATTGTAGGTGCGCATAAGAAAGCAATAGAAAATAATGAGAACTGTAAAGTAAAATTAGGCAGAAAGGATTGGGGAAAGATCCTTGATTTATCAAGAAATAAAAGCGGGGTTCTACGATATTATACTGAGATCAATAAGGAAAAGGTATCTATAAGTGTGAATAAACTCGGAGGAGGCTATGGGGTTCTCACTATAACCGTGGGCGATAAAGATATAGGTTTACCATTAATATACGATGGTTATATAAATATAATAATAGGTCCTCGTCGCGATATGGGAGTACTAGAAAAACTAGGCTTAGAGGAAACCTCTGTTGAATGCAGTCAATGGTAATTATTTTTTGGACTGCAAACGTGTTGGTGGAATAGATCTTGCTGGTTCTCCGAGAAGACCTTCGGGAGTCGCAATAATATATAATGGAATCTTGGTATACGCAGATAAAGTATATTTTGACGATGAAATAATAGGTCTACTGAGAAGCTATAATGTTTGTATCGTAGCAATAGATGCTCCACTAAGTCATGCTAAGGGATATAGGCATGTAGACCTTAAAATGAAGAAGAGAGGATTCCGTGTTCTTCCTCCCGGATGGCGTGGTATGAAAATGCTTGTCTCACGAGCAATTAGGATAAAGTCAATACTCGAATCTATGGGAATAAGCGTTATAGAAACGCATCCCAGTAGTGCATTAAAAAATACGGGTTTCAAAGACATTATGGCTGCTTTATCAAAAATTATTAGTGTCAATGATTGGAGTTTCCTTGATAAGGGAAAAGATGTTGTTGATGCAGTTATTGCAGCTAGTGTGGCATGGGTTTATGTCTGCAATAAAGCGGAAAAAATAAGTGATGTTGATGGTGCGATATTTCTACTACCTTCTCTTGGAAAGAAGTAGAATTGTTTCAACAATATAATCTAGGTCTTCCTTCGATAATAGGGGGTGTACTGGTAGACTTAATACGTGTCTGGATGCATCAATAGAGTTAGGACAAATGTTTTCGGGGTATCCTAGTGCTCTATACAATGGTTGAAGGTGTAGTGGTAGGGGGTAATGTATTGCAGTGGATATGCCATATTCGCTTAACTTATCTCTTACCTCATCTCTAGTATACGGAAACGTGTCTTCAATCCATATAACATATTGGTGCCATACATGCTTATAGCCTGGTTTAACTTTAGGTGTCCTTATACCTTCTATTTTTGAGAGTCTTGTAGTTAGATATTGTGCATTATAATTCCTTCTTTCATTTAGTTTGTCAAGTTTTGATAACTGTACGAGACCTATAGCGGCTTGAATAGATGTTAGACGATAGTTTCCTCCAAGCGTTATATGGTAATACTTTCTTACTTGGCCATGGTTTCGTAATAAGCGTATCCTCTCAGCAATCCAGCCAATATTTGTTGTAATAATACCGCCCTCACCTGTGGTCATATTCTTTGTAGCATAGAGACTGAATGCTGCTGCATCGCCTATAGAGCCTACTTTCACACCATCTATTTCGGCTCCATGTGCCTGCGCGGCATCCTCTATTAGATAGAGTTTGTAGTCATCGGCTATCTCTCTTAGAGCTCTCATGTCGGCTGGATGACCATATAAGTGTACTGCTATAATAGCTCTTGTCTTAGACGTTATTTTTTCCAGGACATCGTCTACGTCAATAGTGTACGTCTCAAGTTCTATATCTGCAAAAACTGGTTTTGCACCTCTCATCAATACTGTATTTGCAGTTGCAATAAATGTGAAGTCCGGGACTATTACTTCGTCCCCTGAACCTATCCCTAAAGCCTCTAGTATTAATTGTAACGCTATTGTACCATTAGCTACCGCGATTGCATGATCAACCCCTATGTATTCCGCAAATTTTTGTTCGAATTCTTCAACAACAGGGCCGTGAACAAGCCATCTTGATCGTAGTACCTCAACAACTTTTTCTATTTCTTCTTCTCCTATTACGGGCTCAGTTATCTTAATATGGCGCTTATTGTTCATGTAAACCGCCTTTTCTACAGAGACTACATAAAGCTTGTGCTAAATTCTCCGGTTGCCTATAATAATGTATCTTTACAGTTTTCCTATGGTCAAGGTATTCTCCAAAACAGTTCTCCACGTTGTCTGTAGTAAAACCAGTATTAACTAGCACTAGTACGGGTACTCCAATAGCATAAGCAGTTACAAGTTCCAATAATGTTCCAGCTCCGCCTCCTACTACCACAAGGACATTACTGCTTCTTACGAGAGGTATACTTCTATTCTTGTAGCTCAAACCACTCTTAATACATATTGAGCTATTATGGCATACCTCTTTTTCAACGGGCGGAAAAATTACCGTTATAAGACCTACCCGTACTGCCTCATCGACAACAGTTTTCATTATTCCCCAATAGCCGCCTGTCATTATAATGGCGTTTGGGCAACAGTTTTTAAAGAGACGTATTATCACTCGTACCTTATTCTTTAATTCTATTGGCGGTGGTTCACCTATGCCTGCGAACCCTACTTGGAACATGTATACACCTATGATGTAAAGGGGTATTTACTAGCTGAATAGTGTTTTCGTCAGCTCACGGCCGTTAACATCACTGTATTCAGTTTGACGTGCATACATCATCCAGAAAACTGTATTGTTGGGAAGTTTTTAAAATCTTAAGTAAGCATCATAGTTGATTGGAGGAGAGATCTTTTGAATATTGTTAGGATAAGGATTGATAATGGGGCTAGGAAGCTGGGTATACATATAGCATACGGTATCGTTGAGAGCCTTGTTGTTGAGAAGAATAGAGTAGATGTTAAAGAATACGCTAAACAATTGATATCGAAAATACGAGAGCAGTATAGTATTGAAAGACTAAAGGAGCATCCTATAATAAGAGCCTATAGAGACTTCTATTGGAGAATAGGTATAGACCCGACTAAGACAAGACCTAGTAGTGAGGCTCTCTTAAGAAGGATACTGAGGTCTAGTTCAATGCCATTAATAAATAACGTTGTTGATGCTGGTAATTTTGCTAGTGTGGAAACCCTAGTACCGATAGGGATATACGACTTAGATAGAATCAAGGGTTCTTTAGTATTACGTTTATCGAAACGCGGTGAGATATTCGAGCCTATAGGCGGATCAACAGAGGTCTTAGAAGAAGGTATACCTGTTCTTGCAGATGAGGAGAAGATACTACACTTATATCCCCACCGAGATAGTAAGTATACAATGATTAGGAATGATACAAAACGTGTTCTGGTAGTTGCTTGCGGTGTTCCCAGGGTTCCAGGAGAACTAGTTAGACAAGCGGCAGAGAAAGCCATTGAATACATAATACGTTTTGCCCGAGGCAATAGAGTAGGTGAGATAGTCTATGAACATTAATCCAGAAGAACTCCGCCGTATCGTTGAGAGAATAAGTGGGCAGACAGCTGGTTTATTAAGAGATCTTGTTGGTGAAAGACTTGACGAGATAGTAGCTAGGCAAAAACTAGGTGATACCACTAGAAGAATAGATATTATAGCAGAAGACTATGTATTAGATATGATTAAAAACACAGGGTTTCACGCATTAGTCGTGACCGAGGAGAGAGGAGCAATCACTATTGGTGATAAGCCACAGCTAATCTATGTTATTGACCCGTTAGACGGGAGTACTAATTACGTAATAGGTGTTCCGTGGAGTGCCGTCAGCATAGCAGTTGCACCATATAAGAAGGATGCAATATTATCTGATATAATAGCTGGAGCTATAGCACCTATTGTACCAGGATTCAACGTCTTCTCTTTTGCTCGCGGGAGAGGCGCATTTTACGGAGGATCACGCATAGTCTTTAACGAGAAATACTTTGTGGGAAGAAACATATTATTGGGGTACTTTGAATCCCGGGAAGGAGCTAAGGTCTTTAAAACATTCATGAATATAACAAAAGACGTCAAAGTACGTAGTCTAGGTTGCGCAAGCCTAGAAATAGTCTACACAGCAATAGGTAGAGCTGAATTATTCATGGATATTAGAGGGTGGTTGAGAAACGTTGATGTAGCAGCTGCGCTCGGTCTAGCACGTGAACTTGGAGCTTATGTATCTAATTCTAAGGGATCTGATATTAATTCAACAATAATGGACGTAGTAATGGTGGGAGACGTTATAGTAGCGCGGACGAAAAAAATGTATGAAAAAGCATTAGAAGCGGTTAGACAAGCTCTCAACTAATTATAATATACCCTACTAATATTCATTGTTCTACTTATATTTGTATTATCTTACTTACACTTGTTAGAACTTTTCTTCCACTCTTAGTTACTAATATCATATCTTCAATTCTAATACCGTATTCTCCCTCAAAGTATACTCCAGGTTCAACAGTTACTATCATTCCGGGCTCTAATATATCGTTAGATCCTGGGGACAAGTATGGGGATTCGTGCACATCTATACCAACTCCGTGTCCCAGTCCGTGTATAAAATACTTCAATAACCCCGCCTTCTTTAAGATTTCACGTGCACGGGCATCTACTTCAGCTGCTTTTACTCCAGGCTCTATCTTATCTATGGCTTCTTCTTGAGCGTTTTTAACTATCTCGATATTATCTAGTATTCTCTTAGGGATACTCGTACCGTAGGTAAGGGTTCTCGTCATATCGCTACAATACCCGTTTACACGGGCTCCCCAATCTATTAGTACTATACTGTTTTCCTCGAGTTTCTTATTACTGGGCTGTGCATGTGGATATGCAGCATTTTCGTTAAACGCAGTGATTGTTGGGAAAGCAAAGCCTTCTCCACCGTTTCTCCTTATATTCAGCTCTAGAATGCCAGCAACCTCTAGTTCTGATAAACCATTAGTAAGCTCATTTATTGTTTTTAGATAAGATTTTTCGCTGACTTCTATAGCTTTTTTTATGATTTCTACTTCTAACTCATCTTTTATACTACGTAGTTTTGTAAGGTAGTCGGAAATATTTACATAGTCTCGCTCTCCTAGCGCTTCTCTCAGCTTATTGTATGTTCCCATGGATATTTGGCTCTCTTCAATTCCTATCCTCTTTTTATTCTGAGTTTTGTCTTTAATGATACTTATAAGATCCTTTTGGATATAGTTTTTAAAATCTACGTTTTCTAGAGGATACTTTGAATATGCATATACCTCTATGCCTCTGAGAACATGTTTTCTAGCTCTAGTATATTCTAAGACAGGTACGTATAAAGATGAGGTATTCTCGCAGAGCAGTAATGTGGCTGATCCTTGAAACCCTGTTAAATAGAATACATTTGAGGGATTACTTACTATGGCACACTCTATGTTGTTTTCTTCGAGTCTCGCTAGAAGATTATTTAGATGTTTCGAAAATAAGTCACGCATGTTTTAATTCCCTGATATATGAGAGAGTACTGTTCTTATAATACTTTGTTATTTATAGAAGGGCCTTCGTAGTAAGTTGGCGAGCATTAGACGTGATTGCACTTCTCTTACTTTTTCTTCGAAGGTTTTATTTGAGTGAAGTATGTCTATAAGTGATATGCCGGTCTCACGCATAATGCAGGGCAGTATAACTCCATTACTTGTGATTCTAACTCGATTGCACCCCATACAGAATAAGTGGTTATTGTATGCTCTGATAAGTTCTATTCTTACGTTTCCTACAATGAATATGTCTCTGTAGTGTTGCTCGACCCTTATAGTGGTTTTCGTGCTCATTTCAAAAAGTAATTCTCTTATCTCTTCTAGGGATTGATAGTAATCGTTGAAGAGTTTTCTTCCTAATCCCACGGGCTGCAACTCTATTAACTGGATATCTGTTCCATGTTTGCTGGCGAAATCTATGAGGCTCTCCAACTCTCTTTTATTAAATCCTTTAAGTACTACTGTATTTATCTTAACAGACATTCCAACATCTTTTGCTTTTCTAATTCCCCTAACTACTTTATCTAGCATACTTCGCCCGGTTATGTATTCGAACCTCTTGGGGTGAAGGCTATGTAGGCTTACATTAACACGCTGTAGTCCAGCTTCTCTTAATGCTTCGGCAAACTCTTCTAAGAGACTACCATTGGTTGTCATTGATATATCTCTAGGTCGGCCATACTCGTTTATAATTTTAACAACTTTCACAATATCTTTTCTAACAAGTGGTTCGCCACCAGTTAGTTTGAACTTCTTAATACCTACACGATAAGCGGCCTCAGCTATTACCGCGAAATCATCTAGCACTAAGTCCTCTTTATTCCAAGGCTCTCTTTCCCCTTCTCTATGACAGAATATGCATGAGAAATTACATCTACTTGTAACATTAATCCTTAATGTTGTTAGAGGCCTACCCCATAAGTCTCTTAACATATACATTCACAGCATTTACTGTTTTATAGTAAACTATTTTCGCGAAAACTTAATTTCCACAGAAGTAATTTAAGGATTACTTTGAAGACACTGGGGCAGTAAACCATTGTTCCAGCCATAGCCTCCTGAGGCAAGGAGGAATTATAATATAGCTAAGTGAGGTGAAGATAATTGAGGAGGACAATACTGATATGCCCAAGATGTGGCATAAACTTGGAGTACATGGCTGAGACCGAGAATATGAGTGATGGTTTAAGGAGGATAACATACTTCTATCGATGCCCTAGATGCGGTTACCGTGTTGATGACGAGGTATTGTTCCTAGAACACAATGCCAACAGTCTTAAGATAAAAGTAGTAAAGAGGAAGTTAAAATATCAAAAAGTATTATTGGGTTTAAAGCCGTTGATGGAAGTCAGACTACGATAACCTTTTTTAATAAATTAAAAATATTTTTAAGACTTTTCCTCCGAAGATTCCAGGGATGTGGTTTCTAACGCGTATTTCTCTAGTATCTTCTTTAATCGTTCAACATCTTTTGTATAGAATCTGGTAATAGTTTTAATACGTCCACCAGTCTTTGTTGGAACAAGTTGTACAAATTTTCTCCTATAGTTTACTTCAATCTTATAGTTTTTCAAGGGGAAGGTCAATGTTACTCCCTTACCGATTACCCCCTTCTCGGTGATGATGTACTTCTGTGGTATCATTAGCGTGAAACCAGTTTTTCTCATCATAAGTGCTTGTACTAGGCGACCTATTCCCACGAATATCTCGTACATTATTAGAAATCCGAGGAACCTTATTACTATGTCACTGCTATTTTGGAAATATGGTAGCACGTAGCTTCGATAACCCATTGATACAACGATAAATAATGGTAGCGTGACAAAGGAATACAGCATCATTTTCATCTGCTGACCGAGTTCACTTGAAAGTTTGGGATCACGCATTGCTAGATCCATAGCATTGTCTTCCTTAAACAAGCGCCTCGCATTTACGATCTCCTTATATTTGCCAGTAGCGCGTGCCTTTAAGGCACTGAATCCCATGGTGAAAGGTATTATTAGCATGAATGCTATTACAAGTAACCAAAAATATTGAGGAGCAAAAGCGGCTACTAAGGAAAATACTATTGCAAATACCTGGCTCATTAGCAGTGATCTTACTAGTGTGCGTGAAGGCACCTCTCGTTTCTCCCCTACTACGTTGTTAGCAAGGATAATAATGTCTAGCATTTATAAATATCTTTGCTAGTTAAAAACATTGTTGAAGAGGGAACACAGAACTAATTAGGAAATAATCAGGTATAAACACAATGATCGAACAACTTCTAAATAGAGGAATAATATTTTTTGTACTTATCATGTGCCTGTTGTCTTGCATCATGGTCTTAGCTGAGAATGAGAACATTACCGTGAGTATTAAACCCAACATTCCAGTGACGATTTACTATAATGGTAACAAAAGTCTTGAGGTTGAATCAAGTAGATTGTTAATATTACCTAAACCAGTAAGTGTATGCTTAAAGCAGTTTTATAAAGCATGTATTAGAATAAACGATTATGACCAGTTATATGTATCATCAATATTCACCAGTAATTCGCTTATACTTTTTGTATCTAACATAAACATAACCGTACATGAGGTTTCCGTAGCTAAAGAAAAGCTAGCTTCTGGTGAGGCCTTGTTAATGTTAATGGAATTCGAAAATAATACTATTTTGAATGCATCAGTTGAATCCGTGTATTTATTATCTAAAGGGATAAAGAGAGACATTACAAATATTGCATCTCTAAAAATAGAGGATAGTTCTCTATATCTGAGCTTAAACTATGAGAAAGGCCGCTTACCCTTTATAGAGTTTCATAGCAATGATATTATAAAAGCCTTATTATATGTAAATAAGGGGGTTCTTAAACTAGTTTTAGTATTAGAAGAGAAAACGAGAATTAATAAAAATGTAGAAGGATCGTACACTAGAATTGTAGGGGCAAATAATACTTCATATATTTCTGTATCTATTTATACGCCGATTACGGGAAATACTTTGAATAGAAATTCTATGACCGCTAGTTTGATCAAGATATTCTTGGATCCCTTATTTATCTTTGCTACGATCCTATTATTTTTATCATTGATCTTGTGGATTCGAATAAATAATACGTTAAACAAATAGTGTTTTAAGCGACTGTGGTGTAATCTAATTACACTACGTTAAAATAGTGTTTTGGGATGGTAGCGATGCGTTTTAATACTATAAGTGAAGCAATTGAAGAACTTAAAAGAGGGAATCCTGTCTTAATATTTGATGCAAAGGGACGTGAAGAAGAAGTAGACATGGTCTTCTATGCTGGTGCAATAGATTATGAGAAAATATATAAGCTACGAATGGAAGCTGGAGGATTAATATGCTATGCTTCGCTATATAGTCTAGCGGAAAGAATAGACTTAAAGTTCATAGCCGACATATTGAGTAGTCATGAAAATTATAGGGAAATGGCGACAAGAAGACTAGGCTATGGTGATCCACCAGCTTTTAGTTTATGGGTAAATTATATCAATGTAAGAACAGGAATAAATGATAAGGATAGAGCTTTAACAATAAGGAAGCTACACGAAGTATTTACGGAAATATGGAACAATAACGTAGAGAAAGCGAGAAAAATGTTCTATAATGAGTTTATGGCTCCAGGGCATGTTCCTATACTCTTATCAAGGGGTCTAGATAAGAGACGAGGTCATACAGAGTTGAGTACGACATTGGCATTGTTGGCAAGTCTAGTACCTAGTATTGTATTAGCCGAAATGCTTGATAAAGGTGAATCTTTGAGTCTTGAGAAGGCATTTCAATATGCTAAGAAGAATGATATTGTAATAATAGATGGGGAAAGCATTATTAACTATTGGCGTAGGAGTGAACAATAATGTACAAAATAGGAATTGTTGATACTACTTTCTCTCGAGTTGATATGGCTAAAATAGTAGTGGAAGAAATAAAGAATAATCTACCAAATGCTAGGATAATCCGGTATACAGTACCAGGCATAAAGGACATACCAGTAGCAGCAAAGAAGCTAATCGAGGAATATGGTTGCGATATAGTTATTACTCTTGGATGGGTGGGTAAAACTCAGACAGATAAGTATAGTTATCTTGCGTCAAGTATGGGTATAATCTTAGTTCAATTATTAACAAATAAACATGTTATAGATGTTACAGTTCACGAGGACGAGAGTAGCGATGAGAAAGAGCTGGTGCAAATAGCAATTGACAGAGCTAGAAAACATGCACATAACCTCATAGCACTACTGAAAGGTGGTGAAACGCTTTCACGTTGGGCTGGTAAGGGACGTAGACAAGGAAGACCCGATGTGGGTCCTTTGGAGACATGAATAATATTTTAACTGGGTTAAACCTACAAACATATAGTATATTAGTAGGTACTAGATAGCGGTGTGGTTAATGAGTAATGAAAGAGTTCGTTTAGGTATAGTGGTATCCGAGTTTAACTATGATATCACATATCTGATGTTACAAAAGGCTTTAAGTCATGCCGACTTCCTCGGTGTAGAGGTAAAGGTTGTAGTTAAGGTACCAGGCTCGTTTGATATGCCGCTAGCTGTAAAGAAACTTTTATCAAGAAACGATATAGATGGTGTTGTTACGCTTGGTGCAGTAGTTCAGGGAGAAACTAAACATGACGAGGTTGTCGCTCATCAAGTAGCCCGCCGTATTATGGATCTAAGCCTAGAATATGATAAACCAGTAACATTGGGTATTATAGGGCCTGGTGCAAGTAGGATGCAGGCATTAGAAAGAGTTGAAGAATATGCTAGAAGAGCTGTTGAAGCAGCAGTAAAACTTGTAAATCGTATAAGAAAGCTTGATAAGACTAGTGTAGAAACCAAGAATCTAGTAATAATAGAATGAGCAAGACATATTAGGGAAAGGAATTGGTGAGAATAGGGGTACTAGAGCTAATAGGTTATAGAGAGTGGACGGAAGAACTAGGAAGTGATAGAGAATGGATTATACAAAGCATTCAATCTGGACTATATAAGTTTCTTCAAGAAGAATTTTCTAGAATAAACGGCTTTGTCCTACCTCTACGCTATGATTACTATGTATTAATACTAAATAACGTGGATATGGAGGAATCTAAGAATATTATTTCAAAACTAGCTAGGATATCACCTGTTCCTCTAAAATTAGCTGTATCCTGTGAAGAAACACCATACAAGGCTCAAATGAAAGCTACTCAAGCTTTAAGAAAATGTGATAACACCTTTTGTATAGATGATTGTAATAATAGGGTTGACTCTAGGATAGCAGCGGCACATTTTGATATAAATAGTTTTACTAGGAAAATAGAATCCGTAAGCGTCTATGATACCTTTATTGAGATAGAGGAATTATGTATCGATATAAGTTTAAAAATGAAAAACATAGGGGGTATAACGCAGTATTTGGGAGGCGACAACATTGTATCATTCTTTTCACCCACTAAGATAGAGAACTTGAAAGAGATTATTTCAAGAGACGATCTAAAGGTAGGAGTGGGTATAGCATATACTGCGCGAAAAGCCATGGAGCTTGCTTCAAAAGCTCTTGACACTATACGTTTAATGAGGAAAGAGGGAGTTCAGAACAAAATTATTATATTAGAGGAATGATTCTACCCCCTCTAAGTGTTTTATCTTTACATTAATCTCTGATGCCGCCTTATTTATTATGTTTATAATAGTTTTTACAATATCCTTTAACTTATCTAAAGTTAACGCCTCTATATAGAATCTTATTTTTGGTTCAGTACCACTCTTCCTAACAAGTATCCATGATTTATCTTCGAAGTCTAAACGTATTCCATCTATTGTTGTTATTTTAATAGGATTCTTATAGTGTTCCATGATTTTCTTAGTGATTAAATCATAAACTTTGTCTCGTGAACTCTCATCTACTTTTAAAGAAAACCTAGCTAAGGGATAATCGGGTATGTCTTTTAATAGTTCATCTAATTCACTAATTTCTATTATTAGTTTTCCTATGAATGCTGCTTGATATATGCCATCTACCCACAGCCCCCATTCTGGGTCTATAAGCTTCCAAGGTTCTGCAGCAAGTAAAGCGTTAGGATGCTCCTTTAATTTTTCATGTGTTTTACCCAGTTTCCATCTTATTAGTTTTCCACCATATTTCTCGACTACGTCATCTAGTACTCTTCCAGTATCTATTGATGATATTATTAAGCCCTTACCGTGTTTTTCGAGTTTTAATTTAGCAAAGAGAGCGATTATTCTGTCTTGGCGTATGAATCCTTCTTTTCTCGTTATTACGCTTAGTCTATCTGCATCTCCATCGTGAGCGAGAGCTATTTCACTGTTCAAATCCTTTAATAGATAGTTTAGGTAGTTTAGAACGTCTGGGCGTGGTTCTGGTTCTCTTCCAGGAAAGAATCCATCGGGTTGACAGTTGGATGTGATTACTTTTGCTCCCATTGATCTAAGGATGATCGGTGTAACATTGTACGCGGTTCCATTAGCACAATCAACTATTACTTTAGGTTCTCTTCTCTTCTTGGTATCTAGTTTTTCTAGAATATCATTGATGTAATCGTTTACTAGATGTATGTTTTCTATATTGCCTACTTTGTGCCATGGAACATAGTAATTGTTGCTTACACTGTATATGAGTTCCTCCAATTCTAGCTCCATGGGAACAGTATATTCCATACCGTTTTCGTCAAATACTTTGAAGCCGTTATCGGTTGGAGGATTGTGGCTTGCTGTTACAACGATGCCAGCTCTTGCATGTAGTTTCCTAGTACCATAGGCTACCACTGGTGTAGGTGTTAGACCGAGAAATAATACATTTAATCCACCACTCATTGCTCCCGATGCTACAGATAAAGAGAGTAATGGTGAAGTAGTTCTTGTATCATGACCTATTACTATGTGGCCTTCGTTGCCGACGTATTTAGCTATAGATAAACCTATATTAAATGCTAGTTCCGGAGTTATTGTTTTCAAATAGGTAGCTCTAATACCAGCTGTCCCAAATAGTCTCCTCAAGCAGTAGCCCTTTTCTTTTGCTTAGCTTTTGAGAAAATATACTTTGCTGGAGCAACCGTTAAAGCAGCGTATTCCGTATAACGTACTCTTAGCACCCTAACATACACGATCCAATCGTAGTTTTCTAAGTCTACTTTTCGATTAATTTTTGAAGCAATATGTTTTATAGCGTCTATTGTATGGGCCCATTGCCCATTCCTTCGCCAATAAAGATGCCCTCCTTCCACCGTAACCCTATATGTTTTATCCTCCGGGATCTTTTCTTCAGCTAAACTCCACGCTTCATCGGCAACATCTTCGACATATGGTTCTAGAACCCTATCAACTGGTATAACTCGTAAAATGGGGGTATCTTCGGGTAAAAACTCTGCTATTAAGTCTACAGCCTCGTAGGGGTCATCAACTTTTGCGAGTATTCTTGACTGTGCTGTATCTATTATAGTAAACCTACCAATTATCTGTTCTAGTTGATCTAGTGCCCACTTATAGTTAACATATGTGGGTTCATGTGTTATTATTAGGTTGAAGTTACTCTTACCACGTATTTTTAGCCACCCTTATACCAGCATGAAATAAAATGTTGCACCCCTTATAAGACTATGTAGTAGGGAAAATACTGTAGATTGATGTGGTGTGATTACTTGAAGTACCTTTATGTAGTAGTATATGCTACAATGACCGTTGACGGAAAAATAGCAAGTAAGGTGGGATACAGCAAGCTAAGTTGTACCTATGACCTAAGAAGACTTCATAGTGTTAGAGCGAGCAGCGATGCAGTTCTCGTGGGTGCAAATACTGTGTTAAAGGATGATCCTTTACTCACGGTAAGACTAGTTGAGGGTAAAAATCCTTTACGAGTAATTGTGGATGGTAGACTTAGAACACCTGTGAACGCGAGAGTTTATAATACACTACACGAAGCTCCAACAATCGTTTATACATCCATTAAAGCGGAGCCTAAAAAGATAAGACTATTGCGATCTAGGGGAGTAGAGGTTGTAGTCTTCAACGAGTATCCTATTCCAATGGATCTTGTATTGAGGGATCTCTATAAAAGAGGGGTGCGCAGTCTTCTCGTGGAGGGAGGTGGTGAAACTATATGGTTCTTTGTAAAGGAGCGATTATTTGATGAGTTACGAATAACGATTTCTCCCTATGTTTTTGGAGGACACAAAGCTGTTAGTATTGTTGGCGGTGAAGGATTTAGAGATACTAATGATGCAGTTAGGTTAAGACTTTTAGAAGCTAGGCTCTGTGAATGTGGTAGAGAAATTCATCTTAGATATGTTTTAGAAAAATAATGTTCTTATTATCAGAGTCCTGGTAAAATACCCTTATATGTTTCGATGTAAAGCGGATGTTTTTCGAGTTTTCTTACTGGTGGTCTCTTATACTTTACTGAATCTCCTATGGTATGTTCACCGAACTTCTTTTTCCACTCTTCGATAGGTATCTGATACTTCTTCTGTATATAGTCTCTATATATATCGTTCAATACGTTGAACGTACAGAATGGTATGAGTCTGCCGTCGGGTGATAAGTAGTGTATATTGCATCGCATTACTCTTGCAACATCATAGTTATATAGATCCATGAAGTGCATCATTCCTAGGAATAAGAACTTATAATGCCATTCTGCGAGTGCGCTATAGTTTCTTCTAACGAAGATATTGAATATTAGCTTCCATACGTTAAAGTCTTTTGGTGCTTTCTCATTATCTATGAATTTCTTCAAATTGTATAATATTTGTGCTACCGCTACGAATCTACTCTTTCCTTTCTTTATCTCTTCGGCTTTCTCTTCTAGATATTCGAAGAACCCGTTCACGTCAACGAAGTCGGTTATAGGTATAAATCTTGTTGGTAAACCGTTCTTTCTCTCTACGTAGACATATGTTGCTGCACCACAGTGGGGATGGTTAGCCATTTCGAATTGTGGTTCGCCAGTTAATGCTTCAATAAAGCGGGAAACGGGTACTGTTATTGGTATTGGATACCATGCATCTTTATGTATTTGTCCATCTGTTTGTTCTTCTATTTTCTTTATTGCGTCTGGTATAGTAATTCTGAATCTATCACGTTCGTGCTTGCTCATCATACCAGTAAGGCTTACAGGTTGGAAGTTTACTCCTCTAACGATATCCATGTGTTTTGCAGCAAACTTTATGATTCCTCCTAGTTCGTGGTCGTTAACATTCCTTATCACTGTCGGCACTAATACAACGCTTGTCATTCCACCTCTCCTAAATGCTTCAAAGATGAAGGGTATTTCCCAGTGGTTCTTCCAATTGGTCTTGCCAGTTATACCGTCAAAGCTTAAGTAGACGGTATTTACTCCAGCTTCTCTTAGCGACCTTACATAGTCTACTGCTTTCTTGGGGTCTTGTAAGTATAGTTCAGCAAACTTTATTCCATTGGTATTCAACTGTATGTGTCTTACTCCCTCTTCTCTTAGCATTTTAACGATGTCTACGAGGTCTTCTCTAAGAGTGGGTTCACCACCAGTTAATTGTATAGCCATGGTTACTCCTTGTTTCTTCAGCTGTCGTACCATGAACCGTATCTGCTCGAGGCTTGGCTCGTAGACGTATCCTGCGGCTTCAGCGTAGAAGAAACAGTACCAGCAACTAAGATTACATCTATTTGTAAGCACTATGTTTGCTAGTGCAGTATGTTGTCTGTGGACAGGACATAGTCCACAGTTAAAGGGACAAGGTGCTGCTAGTTTTGTATATACGTGGCGGGGGCCTCTTCCTTCTCGCTTCCAGCTTTCAAACTTATAGTATAAGTAAGAGTCTCCAAAGTAGAGTTCTTCTAATTCACCGTGCTCGGGGCATACTTTTCTAATATACACCTTTCCATCTCTTTCAAAAATAACAGCTGGTAATAATCTATAACAGTAAGGGCATACACTTGATGTGTATTTTATCAGTTTCTCTCCTTTCTTTAGCTTTGGTGCGGGTCCTCCTATCTTTATCTCTCTATTCGCGATTCTTACTATCTTCTTCTCTTTATCGAATGTGGCGGGGGGTTCTAGTATTATGTCCTTCTGGAGATTCTCTACGCTAGTCATTGTACTATTCCTCAATGTATCTTATGTTGATGATGGTAGTATTAAATACTTCTACCAGAAGTAGAGTTAATATGGTATATAGAAATAATTATTTTAAATAGTAAAATAATTTAATAGGTCGTCTCTTAAAATTCTTCTTAATTCGTCTAGGCTTTTGAAGGGTCTTTTGCTAATTATTTCTAAGATTTCCCGTTTGGTTATCCCGGGTATTATTTCAAGCTCCTTTACAGTTACATTATTTATGTTTAGAGGTGTAGGCAATCCCGTAACACTTCTAAAACCGTGATCTATTACTAAAATATCTGTCCATGTATTAAGCGGTACTTTTTTCGGGATCTCAATAAGTAATGGATAACTCCCTACTTGTCTGCCGAGTGTTTTTGTTCCTCTATATTTCTCAGTAAATACTCTTTTAAGGATAGTTCCACGTGGAACAACGCGTTTTAGCATGGGTAGATCTATTTCTCTACGTATTTTATCTTTATATATTTTGAAGTATTTCTTATTTCTTTTAATTATTTTGTCGCCATATATCCACATTTTAGTTGATGGGAATGCTATGACTTGTCTTATATTAATTCTTCTAATAAGTAAGCCCTCGTCTAGTATTCTCCTTAGGAAGAGATAGTTTAGTATGTACGTCTCCTTCGTCTCCCCTATTAGTCCATGCACGAAGTTTATGCCAGGTAAAAGTTCGGGCAGCCCGTTTTCTCCTCGGTGGGCACCGATCTTGTTAATTATTCTTATGGCTTCTAAGGCTTCTTCCGGATAGACTTTTAGGTTATTTAACTTAACTACCTTAGGGTCAGCAGTCTCTATGCCTAATGCTGCTACATCTCCAGGTGTATGATATTTAACTATGGTTTTTAATACTTCAATACTTTCCTTCACATGGTGTACTATGGTTCCCGGATTAACGTTGTCTATATGTAGTACTCTTAGATTAGGAACAACGCTTCTTATTCCCTTAAACAGTTTTTCTATCGCTCTAATATTTGGTTTAGGAAACTCTACCTTACTGCTATCAAAAGCCTTGTATGCTAACAAGTCAGGTTGACGCCCTATTCTGAAGTGCTCTACGCCAATTTTACCTAATGCTTCTACCTCTCTTACAATGTCCTCGGGTTCTCGGAAAACTGGTAGGCCGTAGCCCGGCTCTATACAGAAGCTACAGCCACCCACAATACTTCTAGGGCAACCACGAAAAGTCTCGATTTCAACGATAAGGTTTAACCCGTAATTCGGGTGTTGTACCACTATTCGTGATCCTTTAATGGCAAATTTATTTGTGAGAGTATAATCTCTTCTAGTAATATATGGTGATGCTTTTTCTTCACCGTACCTTAATAAGTCGTAGATGAAGATTTCTGGATCGCCTTTTACTATGTAGTCAAAATTCTCTTTTACTTTTGAGGGTAGTTCAGCAACTCTTCCTCCTACTTCTCCTATACCAAACTTTGCTGCAGGACCCACAAGGATCTTCAATGGTTTACTAATTACTCTAAACCATTGATCGAGTTCGCGGAGACTAATAGGCGTACCTCCAAGATATTTTCCGGGGACAGTAACTCCAGCTACTACTATGATAATATCGTAACTTGAAGCTTCCTTAATGAAATCTTGTAATGTCATTCTAGCTTGATCTACTGTTAAATATTTTATCATTATAGTCTTATCAATACTCCATATAGCACCAGCAATGTATCGTGGATAAACATCAATGTATGGTGGAACCCCTAAGCCAGCTGGTTCATCAGTATACCCATCAAGTATTAACACCTTCCTTGCATCTACTATAACACTCACCCTGTATTCTTGTGGTTCTGAAAATGATCCCAACCAATAGGTTTTATTTCTCTATTATTATAGTAGACTCCTTTTCCTTTTTTGAGAAATCCTATAAGAGTAACATTGTAATCTCTAATCAATGATTGTACTACATTTTCGCACTCTCTACGAATAGTGAAGAGTATTTGAAATTCCTCCCCTCCATATAAAGCGAGAAACTCGGGGTCAAGGTCTAGTTCATGAGCATATTTTATGGCCTCATAGTGTATCGGTAAGTCTATTAAATGTATTGATAAATTATTTTTAAAAGCTAGTTGTCCCAATGAAAACGCAAGCCCATCACTTATATCTATAGAAGACGATATACACTCTCTATATTTTCCCACTATTTCTAAGAAAAATTTAGGGGCAAGTGGTTGCTTCGTTGCTTTAATTATCTCTGGATATTTTTCCTTAAGCGAATTTAAGTCATAGCCAGTTAGGTAGGCGTAAAAGGCAGCACCAGTTAAGCCAAAAGAACCAGTAACCAAAACGTAATCCCCTGCTTTAGCCCCCTTTCTACTAATTACCTTATTTACGGGCAAGCCTATACCGCTAGCATCAATCCATACATCACTTTTAGAAGCATTAGTATCGCCTCCAACAAATTTAACATCATAGTAATGTGCGGAATCTCTAATCCCCTTAGTTATTTCAATTATATCATTTACTGGTGTTTCCCTTGTAGCACCTATTGAAACCATTATTGCAAGAGGTTTCACTCCCTTAGCGATAAAGTCACTTATAACCATTACTGCTGACTTCCACCCCATATCGTAATAAGTATTCCAAGGCAACATAGAGTTGTATGTAGAGAACCCATCTATTTTTAATGCAATTCCCTGAACTACCGCTATATCATCATCTTTTTCTAACCCGTTATCTACTTCGTCAACATACTCCAATATTATTTCTACTAATTTCTTCTCACCAATATTGCCAACTGTGACCGTCTTCTCCAAGGATTCCATCCACACCGCTATCAAGATTAATACATATATTCTACTCTCAAACCCTATTAGAGTTAGTAGTGGTTTAAGCCTTGTGCGGTATAATAGGGATAGTCCAGAAAGGTAAAATACTGAAGAAAAAACTGGGTACAGTATTAAGGGGGTGTCTCAAAAACCTAGAGTATCGAGGCTACGATTCAGTAGGATTCGCGATAATAACGTGGAACGGAGAACTAGTTGTGAGAAAAAGTAAGGGCAAGATAGACGATGTTTCACGTAAACTAGGATTCGATGATTATGACGGAGTACTAGGAATCGCTCATACAAGATGGGCTACTCACGGAAAACCCAGCGATATCAATGCTCATCCTCACGTAGATTGTAAGAATACTATAGCAGTAGTTCATAATGGAATAATAGAGAATTATCAAGAATTAAAAGAGAAACTAAAGGAGCGGGGGCATTTCTTTATAAGTGAAACTGATACTGAGATAATTGCTCATTTAATAGAAGATTATAAGAGTAGAGGTTATGATACCTTTACTGCATTCAAAAAAGCGATAAAAGAGTTAAAGGGTGCATATGCACTTGCTTTTATCGACAAGGAGGTACCTGATAGAATATATTTTGCACGAAATACTTCCCCCCTAGTAATAGGCTTAGGAAAGAACATAATGTTCGTTTCAAGCGATATACCAGCATTTCTCGAATACACTAATAGAGTCATCGTGTTACAGGATGGGGAGATCGGATACATTACTGGCGATGAAGTCCATATCGAGGGAATAGATGGCACAATTGTAGATAAATCGAAACGTATAAGGATTGTAGATTGGACACCAGAAATGGCGAAAAAGGCTGGATACCCTCACTTCATGTTGAAGGAGATCCATGAGCAACCTTTAGCATTATCAAGTACTCTAGCAGGCATAGGTGTAGAAGTGGAAAAGCTCGCAGAGGTACTTGCATCAGCGCAGAGAGTTTTCTTAACTGGCGCTGGAACGAGTTATCATGCAACTCTTATAGCAGAGTACTTATTGAATAACCTAGCAGAAATACCTGCTTTCTCCTTTATATCTTCGGAGTATAATAGATATGGCAAAATACTTACTAAAAACGACGTATTAATAGCAGTTAGCCAATCTGGTGAAACAATAGACACTTTAATGGCTGTACGTAGAGCTAAGAAAAAGAACGTCTTTATAGCAGCAATATCAAATGTAATAGATAGTGCTATACCACGTGAATCAAATATAGCAGTATACACTCGTGCTGGACCCGAAATAGGTGTCGCAGCTACAAAAACATTTACAACACAAGTCTTTCTACTATCATGGATTATCATTAAATCAGCGCAGATTAAGGGTTCTATAACAGAAGAAGAAGCAAAGACCCTATATTCTTCTCTTAGAAGACTTCCAGAATATGCCAGGAATGTTATAAGTATAAACGAGTTCCTGGCAAAGAAAATAGCCCAAGACATGGCTGGTAAACAAAGCGCCTATTATCTTGGTAGGGGGCTAGCAGTACCAGTATCTATGGAAGGGGCATTAAAATTAAAAGAAATAGCATATATACATGCAGAAGCATATCCAGCTGGAGAAAGCAAGCATGGACCAATAGCTCTCGTAGAACCAGGTTTCCCTGTTCTCTTTACGATATTTGATGATGAGTATAGAGATTTAATTCTCGCAAACATTGAGGAAATGAAGGCCAGGGGGGCCTGGATAATAGTGAATACCTTTGAAGGAAACGAAAAAGCAGTAAAGCTTTCAAATAATGTTTTCAAAACACCTAGGGTTCAACATTGGGTTGCTCCAATACTACATATAATTCCGTATCAATTGCTAGCATATTATACTTCTATAGTTAAGGGTTATGACCCCGATAAACCGAGAAATTTAGCTAAGACAGTTACAGTAGAATAGGTAGAGGTGGTATCTGTCTTGGATTTAATAATGGTGATACTAGCTGGAGGAGCTGGGCAGAGAATAATTGATATAACTGATGGCAAGCCTAAGGTCTTACTAGATATAGCAGGTAAACCTGTTATTGAGTATGTAATATTAAACGCGATCAAAATAGGTTTAAGTGATATAATAATAGTCTCCGATAGGACTGAATATTTTGAAGATATATCAGTAAAGTATGGGCGAAGTATAAGAATAGATTTAGTGAAACAGAAGGAGCCGGAGATAAGGGGGGCTATACTATCAGCTAGAGAATCCATTAAAAGTAATTTCTTCATACTAGCTTATGGTGATGTTCTCGCACCTACGGAGTTCTATCGCGATGTAATTGACGCATATCGTGTATATGGCCGTCCTGTAATGGCCGTAGTCCCGGAAGAGGATGTGTCATACTATGGAGCAGCAATACTTGATGAACGTGGAATAGTTAAAGAAGTAATAGAGAAGCCTAAGAAAGCAATTCCAGGAGCCTACGCCATTGGAGGATTATATATACTTGATAAGACGTTCTTTGATGTATTAGAGGAGTCCAAGGATACTGGCGAAGCAATATCAAAATACTCATTAGAGCATGGCATACTGGCTTCTATCTGGAGTGGTTGGTGGGTTGATATAGGATTTCCATGGGATCTCCTTAAGGCTGCTTACTATATCCTAGGTGAGACTAAAAGCACCATAATATCTCCGCAAGCATCTATATCTCCTAATGCATCATTAAAGGGGCCTATAATAGTTGAAGAGGGAGCAATAATAGATGATTACTCTATAATAAAGGGTCCAGTCTACATCGGTAAAGATGCCTATATAGGCAGTCATACACTAATAAGAGAGTATACAGATATAGAGAAAGGTGTTATTGTTTCCTCATACACAGAACTTGTCTGGTCAAGTATTCAGAGGAATACTACAATAGGTAGAAATACCTATCTAGGCTTTAGCGTAGTAGGTGAAAATACTGTAATCGAGCCCAATGTTATAACCATGACATTACTTAAGAATACAAGTATTAGACCTATCGTGGTGAAAAGAAGAGGACATGAATATTCTAAACTGGGGGCATTCATAGGGGCAAGAAGTAGAGTGAAAGTGGGTTCTATTCTCCAGCCAGGAACTCTAATTAAGAGATCCGCGATTCATCCAGAATAGGAAAAGGACTTTACCCTCCGCTAACTACGGGCATTAGCACTATTTTGTCTTCATTTTTAATAATAGTGTTCTTATCAGCGGGTTCGTTGTTTACAAGTATTATTAAATGTTCCTCACTAATTTCGTTTAATAGAGGTAAAAAATCAATGATTTTTACTGGTTTATCTAAGTGGATCTCTCTTTCCCTAAATCCTAATTTCTCGGCAATCCAGCCTAAGGCTCTTATTTTTACCATGATATCACTGTGATAACTTAACGTATTTTTCAAGAGTTTTTGCTACATCATTTAAACCTAGTTTTTCAAGAGTGCTCTTTCTAGGTATGCCTCGCTCATCCCAGCCTCTTATTTCATAGTACCATGAAAGCATTTGGTCATATTTATCGAGATCTAGCTTTGCTCCCTTGAGGGGGCCCTTTGTTAATGGTTCCTTGAACCATCTCATTGGCGGGTAATCCATCTTGCGGCTCCATTGTTCCTTGTACTCTCTTACCCAGAATGCTCTTATCAAACTGTATACTCTATCAGCTATTGTATAGTAGTCTTGAAGAGTCATTGAGACTCCTGTTGCATGTTTAAAGAGTTTCATATAGTATTCTAGTTTGAGTCCTAATTCTATCCATGGTAATCTGCATGCAACTAGTGTTTCGAAGATTCCTCCTCTAATTCTCTGTAATTCTATTACTTTCTCTACCTTCTCTCTTGTATAATCGAATCTACCAGTACGTACTTCCCAAGAAATCACCCAAGCATCTTTATGGTGCGCACCTATGGGTGAGGTCCCATATGCGAGAGCCATAGCTGGTGCGGCATGACAGTCGTATGCTGATACTTCAAGGCCTTTAACTTGCATAGCCCATTCAATAGAGTTGCCACCTATTTTCTCTGCGATACGTTTTGTTCCTTCTGCTAGTAGGTCTCCTATACCTCTACGGTATGCTATATCAAGTACTAGTTCCCTTGCTTTCTTATAATCGCCCCACTCTATCCTTTCGTCTATTAGCTTTTTCTCAGATGCTTCCATTGCAAAGCCTAACACGTTTCCTAGTGAAATAGTGTCTAGTCCTAGTTTGTCTGCTAGCTTGTTTAGAACAGCAACTTTTCCTAAGTGACCAAGACCTATATTTGAACCTAGCATTGCTACATTCTCATAGTCTAGCTCGCTTAGATCTCCCTCAGCGTCTATGACTACATTTCCACAAGTCATGTTGCAGTTGGGGCATCCTCTCTGAGTGATTTTTGCCGCCTCCATGGAGTATCCATCTATTAGTCTATAATAATCGAATACTCCTTCACGGAAGTTTGTTGTAGGTAAAACACTATTCTCGTTACTCCACTCTATTGTCGCCATTGTTCCTTGGCGCATCCAGAAATCGTATTGTGGAGCTTTCTTTATGTCAGAGTATGCTTGTGCAGCAGTTTTAACTAATTCTGCTTTATCGTGTACGGGGATATCCTTGGTTCCTCTTATAATAATAGCTTTCAGTTTCTTCGAACCCATAACTGCACCTAAGCCCGGTCTCCCACCACTTCTCCCTTCCTGGGATATTATTGTCGCGTAACGGACCCTATTTTCGCCTGCTGGGCCTATTAGTAGGACTCCAACATCCTTTCCATGTATTTCCTTTAATAGTCGCTCAGTTTCAAAAGTATCCCTACCCCATAGTCCCTCAGCACTTATTATATCAACAGCTTCATCCTCAATGTAAATGTATACTGGCTTACGTGAAGTCCCCTCTATTATTATAGCATCATAACCAGCTTTCCTTAAATGTACAGAGGCCATAGTACCTATATTTCCATCACCATAGCCTCCCGTGAGAGGACTTTTAGCTGCTACTACAAGCTTACCAGTACTTGGGCCAACGATACCAGTGAGAGGTCCTGCCGCAATAATTAGCTTATTGTATGGTGAGAGAGGATCTACACCCGGCTCTAGTTCATCCCATAGAATTTTTGCTGCAAGTCCGCGTCCGCCAATGAATTTGAGTAAGACTTCAGAATCAATGTTTTGTGTTCTCACCTTTCTTTCAGAAAGATTTATTCTTAGTATTCTCCCATTCCAACCCTTCAAGAAGTCACCCTATTCTTTTAAGTCGGCGGTTATATTTAAAGGGCACTTTTATTGTTTTTATTTGCATTAACTTTATTTCTTTCCTATACAATAGTATATAATGCGGACCTTGCCTTGAGTGGTAGGATAAAGCTTGATTTAAACAATATATTGGATGCAACATTGGTAAGGGGTAAGATCCTCTTTTTAACTAAGGAAGGTATAATAGAGTTAACTGGTAAAAAGGCTCGTGAACTATACTGGAGAGTGAAATTGAGGAATAGACGTAAAGCTTTCGGGCTTTAATACTATTCGTTTTCTTTCCAAGTTGTATTAAATATAAGATATATTTCTCTTGCACGTTTCTCTCCAATACCTTCCACTTTCATTAGGTCATCGATGTTTGCATTTGCAATATTTCTTAAAGTCTTGAAATGTTTTAGTAGCCGCCTAGCTATTGTAGGTCCCACGATGCTTTCAGCTACATAAAGTATCCTCTCATTTAGCGTCATAGGTTTCTTCTCAACTCTTAATCTGAAAACTTTCTTCTTATTCGTGTTTCCTAGACTCTTTGCCTTTGCAGCTAGCCATCGGAAAGTAGCCTCTTTATTTGGTACTGGTAACAGTTTTATGTCGTAAGTTATGATTAATTCATCAATTATCCTTAAAACGGCTGTAATATTCCATTTGGTAAACCTCTTAATAATGCCTAAGCTGCCTTCGAGGATAATTATTGGTATAGCACCTTCTTCTTCTGCGGCTTTTTTTAGTAATAGAGATTGTTCCCAAATCCTATTATCTCGTATACTGTTTAAGAAATCAGACACACTTTTACGTTCAACTAAGACTGGTTTCTTATCCTCTGGAGCCAATAAATAATAGTCTCCTACATCTAGTTTCATAACTGCTATTTTGATGCCTTTTCTTCTTAACTCCTCTATGTGTTGTTGCTGCTTCGAGTATTCACGGCTGTCTACAATAATGTCTACCGGTATGAGAAGCTTACCTGATACTATACCCATGTACTCACACGCTCCTCATAATGGTTACTGAAAGCACTATTAATAATTTAATACTAGTTATTGGTAGGAACTTAGAAAACTATTTAGATAATGGTGATTTTCGTGGAGAATAATCAGGAACTAAGGATTTACCGTAACGCCGATATTAAGCGTGTAATAGCATTTATACCTCCGGGCCATGTCCATACAAGAATTCTCATTGAAACCAGAAACGGTGAAGTACTAGTATTTCAGGAAGCCACTATTGCTGGCATTGTTAGAGCATATGTAAATGTTTCTCTTCATCCACAGAGGAGAGCAGTTGAACTAGTATCAAGAACACTTTATTCGCATGAAAAGAAACATGGTTTTGCTAGAACTCAACTGATAGAATCAAATAGGAATGAGCAAGATATTTTGGAGGAACTAAAAAATATTATAGTGTATGAGGAAAAAAGTTAAATATATGTTTGAAAAGTTTACCTAAAACGTTTTTAGTCTTTTATAAAACAATACTATTTCGTGAACTCTATTAATGTTAAGGTGACTTTAATGTCACTAGCAGAGAGAGTCTTAGCGGAGCCCGGCAAACGCGTTCTATTAATGGGTAATGAAGCTATAGCGAGGGGAGTAATAGAATCAAACGTTAAGGTAGCCTCCGGCTATCCTGGCACGCCATCAAGTGAAATAATAATGACACTTGCACCACTTTCAAAGAAAGTAGGAATGTATGCTGAATGGGCTACAAACGAGAAAGTAGCATTCGAAATAGCTCTCGGCGCGGCTATGAGCGGTATAAGAAGCCTCGCGACAATGAAAGCACCTGGCTACAATGTTGCCTCTGATTCCATAGTATCAGCAGCATATACTGGTGTGAATAAGGGGTTAGTTATAGTAATAGCGGATGACCCTGGCCCCCATACAACGCAGACGGAACAAGACAATAGATGGGCCGCTAAACTAGCTAAGCTCCCAATGATAGAGCCTTCTAATGTACAAGAGGCTTTAGACTATGTTAAAAAGGCCTATGTTCTCTCAGAACGTTTGCAATTACCAATAATATATCGTACGACAACGAGAGTAAATCATACTGTTAGCGATGTTGTAGTAGGGGAATTTATTAATGAAAAACAAGAAGTCTTTGTAGAGTATAATCCGGAGCGGTACATAAGAGCTTCAATGTCTTGGAATAGGAGAAGACATGAGTGGTTATTAGAGCAATTATCTAAGGCTGAAAAATATGCGAGTGAGTTAGGCCTTAATAGAATTGAAGGAGAAGGAGAGGATTGTATTCTCACATCTGGGGTATCATATACATATGTTAAAGAAAACTTGAAAAGACTCCAAATAGATGCAAGTATAATAAAACTAGAGTTAACATATCCATGGCCTGAGAAATTCTTGCTAGATAATATAACCAAGTGCAAACGCATACTTGTAGTAGAAGAACTTGATCCCTACTTAGAGGAGCACTTGAGACAAACCGTACAAAGACATGGATTAGAACTAGAAATTTGGGGAAAGAACGAGGCAGGAATACCTCTTGTAGGCGAGCTCAATCCAACAATAGTTTATAATGCATTTTTGAGATTCTTTAATCTAAATTCTACAATTAAAAATAATCCACAGAAAAATAGGGTAAATAAAGTACGTCTGCCTCAACGCCCTCCCCCAATGTGTCCAGGATGTCCACATAGAGGCTCCTATATGGGGTTGCTAAAAGCTATACAAAAATCTGGTTATCGTAAGAGAGAAGTTCCTATAATGGGTGATATAGGTTGCTATGCATTATCTCTGGAACCGCCTCTTGAAGCTATTTGGACAGAGCACGCAATGGGTGCTAGCATAGGTCTAGCTCTAGGCATAAAAATCGCTGGCTACGACAAACCGGTTATCGCAACAATAGGTGATTCAACATTCTTCCACGCTGGAATGCCTGCTCTTGTGGAGGCTGTAAACAAAAACATAGACTTACTAGTAATGATTCTCGACAATCTCTCTATAGCCATGACAGGCCATCAATCAACACCAGAATCTACTATAACAGAGAGTGGGAGAAAAGTAAAACCAGTTAAAATAGAGGATGTAGTAAGGGGAATAGGCGTAGAATATGTTAGGATAGTAGACCCGTTCAACTTGGAGGAGGTCGTTGAAGCAGTAAAGGATGCTCTTAACAAGCCAGGTGTTAAGGTAATAATAGCTAGGAGGGAATGCGCTCTACAAGCATGGCGTAGAGGCATATCCTATAAGCCCCCAGTAATTGATCGTTCAAAGTGTACAAATTGTATGGCATGTGTAAGAGCAACTGGTTGCCCTGCAATAATTGACGCTGGAGGAAAACCTCTGATAATAGAAGAGCAGTGTTATGGATGTAATCTCTGTGCACAAGTATGTCCATTCGACGCGTTCGTATTAAGAGATAATCCCTTGTTGAAGGTGGACGAACATGAATGAATACAATATAGTCATAGCATCAGTTGGTGGGCAAGGAGGGTTAACTCTCTCAAGGATAATAGGTCAAGCAGCTCTCTTAAAGGGGTACCGTGTTAGGATAGGTGAAACTTTAGGCATGTCTCAGCGGGGCGGGATAGTTCAAAGCTATGTTAGGATAGGTGATACCGTAGAATCGCCTATAGTAGGTGAAGGAGAAGCTGACGCCATACTAGGATTAGAACCAGTTGAAGCTCTACGTGCTGCTAGAAGATATGCAAACAATAATACGCTAATAATAGTAAATACAGAGCCTATCCATACAATCACTACTATTGCTGGAAGAGAAAAGTATCCTCCGTTACTCGATATATTGGATGAACTGAGAACTATATCACAAAACATGATAGCAATAAATGCAACAGAATATGCGAAGAACAAAGGGCTTCCCTATTCTACAAACGTAGTCGTCTTAGCTGTTTTCGCCTCAAAGACAAACATAATGGAACCAGAATACTATATCAAGGGAATAAAGACCTTTGTACGAAGATTAACTAAAGAAAACATAGAACTATTTAACGATGTTCTAAGAAATGTTAATAAAATCATGACAATGTTTTCTCAATGAGAAATATTAGAGACTTCTCAACTCTATACTTACTCTTTTATTATTTAACTCAATTACCGCATAGTAGCCCCATTTTAACGGACCGGGATTAACCATGGTAGTTCTACCTATCTTATCTATCCCTCTAGATTCATGTATATGACCAGTAATGACTAGTAATGGCTGTTTCTCCTCAATAAAAACTCTTACACTACGACTTCCAACATGTGTACCAGTACGTACTATATCCAAACGCGTATCATAGGGTGGGTTATGGACTACAAGTACAAGCCTCATATAATCACTCAAGCCTCTTACTGCCTTCTCAAGTAGCTCTCTATACTCATCTTCGCTATACTCTATAAACGTATTGAACGGAGATCTTATACCACCACCAACACCCGCAAAATAATACTCGCCAAGACCAAGCCATCTACCATGCAGATTAAACACTCTGTGACCAGGATCCTCCCATTTAAGTAGATCTAAAGGATCACAGTTACCCGGCACAAAGAAGACGGGAATATCTGCCTTAATTAGGGGATCTAACGTACGTTTAGCAGTAGTTATTGAACCGAAATGAGTTATATCGCCCGCAATTACTATGAGATCAATGTCTTCATCTTCAATGATGTCTATTAGTTTCTCTACGTTTCTTATCGAGGAATGAATATCCGTTACAGCAATTATGCGCATATAGGGCCCCCTTTATTTTATGTAATAATTTATTATAGATTTAATATGATCTCTTATAGTGGGAAACTCTGTAGGTATCGGGAGCCTTGTGTACTCTTTTATTGATGGTTCTAAAATATTGATTGCTACTTTTATTGCCCCTATAATAGTGTTAGCATAATCGGTTATTCGTGTTAACTGGCTAATATCCTCTATCTTAACATGATGTTTCTTCTCTATAAGGTTCTTCAATAACCCTATAGGTGTTATTGTGCCTTCGAATTTATTTATAATTAAGCCATAGTCTCCAAATGAGTATAAACCTATTTCTCTATCAAGATCGTTAAGAGAATTTCTCAATTCAATTACAAGCGATAACGGAAGGTCTTGATCCACTATCACATGTGTTAGTTCTGGATATATTCTTAGCAATCCTCTAATAATTTCAATTATTTCCCTATTGTAGCCTATATCTCCTCTAATATATAACATTGTAGAGTTGCTGTATACTTTATTTAATGTTATTGCTATTTGTCTAGCAAGACATAGCTCACTCTTACATGTTTTATCATTTAAATCTAGCTCTACTACGAGGGCATCGTCTATGGCATCTGTGCCGTAATAATTTCTGATTTCATCTAGTAATCTTCTTAAACAATACTTGTATGAAGGGATATAAACAAATACTTCTCCCTGGACCCTCTTTCTAGCATAAGAGAGTATTTTAATGTATTCATCTAATGTTAGAGAATACACTTCTCCAACCCAGCTATTTACAAGTAATTTATCCTCAGCTATGTGCTCGAGAAGAATATCTAGAGCTTTATAGTCTACTTGTAGATCCTTATTAAAGGGTGTTATTAGTGGCAGTACTATATCCATTACTATAGTTCACCGTGCTAATGTGTTTTAGATCTAAGCCCTGGTGTTGAGAAAACTCTATATAAAGCCTAGCTTTTTGAAGATGATAAGAGCCGCATAGAAAAGGGTGTATACTCTGCATTCGTGTAAAAACCTTAAGTTAATCGTTACTACAAAACCAGGTAAGGAGGAGGTCGTTGAAAACCAGGTAGGCGATTCTCTATATATAGAGGATATAGATGTCACCATAAAGCATACAAAGTATTCTGGAGTACTATTAGTATATACTAGTCTTAGTCCCTGGAGAGCCTTCTGGCTCGTAAATACATATCCCATACACGGGGCGTCCCGTATCATAGTAGTAGAATGTTGTACTGAGAGCGAACTTAACAAATTACTACCATGTATTAAATCATTATTAATGAAACGTGTTAATGATAAAAGAATAGGATTGGAAATAACTGTAAGAGGACATCTTTATAATAAGAAAGTAATTGAGGAAAATATATTCAAATTATTAAAGGAAATGGGGTTTGAACTTGCATTTAAAGGAATAGAATATGAGTTGAAGATAGAAGTAATAGACAACGTTGCAACGGCATCCATTATGCCTTGGAGGTCTGATAGAGTTTCAAGAAGAATAAAGGAAATTATACGTAGACTAGGAATAAGCAATGAAGTAATAGAGAAATTTTAAGAATATTAATGGGCTCCGTCGCGCCGACCCTCATCACAATATGAGGTCAGGCTCGGGTTCTATCTTCACGGCCCACGTATTCTTATTATTATAGTAGGTTAATAATTATAAATCAAAGAGAATTAACTTCTTAAATCCCTTAAAACAGTTGTGTAGGGAGGGTGCGGAAACAATGAACTTGCTAAACATAGCTACAACATTTGGAATAATAGCGGGTACTGCATCAATACTATATGTTCTTGCATTAATATACATGATATTAAAGATTAAGGTACCAGAAGACAAAGCGGCAGAAATACATGGATACATTAAAAGTGCTGCAGTAACATTTATGAAGAGACAATACAGTGTTATCCTAACAATAGCGGTAATAGTAGCTGCTCTAATTATAGCGGCTGGAGTAGCAGGCGGAAGTACATTAATGTTAAAGACGGGGCTTGCCTATTTTGCTGGAGCGTTGAGTTCAACTCTTGTTGGAGTACTGGGCATGTATATAGCGGTTTTAAGCAATGTTAGAGTTCTCAGAGTCCTAGTTGAACAAGGACTATCAAAAGCATTGAGAGTAGCTTTTCGTGGAGGCGCAGTTACAGGATTTATGGTGGGGGGTGTAGGATTACTCGGTATATCACTATTATTTATAGCGTTTGGTGGTCTCAGCGGCATGTATAGTGAAGCTGTGAAAGCACTATTAGGATATGCTTTTGGAGCTAGCACGGTGGCATTGTTTGCTAGAGTAGGTGGAGGTATATATACTAAGGCAGCTGACGTCGGTGCTGATCTTGTTGGGAAAGTAGAAGTAGGAATACCAGAGGATGATCCAAGGAATCCTGGTGTAATAGCAGATAACGTTGGTGATAATGTAGGTGATTGTGCGGGAATGAGTGCTGACTTATTTGAATCATATGTTGAAAGCGTTGTAGCGGCAATGGCTATAGGAATGCTCATTGGTGGCGTTGTAGAACTCTCGCTGATAGCTTATCCACTAATATTCGCTGCAGCGGCATTACTGACGACGATTCTAACAGCACAATTCGTGGAAGTATCCCCATTAAAGGAGCCTTCAAAGACCCTAACGACTACATCGCTGGTTAGTATTATTGGTGTAGCAATAGTAACGTTGACATTATCCGTAATTTATTCAAGTAATACAGGTATTCCATTAGTGAACTTATGGGTAGCTGGCGTTATGGGACTTATAGCCGGAGGCATAGTCGGCTTTACATCCGACTACTTTACATCAGGATCCTATAAGCCCGTAAAAACTGTTGCAGCAAGCTCTCAAGCGGGACCCGCGTTAACGATTCTGAGTGGTCTCTCAATGGGCTTCTACAGTACTGTTGCACCAACCATCGCAATAGCTATTGCAACTTTTATTGCTTACTATATAGGCTCGGCAACACTAGCAACTTTCTCCTCACTAATAGGAGGAGTATATGCAGTTGCCCTAGCAGGCGTAGGCATGCTATCTGTTGCTAGTATCGTTGTAGCGGCGGATGCCTACGGACCTATAGTCGACAATACCGCTGGACTAGCCGAGCAAGCCGGATATCCAGAAGAAGTCCGAGAACAAGCCGACAAGCTTGATTCAGCTGGAAACACAATGAAATCTATATCTAAGGGCTATGCTATAGGTTCTGCTGCTCTAACATCGCTGGCACTATTATTCACATATGCATCGCTCCTAAAAGACTATGCCAGTTCTATGAACCTAAGCTTCAATATAGAGAACGTGTTCACGATAACTAGGCCCGATGTACTAGCAGGACTTCTCATAGGTGCATCTATACCAGCGTTCTTTACAGCACTAGTAATACAAGCGGTAACAGCAGCGGCATTTGCACTAGTGGAAGAGATTAGGAGGCAGTTTAGAGAAAGACCAGGAATACTTGAATGGAAAGAGAAACCCGATTATAATAGAGCAGTCGATATTGTTACGAGATACGCACTCAAACGTCTCATAGCGCCAGGTGTACTAGCACTTATCACACCAATAATTGTTGGAGCTCTGCTTGGACCAGTAGCACTAGGAGGAATGTTAATGGGCGCTATAATAACGGGTCTATTACTAGGCTTATTCCAAGGTAATGTAGGCAATACATGGGATAATGCTAAGAAATTCATAGAATCCGGTCACTTTGGAGGAAAGGGATCAGAAGCCCACAAGGCAGCTGTAATAGGTGATACTGTAGGTGATCCATTGAAGGATGCAGCGGGTCCTTCATTGAACATACTGATAAAGCTAATGGCGATAGGATCATCGGTATTCCTACCGCTAATAATATTGCTTAGAATAGTGCTGGGATTACCGCCAGTATAATGAACTAGCTGAAATATTTTTAGCTAGATCTAATTACACATACAAAATTTTTACTCGTAGATACGGCTTCTGTATTATGTGAAAACGTGGGGAGAAAATGTATAACTTATCTGATATAACTTATATTGATGCTCATTGTCACCTTTACGAGTACAGTACGGACTATATAGGCGAGCTAGTTAAAGATACTTTAATATTTGCTGTATCAGATGACTTAGATTCATCAAACAAGACAATAAACATCTCTAGAAAATTTAACAATGTTTTCCCCGGCGTAGGCATTCATCCATGGGTTATAGACCACGATATCTCATTTAGAGAAGCTTTGGGAGCTATTGATTATTTTAGAGAACATATTGATAAAATAAAAATGCTTGGTGAAATAGGATTAGATTCTTATTTTAGAAGAGACACCATGGATAAGCAAGTCGTAATATTTAAGGAACTTGTAAAAATAGCGGCTGAAAACAATCTACTAGTTAACGTGCATGCACTAGGTACTTGGCGTATTGTATTAGAAGAACTATATAGAAATGATGTACCAATAGCTATTTTACACTGGTATAGCGGTCCCATAAATATGATAAAGGATATTGAAAGCCTAGGATACTATATAACAATCAACCCCTCAGTTGATTTTCAAAGAAAGCATAAAGAAGTCTTAAGGAAATCTCCACTCTCAATCATATTAACTGAGAGTGACGGCCCCTACGAGTATAGGGGCAGAAAATTAGGCCCCTCTCTAATCCCGTGGCTTATACATATTATATCATCCGAAAAAGGAATAGAGCCCGTAGAATTAATCAAGGTGTTAAAGGAGAATGTTGCGAGAATATTTAGAAGACTAGGAGTGAAGTACGTTTTATAACTAATTTAACTTTTATTTTAGAACAAATAAACTGTTGACCTACCAATATATTCTTCACTTGTCTTTAATGAAATTCCTTCTTCAAGTATAGCTTTTAAGTATTCTATGCCTTCTTTTTCTAAAACTATTATGCATGGTCCCTTAATACATGTTATACTGTTATTTTCTATGCTTATTTTTGCATCATTACGTTCTAGTAATGATATTATTATGTCAACGTTTTTCTTGAAGATTTTTCCTAGAATCAATTTAAAATTGTTTGGGCAAGAACTAAGCATTTCGTCAAGCATTCTAGATAAGAAATCTTTGCCGTACACTTTTATAAGTCCAAGATAGGGATTCTTATTTTCAACCATATTTTCTTCTCCTTCTCTCTTGACTAATATTCTAATGGATTCTAATAACTTGTTCTCTAGCGGAATACCAGTGATGTTTGCCATAATGCTTTTTACAATTAATTCAACTATGTTTTCCCAAGAAAAATTATTCAAAAATACTATGTATGACGAGATAAAAGTACCTATACTAGTGTTATGAGCTATAAGGGGCCTTTTCCATGGTATTATTTCTTTAGTTTTCATATATGCTTGTTCTACTTGTATTCTTAATTTGTCAAGTTCTTTTTCATCTAGTGATGCAATTACATGCGTTTGTTCATCCATTATAAGGTACTCATCGATTGAGAGAGCGTATTCTCGCCTAGGTATATTACTGATCCATCTACTATAACCATATTTTCCCCAAGCATGAAAGCCATATTCTTCTGCATTTATTAAAGATTTCAATGGTAATGGAGCCCGTAGTGTTGCATAAATTGTATAGCATGTTAGAGGAGCAATCACCCATTCGCTATATAGCGGCGCCTTGTCCTCTACTTCATAGTTTATTTCAACTACATTAGTTTTGTCATTTAACATTACCAATAATTTCTTCTTTTCGATCTCCTCTATTTTCCCAGAAGATTTCAACTCTATGCTTAGAAGATCTATTGGTTTCCTAAGGATTATTTTTGTTTGAGGGCTAGGTAAATATATTCTCTCTCTTACATTAAGTCTCTCATCGTACTCCGCGTATAAGATAATGTTCGGATAACGGTTATCAGGAGCAAGCACTCTTCTCTCCAAAACGTTACTGGGAGGCAGTATTTTATAAAGAAGATGCAGGCAAAAGTTACAAAGACTGACTGAAACCTGGTGATGAAGTTGAGCGAAGCAAAGGACTTTGAGCGTATACTAGAAGAAGTTAGAGAGGAGCTAGAAAAGGGTATAAGGTATCCAAAGATACTAGCTGAACTCAGACCACAAGATCTTATAGATATATTTGAACGATTAGACTCCGATGAAAGGAGGCGTCTCGCTGCAATAATTCCAGATAACGTATATGTTGAAATAATTTCAAGGCTTCCACAACAAATATTGCTAGATGTTATAAAAGTTATAGGACCAGCCCGTCTAGCTAGAATAGTAGTTGATCTCCCTCCTGACGAAGTAGCTGATTTACTAGTAAAGCTTCCCCCTACTTATCGAAGAGCACTGATAAAGGAGCTACCTTTATGGAAACTTGAGGAGGTAAAACCACTACTCGCTTATCCTCCAGAGAGTGCTGGCGGGGTTATGACTACTCGAATTCCCATATTTCATTATAGCCAACTTGTTGATGAGGCTGTAAAAGAGTTTGTTATAAGGCTTAAATTCGAAGAATATGAAACATCACGTTATATTTATGTAGTTGATGATGAGGGAAAACTGATAGGCGTTGTTGATGTTAAAGTTTTCTTAACGTCACCTAGAAATAAGAAGTTAAAAGAAATAATGACGAGAAACTTTGTTGCAGTAAAAGCATCAATGGATCAAGAAGAAGTAATAAAAATCGTAGTAAAATACGATCTTGACGAAGTACCTGTTGTGGATGAAAATGGAAAACTTCTGGGTGCCATAAGTGCTGATGATCTGATGGATGTTATAGTTGCTGAGGCCTCGGAGGATATAGTCAAGTTCGGCGGTATGCCTAAAATAAGAGAGCCCTACCTTACAGCACGTATAGTTGAGCTTGTTAGGAAAAGGGCGGTATGGCTTATATTCTTGTATCTCACGGAAGCTGTAACTATAAGTATACTAAGCTTCTACGAGAAAGTATTGGCATCGGTTATAGCTTTATCATTCTTTATACCATTGTTAACTGATACTGGAGGCAACGCTGGCTCGCAATCAGCAACACTGGTCATACGCTCTCTTGCAACCGGAGAGATTAGATTTAGTGATATACCAAGGATAATTATTAAGGAATCAACTACATCTCTCCTACTAGGTTTGATATTATCCCCTCTAGCCTTCACATTAAGTTATTCCATAGCACATATAATCAATGTATCTATAGTTGTATCTCTTGCAATAATATTAGTTGTGTTTGTGGCCAGTATGATAGGTGCTTTACTTCCATTAATAGCAGCTCGTGTAGGAATAGATCCAGCAGTAATCTCAGCACCATTGATAACAACTATTGCAGACTCCATAGGTTTAACGCTATACTTTACATTAGCAATAATTATACTGGGAATAAAATTCTAAGCCACTATCTAATCTAATATCCACATGTTTTACCGCTAGGCTGGGTATATTTTTTAGAGGCTATATGTTCCGAATACAATAGAGCGTTAACCTTAGAGGTAGGGGTTTTTGGCAGAGAAGAAAGAGGTTTATGGTCACGTCCTAAATATAAGAAGACTTGGTAGAGTAGGCTTCATAGTATTAAGAACCTTTGATGGAATAGAACAAGTTACGGTAAAACGCAATATTGTAGGAGAAGATATCTGGAAGACCTTTACAGAACTAGGCTTCGAGTATTTCATCAGAGTTAAGGGAGAATACGTTATCAGTAGTATTGCTAAACTAGGGCACGAAATAATTGCAGAAGAATTAGAGGTAATAGCGCCTTCAAAGCCCCTCCCAATAGACTTATCTGATAAAGTTGAAGCAGAGTTCCCGACACGTATAAGGTACCGGTATCTTGATATAAGAAGACCTAAGGTAAAAGCAATATTTCGTGTAAGATCAACACTATTAAAGGCGGCTCGCGAGTACTTCTATAAAGAGGGATTTGTTGAACTAAATTTCCCAATAATAATAGCGACAGCAACGGAGGGCGGTGCAAATCTCTTTAAAGTAACATATTTTGATAGAATAGCTTACTTAGCGCAAAGTGCACAACTATATAAGCAATCAGCTATTCCAGCATTCGGTAAAGTTTTCACAATAGGCCCGAGCTTTAGAGCTGAGAAATCTAGAACTCGTAAGCATCTAACCGAGTTCTGGCAAATAGATGTCGAGAAGGCATTGACAACACCCGACGAGTTAATGGAAATACAGTTCAGACTGGTAAAATACATTTATGAGAAAATACTTGAAGAAAACGAGAATGAGTTAAAGATACTTAACGTAAAATTAGAAGTACCAGAATACTATCACAAACTAAGCTACGAGGAAGCATTAGAGATAATTAAGAGAAAAGGTTTTGATATACAATGGGGAGATGATTTCGGCTCTGATGAGGAAAGAGCACTATGCAATGAGTTTGATGTTCCATTCTTTGTAACAGAGTTTCCAGAACAAGTGGTAGCCTTCTACTATAAGCTAAAAGATGAGGATCCACGAATGGCTCATAGAATAGACATGTATGGCCCTGGCCAATATGGTGTTGAATGGTCTTCAGGAGGCTTAAGGGAACATAATCCAAAAAGATTGAGAGAGAGGATGCTTGCAAAGGGATTGAATCCAGAGAGCTTTTCATGGTATCTTGACATGTTTGAATACGGATTCCCACCACACGGAGGCTTTGGTATAGGTGTTGAAAGGCTCCTACAAACTATTCTGCAATTGGAGAAAATACATGAAGCAGCCTTATACCCACGAACACCGGACATATTAGAACCCTAATACTCTTTGCTCCATATATTTTACCTCTCAGTTACACTTAGGGCAAACCATGACTAGTATCAAGAAGCTCTATAGCGATATAGATTTAGAACTCTCTATGTACCCGAGCTTTGTCTCTGCTCTCTTTGTGAGAAAAGATAATGCTTGGATAAAGATAGCAGGCTATAACCTCGGAGCAATAATAAAGGAAACTAGAAACACCCTATCTTGTAAAGGTTGTAGTGAGGAGGCGTTTAAGGAGTGGACTGGATTATGGTTTAATCCCTTTGAGCATCTTAGCAAGATAGAATATAAGTCTAAGACAATATTTAAAATTACTAATAGCTATAGGAGATTGAGAATAATCGTTAGTAGTTTTGATAGGCCCTTTATACTAGTATTGACTTTTCTTTCCCGTAACACAGATTATCATAGGAATGTAAGGCGTTGGGCAAGATACTTATTCGACGGCTTGGAATCCTTTGAAACTTATACAGTAAAGAGAAGACTTAATACTATAAAGAGTCGGAGTTACCAGCTAAGACAACTACACGAAATACTCGAATCTCTATCAGATATAGACTTCAAGAAAAATTCCTGGAAGCTTAGAAGGGAATTAATGGAGATAAAGTATATAGGTCCTAAAGTCGTAGACGCGTTCCTTCTATTCAGTAAATACGATACAATTTTTACGCCAAGTGACATCCATTTAAGAAGATTTGCTACCCGTTTAAGACTAATTAATGACAAGGAACTCATAGTTCCAAGTAAAAAACAATGCCTAGGATATGATGCGTACTGTCCTCAATGTCCTCTTAGGGAAAAATGTATTACTGGTTTCTTCAATCTGATGTATGGTCGCCTTAGCGGCTTTATTCAAACGATAGCTTATGTTCATGACAGCCTATGGTGCTCTAAGAATAAATGCCATTTTTGTCCGTTTAGAGATATATGTCTTAATCGAAATATGATAGTTAAATAAGTTCCTCTGGAACATTGTCTGGTCTATATGCTATCTTAGGTTTCAATTTCATCACTTTAAGAAGATATTCTACATGAGGATATAATATCACGTATTCAGGGTCAATGTATTCCGGTAAATGTTCATCTATTTCTCTTAGTTTCTCCTTAAGATATAAAACATTTTCCT
>JALVFK010000044.1 GCA_027030065.1 Desulfurococcales archaeon | reverse complement strand
GAACAGTAGAGGTTACAGTCTCCTTAACGGTAACAGTTGTTGGAGAAGGCGTTGCCGTTGGTGTTGTCTGGGCTGGCTTCTGACTAGTCATATACCATGCCGCTACAGCTATTATTATAATAACGATGACTAATCCTATTACAAGAGTAGACGTCTTGGCTTCTGCTTTAGAGGGCTTCAACCTATACACCTCCCCCTAGGAGAAAGAAGCTAGTCTCCAATAACTTATTACTGAGAGGTAGTATATATTCTTTGCTCGCCAAGTAGACCATAACCATAACGTAGAGTTAAAAGGAGAAGACGATAAGTTGAAGACTTCCAACAATGATATCATACCTAAAACTAGCGGTTTTTGTAGAATTAATAAATAGAGATACTGAAGAAATAGCCACTAAGACTAAAACGTAGAGATAAGCGAGACTAAGAGATCTGATTATTACACTTACACTATGGCATGCAAGATTTAGTGGTCTATCAAGTTATTGTAGCTTAGTATTCTTATGCCATACTTTCTTGATATCTCATTTGATAATTTCCTGATATCACTGTCTTCGGTGACAAGGTCTTCTTTTAGAGTTATAGCTGTTGCAAGTATTATGCAGTCTATGTAGTCGTCTAGTATTTTTCGCAGATTATGTGCTTCTCTAACAATGTCTCTACGGTAGAATGGGATAATTCTGAAAACACGAAGTATTACTTTTACTGCTTTGGATACATACTCAGGGTTTACACCTAGTTTTGAAGCCTTAGCTTGTAGCTCAAATAATGAGATAAGACTAACTCCTAGGTCACTGAAATCTACTCCCCTAATTTTTCCATCAGCTATAGCTCTAAGCAGATCATATTTTACACTAATCCTGGCTAGGGGTAGAAGATATGTTGTATCAATTATCAACGAGTTTCAGCTCCTCTACTCAGTTTTTTCCGGAACACGTTGAATTCCTCCTCGTCTACGTGGAATTCTTTCTCGGAATACAATAGCTCTAACAACTCGTTCCTCGCACCTAGTTTCTCCTTCAATAATTCGTTCAATACCTTAGAGATACCCTTAGTTGAACCATACCTCCTAATGCTCTCTAATACAAGCATCTCATATACCTCATCGTCAAACACTACTGTAGTACGCTTAGGCATACAGGCATACACCCATACAAACATGCGAACTATCTAATTAAAAACTTATGTATAGACAGCTACAATAAATAAACAATAAAACCTATGTCAATTAGGATATAGTTCCTTTGAGAGACCTCAGACATAAGTTAAGATATTACTTCTATTACATCGGTTTCTATGTCTTCTAGTGTTGCACCCCATCCTCCAATAGTGAGTCTTTCTCCATTCTTTGTTGTAATAGTTATTCTCGCTATCCCGTTGTAGACATCGTATATAGTGTCAACGGGTTCTCCTTCAACAACTACTTGTTTTCCAGTCCTAGTGTCTCTTCCAATAACTCTTATTGCTATCTTTCTATTCAGTTGCTGTAGTATCCTTATCATATCTATTGCACGTGTGATATTCACGAATTTCCTCATAAACACTTTTTCACCAAAAGCAGTGTAGACTGGTCTTGAGAGATCTCTTAGGTTGTGGAGGAAGTATTCTGTAAAGAAGCGTAGGAGATGCTTGTTCTCGGTATAGAATCCTACTGGGAGAGTCTTTTCTGGATCATACCAGTTTGTTACGAATAAAGCACTCTTACG
>JALVFK010000043.1 GCA_027030065.1 Desulfurococcales archaeon | reverse complement strand
TATAGGATTCTCCCACTGATACGTAAGGCTGGTATAACAATAGTACCAAACCCATTAATCAACATACACTTACAGGGTAGATTCGACTTCTACCCCAAGAGACGTGGTATGGCGCCAATAAGCCTATACCTAAAGAACGGGATCAATGTCGCACTAGGCCACGACTGTATAATGGATCCATGGTATCCTCTAGGAGTAGGAGACATGCTACAAGTACTGTTCATGGCTATACACGTAGACCAAATGCTAGGATGGACCGACTTATTCAAGGCATTAGACCTAATAACATATAACGCAGCTAAGGCATGGAGAAAAGGCTACGAAGACTACGGTGTAGAAGAGGGCAAGAAAGCAAACCTAGTAATACTAAACGGTCTAACAGACGTAGACGTACTAAGAATAATGGGCCCACCACTATACGTTATAAGAAACGGTACACTAGTAGCCGACAACACTGGGCCAGAGAGAGAACTAAAGGTATTCTTCAAGGGCAAGTGGGAAGTAGTAAACCCATACTACGAGAAAGCAACAGAAACAAAAATATAACATAGCCTAAGAAGGCATTTCCCCTAAAAAGAAACTCTTTTTCTTCTTCCACACAATTATTGCTATGGTTTTTTAGACTAGTACTCCCGCTTCTATCAGTATATTCTTTATCTCCTGTACAGCTTCCGGGTTTTCTGGTTTTATTGGTGGTCTTGTAATAGGTTTTATTGGTAGTCCTAGTAGGTTTAATGCTGTTTTTATAGCGGAGGGATAACTTGAAGCTACGTCGTATATTTCTACTAGCTTGTTGAGTACTAGGTGTTGTTCGATTGCTTTACTGTAATCCCTATTATACCATGCTCTGATAAGCTCTAAGTGTATTCTTGGTGCAAAGTTGGCGCAGGCCATTACTCCGCCGTCGCCTCCAAGTATTAGGGTGGGTAATAGGTAGTCGTCGAGCCCGGTTAGTACTGTAAAGTCTTGTCTTGTTTCCTTCACCTTCATAATCGTTTTCCTTATATAGGATATACTGTCATAGGTTATCTTTACTCCAATGACATTGCTGTATTCTCTTGCTAATTCTACTAGTAGTTCTACTGGAATATTGTTCCCCGTAAGCCCTGGTATATTGTATACTATTATTGGTAGACTAGTCTTCTCGGCAATAACGGAATAGTATTCCTTAAGCTCCTCGTAGCCTAGCCTATAATAGTATGGTGGGGCAACTATTACTCCATCAACTCCTAAGTCCTCGTAAGCCTTAACGTATTCCAATACCTGGAGCGGGGTATTAGCAGTAGCACCCGGGATTATGCGAGTCTTATCTCCCCCATACTCTACCGTCTTCCTAACTATTTCTAAAGCCTCCTTGAATGATAGGTGTGGGAATTCTCCCGTAGTTGAGACTGGGAATAAGCCGTCAACTCCCTCCTCTACAAGATATTTTACTAGAGCCTCTAAGCCCTCATAATCTACCGTATAGTCTTCTCTAAAAGGAGTTACCATTGGAACTATAACGCCGGAAAACAATTCCTACTACACCCTCCATTTAACATCATAGAATACATGGTTTTAGATTCTTCTACTCTATTTCTTACTCTAGTACTGCTATAACTCTTACTGGTGAAGCAGACCCCTTCTTAATCTTTAAGGGGAACCCATAGACCATGAACCCCGCTACATCTTTTACCTTGTCGAGATTTGTAAGGTTCTCATAGATAACAATATTATTTGGCAGCAACGTCTTATGGGCTGGGAATGGTTCGTGGTCGATACTAGGTGCGTCTATTCCAACAGCATTAACTCCCCGCTCAACTAGGAATCTAGAAGCCTCCTCACCCAGCCCAGGGTGCTTGAACCATTTCTCCGATCCAATGAATCTATCATAACCCGTGTAAAATAATACTATCCATCCCCTACCAACTCTCACATTAAAGCGTTGCTCAGCTTCAATAATATGCTCGGTTTTAATCTCCTCCTTCTCTCCAAGCTTACTCACATCGACGACTAGGGCTTTACCCATAAACCTCTCCAAGGATACCTCATCAATGCTTGGAGCTCCCTTAATAAAGTGTGCTGGAGAATCTACGTGAGTCCCAGTATGCTCAACCAGTATCAGTATATTCGAATAGTAGCCGTCACGGTCAATACTAGTCCACTCGTGGACTACTGGTACCGGGTATCCCTCGAATACTGGGAGCCCAGTGTATAGGGGCATGGATAAATCAATAATCTTAGCCATAGCTAGAGTTCACCTACAGTAATCTCACCTATAGGCCAGGAATAAAATAATAACGCATAACAGTCTAGTAGCCTCAGAGGGTTTAGAGAGAACAGTTTTATTATAGTTGTATACTATGGGTGTACCAGGGGTATACCGGTTTTGACTACTATACCAGTATCATTGAAGGTGAAGAAGGAGATAGTAGAGGTAGCGGAAGAACTAGTAAAGCTCGGTATAGCTCGAAGCCGCAACCATGCATTCAATATAATCTTGGAGAAAGGTGTTAGAGAAGCACGCAGACTCATAGAAGAGGAGAAGAAGGTTAGAGAAATCCTAAAACTAGTAGAGGAAAAGGGAGGGTTGAAACTAGGGGTTAGAGACTCGTCTAGAGAACTCGCTGAAATGAGGGATAGGTTTTGGAATACCTAGATACAAGCTACATCATATCACTAGCAGTAGTAGACGATGTAAACCACGGGGAAGCAGTTAAGATAAAGGAGAAGATAGTAGAGCCAGTAGCATCAAAGCTTACAGTCATAGAACTCTATGCCTACTACTCTCGCAACCCAGATAGAGAACTACTAGAATTCTCTAAGAACCTAAAACTAGTCGTTGAATCAAGTGTAAGATACTCGCTAATGAAAGCCGGAGCCAAGATAGTAGAAGCGAGCCTAGACAAAATACTCAACCATGCAAGAGAACTAGCAGTAGAATTAAAGCTTAAAACACTAGACTTAATCCACGTAGCAACAGCAATAAACATTGGTGCAGAAACTATAGTAACATTTGACAAAGACATTAGGAGGCTAAGAGAAAAACTATATCATAGATACGGTATAACAATAATACCATAAACAACCCTATACAGCCTCCAGAAAAATCGAAGACAGAAGTCTATTATACTAGAATAAACCATAGTAAACCACGTGAGGCATAAGAGAATGCTTTCAAACAAGCATAAAACAATCCTATGCGTAACAATAGCAGGACTACTATTCATAACCGGAGTCTACTACAACATCCCATGGCTATTCATAATAGGAGCAATACCAGACTGGCTACCCCTACCAACTGGGTGGATGAAGTATAGAGAAAACACGAATAAAACATGGGTAAAAATACACGCAACAATAACCCTAGCAGCCTATGCCATCGGAATACTATGGATAATAGGTTATCCACAACTAAGAATAATATTCCTTGAAACATGGTGGCTAGCAGTAATGGCGGGAACACTAATCTAACAAAACCCTTAAACAATACCTCCTATACCAGCAGGTAGAACACTTACCCGAAACCTGGTTAACTAGGGGAGGTTTTTCATCGAGTATACTATTCCATGTTTTCTCAACAAGCTTATACGCATAAGCTAGTAAGTCTTTGTCTACTATTAGCTCCCTAACCTTGTCACCAACCACTAGTAATGCTTTCCTCACGGGTCCTATGAGCTTATTTGCTAGTAGAGCATATACTAGGAGTTGGGCTTGAAAATGCTCTATCCTTCTCCTATAATATCTTTTAACCTCGACTATGACTAGGCTCCTCGATCCAGCAATGATATCGATTTTACCTCTAACTCCTAGTTCATCGTCAATTAACTCGACTTCAAACCTCCAAGGCCTGGGTAAACCCAGTTTCTTAGCGATCTCTTCCTTGTATTCTACTCCAACACTACCCTCCTCCATACTCTCAGTTGCAGGCTCACTCACACCCAAGTGGTGGATTATCCAGGGTATCATTGGACAATAGACGTATTGCTTAACATCCCAGGGAGTGACATAGTCTTTAAACAAATAGTATTCCTTCAATCTTCTTCCTCCTCTCATTAAGGGGACTACCCATAACAATTCTTCTACTCCAATCATATCTGCAAACAGGGATAACGTGGAGAACATCGGTTGCAAGATCAATTATTTCTCTTGCTCTCCTCAACAAGTCTTTGAGTTCAGCTTTAGTCAATTCCCCCACAAAAGCACTCCTCTGGATACGGGTCAACCCTTTACGCTGTAATAATTCCGCCAACCTTAATCTAGCTCTATCATTGCTTACATCGTATACGACAACGTATCTTGTCATAGTCTATCACCACTTCTCAATGAATCCCCGGAAAACAGTATTCTCCCGCAAAGAGTCGGCTAGTCTCAACGCTACGTGTTTGACTGCTTCTCGTAGACTCATGGAATAATTCAAGTATTTTATCCTAGTCTTCCTCTCAAGGTTTTCCTGAAACAATTTTATCAGTCTAGCCCTAGACTCATGGTCAAGTAACCCATTCTCTATCCCGGGCCTCCACGTAGTATTGGAGAAGACTTTAACTAGAGGATAATCAACTAGACTCACCCTAAACATCTCAATGAAATCGTATACTAGTACTGGTCTACCACTACGATCAACATGTATAAAGCCAGCATAAGGGTCTAGCCCAGCTAAAACAAGCTCACGCCATACAGTAGAATATCCCACCCCATACAAGTAGTTTAAAGACACGTTAACGGGATCCAATGAGTCGTGTCTCCTTCCCTCAAAGCCAAGGCTTCTCGGTAGAACCATTGCTATAGAGCTCCAATACTCTCTAGCAATATGGGCTTCTATTTCTCTCAACTGGTTTCTAGCATACTCTAAGCCCCCCTTAACCTCGAAGACCCTGCTCACATATTCTTCTATCCTCTTACTAGTCTCCCTAAGCTCTGGCTTATTCTTTGTTCTAGCAAGCCTCCTCAAAAGACCGGCCTGGTTCATAGCCTTAGAGTAGACGATTATCTTAGCTAGATCAAGCCCCCTACCATTCAAGTAGGCCTCATATTGTTTCCTCCTCGTAAGACTAGTCTTAGTCAGATAAGGCAACCACAGTCTAGCCGCTGGAGTACCCCTAGCGTCTAGGAAAACAAGGTCTACTCCATGCCTCATCAAAGCCCTTACAGCTCTAGAACTAATACTCACACCACTACTAGCAATAACCACCTGGTCTAAGTCCCCGATACTGATTTTCTCCTTAGCCTCCCTACTCTTCACAACCAATAATCCTTTCTCAAAGCCGAGTCTAACCCCGTAGCCAGTAACAACTAGAGTCTTCACTCTCCCATCACC
>JALVFK010000042.1 GCA_027030065.1 Desulfurococcales archaeon | reverse complement strand
AATGATTTTGTGGCGCCGGGGGCGGGATTCGAACCCGCGCGCCCCGCTCGGGGCAGTGGGTCTCCCGTTTTTGTAGCCGGAAATCTCGAGCCCACCGCCTTGGTCCGCTCGGCCACCCCGGCCTAGGAGATTCCCAGTTAAGACGGATTCAAGAAAAACTATATAGGTTTTCTTGAATTAACCTGCTATTACTTTATTCGCTTCATGGGTTCTTCATAGGGTTCTTAAAACGTGTTCTCTCAAGCATATTGAAAACTTTATTCCATGCCGTCTCTCTATTCGGTGCGCGTATATCGATTATTATATTACTATTTTTTACATGGAAGCGGTATCTTTTCGTACCTTCTATACTGTATTCTTCTATTAATTCTATTTCATCTTCATTCCATTTTCTTGTTTTATTTTCACTCATTGACACTCACCTTTCTCTTTAATCTGTTAAACCCCTGCCCTCATCATTCCTTCAGAGATCGAGGGCTTCTTCATATCTTTTAAAGTATTCTTTTAGTAGCTTATATGTTTCCTCAAGAGATATGGGTAGTACTCTTGTATTATATATTGTGGTCATAAAGTTGGCGTCACCAGTCCATCGGGGAACTATATGCACGTGAACATGTTTTTCTATTCCGGCTCCTGCAGGTCTCCCTAAGTTTATGCCTATATTGAATCCCTCTGGCTTAAATGCTTCTCTTAATACTTTTAATGACAGGTTCACAGTCTTGAATAATTCTAATAGTTCTGCGTCGCTTAGCTTTTCCAGAGAATCTACATGTTTATAAGGGACAACCATAACATGGCCAGACGTGTAAGGAAATGCATTTAATACTACATAGACATTTCTCCCCCTATACACTATTAGCGATTCACTATCTGGTTTCTTCGGTAGTATACAAAACAGACAGGTATCCTTACCCTTATGTTTAGTTAACGACTTTATGTATTTGGATCTCCAAGGGGCCCAAAGTATCTGAAAGCTCAATTACTCACCCTATGAGGTTTATTCAGCAGATCTCTTTATTCTCATGTTACTACTTATTTAATTAAGCTACTTATCCATAAATCTCTTACTATTAGTGTTATTATAAAACCTATGTATATGTTTATTAGGAATGGTATGCCGTATGTAACCCATATATAAGTATCACTTGATATACACTTGTTTTTTAGTAGCTCTTGAATTTTCTCTATATATTCTTCGTATTCTTCTTCAATACTGAAAGAGAATCTTATTTTTGGCTCACTCTTACATTCGTAAAGAGTTAATGGATAGTAGAACTTCATCTTTACATAATCTTTTGGTTTAACCGGAATTCCAAGGAACATTAATAGGAGCTTTTGTCTTAAATTGATATTATCTGGAAGCTTTTTCCAGTTCTTCTTTACGATGTTATACGTAAAATAGGCTATTGAGAATATTAAGCCAGTCAAGCTTGCATATAATATTAGTAATAATTGAGGAGGAATTAAATAAATGTTCATAATATTCAAGGGAAAAATTACTGAAAAAGTTATTAGAGCAAACATATCAGCTCCACCGAAGAAATCAAATATATAGAAAATAATCGACAATATAGTAATAAGAATTACACCGACAATGTAAGTATAAATGCTTCTAAGTGAAATATATTCTAGACTAATGTACTCTATATAAGTTAGTGCTACAGCTAATGGGAGAGCTATGATCCAAACCTTTAATGGAACTTCTCTATTCTTTAAATCCATGTAGGAAGTAGCTCCCATCAATATAGCTGCAAATAGTGTCTTGGCAAGGAATACATAAGAGGTCATAACAAACACATCACTATTCCTTAGCTAGTAGAAAATCGGAGAGCAGCAGACATAAAAACATAACTCAATATATATTTAAAATTATTGAAAGTATTCTATTTTGAGACATGGCCTAGAGAAGGGGTTTTATAAAAACGCTACTCTTCTGGATCCCTTATACCCCACTCGGTTATCACAAATACTGCTTCTCCTTCTGGTAGATGGGGCGCATCTACTATCCTAGCAATTCTCTTATTACCACGACTTTTTCTTAACTGTACTCTTATACCCGGAGCATGGTAAAGTACATGTCCGCCTACTGGTTGTGTTGGGTCTCCATAAAATACGTCTGGTCGTGCCATAACCTGGTTCGTTATTACAACTGCTACATCGTATATTTCTGCAAGTCTCATCAATTGATGTAAGTGTTTGTTTAATTTTTGTTGCCTTATTGCTAGGTTTTCTCTACCTGGATATTCTGCCCTAAAGTAACCCATTATAGAGTCAACTATAACTAACTTTATATTATGTTCGGGTACTAACTTGAAAAGTTCATCGACAACTGCTATCTGATGATCGCTATTTATTACTCTGATATAGAATATGTTCTCCATAACCTTGTCGGGATCGAGACCTAGAGCACGTGCCATCGACTCTATTCTTTCCCATCTAAACGTACCTTCAGTATCTATGTATACCGCTTTAGCCTCTAATCCTCCACGATCTTGCGGTAACTGTACGTTAACTGACAACTGATGACATATCTGAGTTTTACCTGTTCCAAATTCACCAAAGAATTCTGTGATAGTCCTTGTTTCGACGCCTCCCCCTAAAAGTCCGTCAAGGTTACGACTTCCTGTTGTTATTTTCCTAATACTTAAGCGTTCTTCTTTTATTTCCTTTGCTGTCTTAAATCTTATGTCAAGTGCCTCACGTGCAGCTCTTATTATTTTTTGAGCAGTACTTAGAGGGATGCCCGTGGAGGCAGCCAATTCCTGAGGAGTAGCAACTGCGATAGCTTCTAATGTTGTATATCCTGCATCCATTAATTTTGATGCTGTGGATGGACCTATACCTGGTAAATCTGTTATTGATTTTACTTTTTGTGGCATCTTTCCCCTCTCTGATTTTATACTTGGTTTTTAGTATTTTAAATCTTAGTGCAGTATTAGTAGTTCGGAAAAAGTTATAATAACATACATGGAGTAGACCGAAACTAAAATCCTCGGAGCCGCTGAAGGTTCTTCATAGCATAGATGCATCTGTTCAGGGGTTCTATCCTCATCGGAGTCAGCGCTTTGGCCCCTAATCATGAGCAATTCATATAGCTATTATAGATGTTATGTTATTCTCATCATCCCAGGGATATTTCCATAAATACCTATTAAATAGTTTTCATCAAGAAAACGATAGAGGAAAAGAAATGAAGACTAGAGTAAAATATCTCGGAAGACACCTAATGATCAAGGGAGATTACGCTGATCTTATATTGAGAGAATTAAAGAGAGCTACTATTAGGCTAGGCATTATAAAACCACGATATGATGAGGTAATAATACATAGTGGTGGGAGACCTATAGCTAAAGTACATATTAAGAATATAAGGCATAAGCGAGTAAAAGAACTTACCGATGAAGATGCCCAATTAGATGGATTCAAAGATAGAGAAGAGTTGCTAAGAAATTTAAGAAAGGTATATGGAAAAATAGATGATAATGATATAGTTACTATAATAGAATATGAAGTAGTACAACGATTAGATCATTTACCTGTAGAAGATCCCTATCTTGGATTAGAACCAGCTGATATCGCCAGGATAGCCCTACGTTATTTAACGAATCAACTTACAGAAAATGAAAAGAAAATTCTACTTGACCTCACAAGAACTAACAGCATAAGGAAAACAGCTATCAACATATTCGGGACGTTAAATAAAAGATATATTATTAGAAAAGTACTTAGGAGAGCCATAGATATACTTAAGAAAAAAGGAATCTTGGGAGGAGAACCTTGACATGGATAGTTAAGTGCGAGAAGTGTGGAAATGTAAGAGAGGTATACGTAAGCTATAATATCAAGGATCTAAAAAGAATCTACATATACTGTCCCAAATGTAGGGAAAACACCTTTCACGTTATAATTAAAAGACAATAATATTCGTGTTATAGTGATGATGCGGGTAAATATGACGTAAAAGGATGATTAAACCTGTCTCAGCTGATCGTATTTATTCTATCCAATCTTTAATGGCTATCTTTTCTGGAATATATTTGTCTGCTAGAAAACGTAGCCCCTTACTTGCTAGAGCCTCTATTTCTAGTTTAGCTTTTTTAGTTAGGAATAAGTTTATTTCTTTTATCCATTGCTTTGTTTGAAACCACTTATAATTTATGATTTCTTTTGCTCTCTTTATATCTGCAGGTTTTGCCTTAATTATATAGTGTTTTCTCTCCTTCTCTGTTAGATACGGTTTCTTACCTTTTTGTGGATCGCCGAAGATATCGGTCATACTTACGCCTATAAATCTGGCACTTGGTGTCGCAAGTCTCTCACTTTCGTATGAGAGAGTTATTGATCCTATTTTGAACACACTGTAAATATACCATCCGTAAGGGTCAGCGTCCGTTAGTATGTATACTGGCAGTTTTAGTTCCTCGTTTAATCGTCTCACAAATCTACGTGTAGCCCTGTCTGGCTGGCCCGCGCTTGTAACTAAGATTACCTTATGTTTCTTCCAATAGCCTATTCTGTGTAATTGTTGGAATACAGCGTCTTTCTCTATGACTAGGACATATTCTGCATCTACGTCGAGGAATTCTATAAGGTCTGGGGTCGACTCTATAGCGTAAGCTCCATGTCCCATCTTACTTAAATCTATTATGTCATCACCGCTTTTTATTCTCATGTATCCTACTACTTTACCTTTCTCCTTACTTAGTATTAGCATCTCCTCTCTTAGTAATCCCAACAATACCTCTAGATCTCTTATTACGGAATCGGATTCCTTTTGTTCATCCCATGTATTTTCTTCTCTAATTCTTCCCTTGTGGTCTCTATAGACTATTGTATGCTTGCCTCTATAATATAAGTCACGTATTGTAGGGTACTCGTCGTTTAATAGTGCTTCATATATTATTCTAGCCATTAATAATGTCTGCATAAATTTTCGTGCCTCATGGGCATCGAACATTCGCCTGGTAAGTTTCTGTGTACCTAGAAGCAACAGTTTCCTGCTTTCGTCATATACAGTATTAGCAAGTGTACGTTTTGGTATCTCTAGTAACGGTTCCTCCTCGTTTATTATTGATTCTATTAATTTATTAAATTTATCCCAGAATATCTTTAAGGCTCTTTTCCTTGCGCGTAAGTCAGCAGTGGAGAACATTATAGATCACCACCAGGACATTCATTCTATTGAGACTATTACCTTGTTTATTAGATCTCTTGATACTTTAACTTCACTTATCTTCCTTGATAAGACTTTTAGCAACTTATCTATTAACTGCTCTCTATCAACATGTTTCTCTTTCGTCTCAGGATTTATTGAAAGAATTTCTAAACTTAATGCGACTTCAGGCAAATACTTTACAAATGTTGTTAACTTTCTATATGTTTCCTCAACTTTTTGTTTCTTCTGGATATATGAACGAAGCTTCCTTGCAACTTCCCTTAGAGCGTTACGTACTTCTCTCTCAATTTCCGGTACATCAGCTATACTTTCTTTGCCTACGCCCTTGTACGGTATTTTAGTGCTACATATATGGATTAGGACAGCAAGAGGAGCTGGAAAAGATACATTATATTGTCTCCAGTCAAGTTCATTAACTATTTTCCAAAGGACATCGGATTTCTCATCATATAGAAGAGGTATTTTGTTTGCATAACGGTAGAGTATTGGTTCATTACTTGACTCTATGGCTCCTCCGTAAGCTAAACCTACCTCAACAATGAACGGATGTCCCTCATATACTGCTGGTTTTCTTGTAATAGCAGTTACAAATTCGGGCTGCAGGATCTGTTTTAATCCGAGAACTATTAATTCTGCTCCTATAGGAGATAAGGGATCGGCACGTGGTGGTTTAAACCTCTCATATTTTTTCATTTCTTCAACTAGGATCTTGATTTCATCTAGTGATAGCTTTTTAGGTGATTTATCCAAGGGTAAACCGATTTTTCTTAACAGATCTTGGGCCGTCTTCTTGCCTACACCTTGAAACGATTTTACTAGGAAATCTTCAAGTCTGCTTTCCTGAGTACTCGCTATTAACATCTTAAAAGCTTCTAGATCAACACCATAGGGATGTGGGAGAACCTCTCTTGGAGGACGTGGAAGTTTTGTTGTTACACGGGGATAATAAAAGTAGGAATTATCTGGACCCTTAAAAAGAATCTCGGCATACGGTGTTACTAGAGCAACACGTTTAATGTATTCGATTATTCTAGATTTTGCACGTCCCCAATCCCCCTCAAGTGCTATTGTCACGATCGTCCCATGCCATTCCTTCTTTTTTGACCATGAAGCCTTTTCTAAGACTATTGGTCTATTATTTTTTATATCTATCATAAGCTTAAAGAAGTATACACGCTTAGACTTTACAGGAGATGTTATTATCTCCACAGGCCTACCAGTAGTTAATTGACCGTACAATATAGCCATTTTTGCACCTAAACCAAACATGCCTCTTGTTTGACGTAATTTATACTTAGAACTAAATAATACTTGACCGAAGGCTTTAGGGACAAACTGTGGAGGAACACCTATACCATTATCTTCAACAGAAACAACGTAATGCATAGGATTACTCGTCCTATCAATATATACACGAATTATCGGCAATATACCATGAGTTTCTGTAGCATCTAGAGCATTCTCCACTAATTCGCGTACTGCTTGATATAGAGCACGTGAAGGATTTGAGAAACCCGCTATTTCCCTATTTCGATAGAAGAACTCTGCAGGACTAAGACTCTTAAACGTCTCCAAGGATGCCATATACTTCACCTATACACCTACTTAGCTACTCTCTTCGCCTCGCTCCCATAATAATGGTTTTACAGTATTTTTATACCTTTCTCATGAACAGTTTCCCACGCCTAATAATATCCAGTATATAAGAATTTCAGTAATAAAACATTTATAAAATAATACACTAATCTGGGAGCACCAATGCGGGTACGAAAGGGAATTTCTCCACTTGTAGCGTCAACAATACTAGTGATAATAGCCATTGCTGGAGGCATAATGCTATATCAGTACTATAATACTCTAATGACTTCACTTACCTCATCTGCCGAGACACTAATAGTTAAAAAAGCTAGGTTAATTACCCTCGATAATAAATCAATGTTGTATATAGATCTATGGAATCCTAGCTCCTATACAGCAACAATAAGTAATGTAATAATAGATAACAATGAAATAAAGGTAAATGAAACAATTAAGCCGGCATCATCGAAACAAATAATGATAACAATTAATAATACATCACTAAACATAGAGCCCGGGACTTCGCACTATATAGTATTAAAGTATAAACTAAATAATAACGAGCTATATACTGATCCTTTTAGAGTCATTGCAGAATAATGAGGTTTTTCCATTGAAGTTCTTTAAAAAACTTTTTTTACATATTAAGAATGAGACACATACCTATAAATTAAGTAGAATAGATTTTTACTTGAAAAATGTTCTTAGACCTATAGAGTATACCCCACTACCTAATGACGAAATAATACTAGAGTATGGAGTAGAATTAGCAAGCATAAAAATAGTGAGGAGACAAAATGAAGTACTATACATAGTCAATGAACCATCACTACCAGAAAATATCAAAAATACCATAATTCAAGTTATACACAAATACATCAAAGATATCAATACGAACCTAAACGAAGACCTTAGTGACAAGATACTTACAGAACTATATAAGGAAGACACGGATACTTCAAAATTTATGTACGCCATCGAATATTATATTAACAAACTCTTAAGCGGATACGGTGTATTATATCCTTTAGTTAACGACGACTACATAGAGGAAATAAGTTGTGAAGCACCAAATATACCAGTAGCAGTATATCATTCATTACTATCTGAGTACAAATGGCTAAACACCAATATAGTACTTGACCAACTATCTCTAGATAATCTTGTACTTATGTTATCCAAAAAAGCTGGAAAATATCTCAGCATAGCCTTCCCCTACGCAGAAGGACTTACTGAAGAAGGACATAGAGTCGCCATAACATTAGGACATGAGATATCCTATAGGGGTAGTAGTTTTGTTTTAAGAAGAAAGCCGTCACGAATATTGACGATAACAGATCTAATAAGGAATAACACTATTTCTATTATCGAAGCAGCTTACATGATGTACATATTAGAATACAATCCTTTCATAATAATAACTGGTAGTGTAGCCACAGGTAAAACAACATTACTTAGAGCTATACTAACATTATTACCTGATAATGTTAAGATAATAACGATAGAAGATACACCAGAATTACAGTTACCACATACCCACTGGGATCCGCTAATCACACGGAAACTACTTGGAGGATTATTTAATACAAAGATAGATATATACGATCTAGCAAAATTTGCTCTCCGAAGACGCGGAGACTATCTGATTATAGGGGAAGTAAGAGGTGAAGAAGCCAGAGTATTAGCACAAGCTAGTGTTTTAGGGTACGGCGTGTTAACGACCTTTCATGCAGATAGCGTCCAATCCGCACTCTCACGACTAACATTACCACCAATTTCACTAGACGAGAGAGTTAAATCCAATATATGGTTAATAGTACATCTAAGAAGAGCCTATAGAAAGGGGCAAGGATACATTCGCCGAATTAGCGAGATTTCCGAACCCTTGAATGCCGGTTCTAGTCTAAATAGAGTATTTTTCTGGGATGAAAATGAAGATAAACATTATCCGAATAACTTTGATATGTTAATAGAAAATAGTATCGTACTTAAAAGAATATTAAAGAATAAAAATACGAATAAGGGGAAAATAAGGGAAGAACTAGAAAGGAGACTAAACTTTCTAAAATATTTAATTGATAATAATATAAATACACAAAAAGAGGTATTGTCGAACGTAACAAAATTTTATAATAAGATGGTGAAAACATAATGAAAAATATCTTTAGATTTTTCAATCTTAGAAATATTTTAGCAAAAATAAATATATTAACTAAATTATTTGAAAAAATAAGAAGAATTAAAGATATATTTACCATAGATACTATGAAGATAAACATAGATAAGGAACTACCTTACTTCATCATAGTTTCATCAATATACGAGAGCATAGGACTTCCATTGCTATACTTACTGAGTATAGATAATATAACTAGATTGTTTAGAAATATCTACAAGGAGCTCTTGAGATGGAAAAAACTAATATCAATAGGAATAAATCCAATAGAAGCTCTATTACATACGGCTCTTACATCTAATTCGAAAAAATGGAAAACACTAATAATTAATTATATAACACTTCAACGAATAGGAGGATCAGTAACAGAATTTCTTAATAGAAAGGTAGAAGAAGCATTAGACGAAATAAAACAAACATGGAAACGTTATCAAGAGAACATAGTATTTATAACAGAGGTTTTCATAATAACTATATTTTCAACAATAATGATGCTATTATTACTGATTCTACTTGGTTCATCGATTAGTAATATGCTTCTACAAATCTTAATGCTTATAACGTTAATCACAGTAATATCATTAATAATAATTGATAGTATCCTACCAATAAGTTTCAAACACTATAATCCAAGCAAGCATACAATCATAGCATCTTCTCTATTAGTATTAGCACTATTATTTTATCATAAAACGTTTATCCCCTCCATAGCAAATACCTATGGAAGTATTATTACATTAATACTATTATCAACAATAATATTAGCTCTCGAAAATTTTGTATACTATAATATACATTTGGCATATAACAATAGATCAATTCTAAACCTATTGGATCAAATTATAATCGCACAAAGATACGGCATACCAATATTAAAATTAGAGGAGAATATTAAAAACATTGAAACATTATCAAAAAGAGTAAAGAATCTTTTCTACTACTCGCTAAAAGACAAATATCTTGATAACTATGACTATAAGGAAAAAATAATCGCTTCATTGATAATAGGCATAAAGTATGCTGGTCTGTTACCGTATGAAATGTTACTTAGATTACGTAATGTATTAAGAGAGATTATAGGCACGGAAAATTCAACTAGAAAAGCATTAAATATATTAACTATTCTAACAATTATTCTTCCATCAATACTATTTATAGTACTATTTCTTCTCTTACAATCATTAACTAAAATATATGATCATAATAACTATTTAGTGTATTTTAGTCAAATACCACCAAGTTCCTATAAAACCCTATATTCTTTATATAATGGAATATATATGTATTCACTAACATTGTCGGTATCTTTGAACACTATAATGGGCAAAGCTGTAGATTTGTCTATTAGAAGTTTTTGGCGAACTCATATTTCACTATTGCTATTAAATATTACATATTATCTACTATTATCAAATTATTACATATAATATTGATATAGTCGTTTCTTTCATAATGGCTAAATAAGGAGGTTTTTGCTATTAAGTTCATAATGATATAGGTGAGGACGAGTAATAAGTAACGTCTCCATGTTTATCAACTAACGCGAATACCACCTCTCTTCCACGTCTATGAGATAGCTCTATTAATTCTATTAATCTATTCAACATAATTAAGTTATTCTCCTCTAAAACATATACTTCTATATGTTTAGAATCCCTACGTAGCAGTAACAAGTTATCTCCAATGACTTCGACTTTTTTGCCACGATTCTTTAAGTCACTGTAAACAGTAAATACTATCCAAGCAAAATCGTTTTTTGCTATCTTTAATAAATCCTCTATGCTTAGAAATCTTCCATTATAGACTATCTTCTTTCCCTTTGAATACGCTAGCCATAATAACTCGATTATTGAAACTCTCTTAGTTCCTCCTTCTATACTATTTTGGATTATTATTATTCTATCATTATCCTCTAATTCAATACCTAATATATTTAATGTCTTATCATCGGTCATTTTTAACCCTTAACTCTATAATAAAAATCAAATATTAAAACTAGTATTCTAAACAAATTATACGGGTATAAAGATGATAAGACCCATTGAATGGGCTAACGGGAAGGTTCGATGGCTAGATGTTTCAAAGATACCCTTCGAAGAAGTGTACCATGAATCAAATGATCTTGAAAGATTAGCTAGAGCTATAGAGAATATGGAGGTGCGTGGAGCACCAGCTATAGGAGTTTTTGCAGCACTGAGTTTAGCTGCCATCGCATATAATATTAACACGGATAATATTGATGCTTTTCTGAATAAAATAATGGAGGCTGCGAATAGATTAAGAAGAACAAGACCTACGGCATATAATCTATTTTGGGCTATTGATCGAGTATTAAATAGATTAAAGAAAGAGATGCTGGAATCTAGGAGTATAGCCAAGCTAAAAGAAGCTGTTGTTGATGAGGCATTAAGGATATTATACGAAGACATAGAACAAAACAAAAGAATGGGCCGCCATGGTGCAACAATAATAAATGACGGCGATGTCATACTAACGCACTGCAATACTGGAGCTTTAGCAACCGCTGGTTATGGTACTGCATTAGGTGTTATTCGGGCAGCGTGGGAGCAAGGTAAGAGAATAAAAGTTATAGCAACCGAGACACGCCCGCTTCTTCAAGGAGCACGATTAACAGTATGGGAACTTGTGAAAGAAGGTATTCCAGTCACATTAATAACTGATAATATGGTGGGATATGTATTATCTAAAGGCTTAGCCGATAAGGTGCTCGTTGGAGCTGACAGAATATTGTTATCCGGTCATGTCATAAATAAGATTGGAACATATACCATAGCTGTACTCGCACATAGGCATGATGTACCATTCTATGCTGTAGCCCCCACATCTACAATAGACCCTAAAACCAAGGTAGAGGAAGTAGTAATCGAAGAAAGAGACCCTGATGAAGTCAGAACAGTACTCAAAAAAATTCCTATAACAGTACCCAATGTACCTGTCATGAATCCAGCATTTGATATAACCCCACCAGAGCTAGTTACTGGCATAATAACAGAGAAAGGCATAGTATATCCTCCCTACAATGAGACACTAAGGAAAATACTATAGTAAATAAATAGTAAATAATAGAGCAAACATTTTTGACTATAAATATTTAATTTAAGAAGAGAGGATTTTAGTCGTTAATTGGTGGGCCCGCGGGGACTTGAACCCCGGACCACGGGGATTTTCGCCCCATTTTAGGGTCCCGAGTCGGGTGCGGTGATTCCGCATACCCCGCATCCTACCAAGCTAGACGACGGGCCCGCAAAACTATGGTTAGGGGACTGGCTTAAATGCTTTCTATGTCGTATTCTATAGTGGGTTTAGGAGGTATACTATGGTATCAAGATATGTTAGAGAGCTTATAGCTCGTAGGATAGCTGGGGACATAGTCTGGAGCAAGGATATAGGAAAATCCCTTAAGAAATGGCGCGAGCTATTTAATATATTGCAAATTGACTTAGCAAAAGCAATGAATGTTTCGCCAAGTGTTATAAGTGATTACGAGAAAGGACGTAGAATTCCAGGTGCAAAGTTTATAAGACGGTTTGTTGATGCGTTATTAAAGATTGATGAAGAACGTGGATGGATTGTTGTAAGAAATTTAGCAAAAGCTATGAATATCGCTAATCCTGCTATAGTCGACATGCGTGAATTTGATAAGCCAGTAAATATTGATGCTTTACTAAGATCTGTTAAAGGAATATTATTATCAACAAGGGTATTTCTTAGACCTATATATGGATATACTGTTCTAGATAGCATAGAAGCTATAGAATCTCTGAGTGGTTCGGAATTCTTTCAGATAATGGGTATGACAACTCAGCGAGCGCTAATATTTACACATGTAACAACAGGACGTTCTCCAATGGTTGCCGTAAGAGTATCTCCGCTAAAACCAGCTGTCGTAGTTATACATGGAACTAGAAAAGTTGACCCGCTTGCTATAAGATTAGCTGAAAGAGAAAATATAGCATTCATACTCTCTCTACATAATACCGTTGGGGAACTAATAAATGGGTTATTATCGTTATAATTTATGTTTTCTCGCTTCAATAAACATTATAGCTTGCGCTATATCTCCATTAGTTGCTTTGAGAGCTTGTTTTGCCTCCTCTATGCTTACGCCAGTCTGACTTGCAACTAATTGAGCGTCTTCTTCACTTATCTCTAACTCTTCTTCCCTTTCCTCTGGTTTTTCTTCTACAAACTCGCCCATTGCCTGCAACATTGTATAATCCTTCCCCTTAATCATATATGCTATTGGAGAATTCGCTATCAATTTTCTTCCATCATCAAACACTATGATTATCTGTTCTACTCCCGAGAGCTCTTGGAGTTCTAGTCCCATACGCTTCATCATTCTTCTCATTTCACGTGGAGACATTTTGAACAATTCCTATACCCCTAGAGATTGGTTATAATTAACCCTTTTAAACTAATAAGGTTCTAGTGATACAAACGAGACCTGCAGTACATGGTAGAACGGTAGACGGCGAAGAATAATGGGAGATCTTGAACTACATATACTTGGAGGCGGACGAGAAGTAGGCAGAGCCGCAATAGAGGTAACCTACAGAGATAATAGTAGTTTACTATTAGATTATGGTGTCAATTTTGACGAAAACGATGTACCACAGTTACCGCTTCATATTAGACCTTTAAAGGTTAAGGGCATTATTGCCTCACATGTACATTTAGACCACATAGGTTCTATCCCGCTACTATATGTATCATCCTCACCAGTATTCGTTGCAACAAAACCCACTATCCAAATGTCAAGATATATGTTAGAAGACTTCCTAAAACTATCCGGATATTATTTACCCTTCGAATATAATGAAGTATTATCTATGCTAGAAAGCGCCGACGCTAAAGATTACAACAACACGATAGAATTAGATGACTTTCAAGTAGAACTAATAGACGCCGGACATATACCCGGTTCAGCTATGATCAAAGTATACATAAAAAACAAAGTATTGTTATATACGGGAGACGTTAACACTATTGAAACCAAATTAACGAAGCCAGCAGATATTTCCAAAATCAAAGATGTAAATATTCTTTTAATTGAAGCAACCTACGGAATGACTAATCACCCACCACGCGAAATAGTTGAAAAAGCATTCATATATTCAGTAAAAGAAGTTATTGATGAAGGAGGAACTGTACTTGTGCCATCGTTTAGCGTTGGTAGAAGTCAAGAAATACTTTGCTTGCTAGCAGAACATCTACCATACCTAGACGTATATTATGATGGAATGGTTCGAACCATACTAGACATAATGTTAGAGAATAAGAAGTTCATTTACCGCTCAGACTTATTGGAAAAAGCAGCATCAATATTCAAAAGAGTTAGAGGATGGAGAGATCGTAGAAAAGCATGGCGTAATCCTAGTGTAATAATAGCTTCTGCAGGAATGTTAAAGGGCGGACCATCACTTTATTATGTAAAGAAGATTTCCGACTCTAAGAAAAACGCAATATTTCTTGTAAGCTATCAAGCCGAGAATACACCTGGTAGAAATATTATTGAAAAAGGAAGAATAAGCGATGAATATCCACTAATAAATGCACGAATAGAATGGTTCGACTTCTCCAGTCATGCCGGTCATAACGGATTATTAAACATAATACGTGCTGCCAAGAATCTAGAACATCTTATAATAGTTCATAGCGAGGAAGAAACTGCTTTGGCGTTAGCAAATTACTTAAAGGAGACGCTAGGGATTGAAGCATTGGTTCCAAATAATGGTGATACTATAACGATTGCTTAGACTTCAACGATATTCTTACATTCTAATTCTTTAAGGAAGCTGTCAAGTTCATCTAATTTTATTTTTATAGTATACAAATATCTCTTCGTCCTCGCCTTAACCTTTGCTATACCCTCTTTCTCTAACTTTTTAACTCTACACTCACTAGCTTGTTTTGCTAACTTCTTAAACTCCTCCTTATCGAATATTTCGACGGGCATTTTCTGAGCCTCAGACGTGGATTAAAGGTACAAGTTTA
>JALVFK010000041.1 GCA_027030065.1 Desulfurococcales archaeon | reverse complement strand
GCGCCAGCAATAATAAAGATAGGTGTTAGAAGCCACGTAGATGCACGCGCATTCAATGCTGTTAGAGTATTTGTTGCCGCTCCAATAATAGCATTAATACTATTATTCTCTAACGAACCCTTCACGATCCCAAAGAGTATTTATGGATGGATAGCCGTATTAGCCGCTAGCCTCCTCGGACCAGGGCTCGGCGATATCGCTTACATCTACTCTATACGTGAAATCGGTGGTGGTAGAGCAGTAACAATAGGCTACACGTATATACTGATATCCCAGTTCCTCGCAGTACTATTGCTGGGAGAACATCCGGGAGTCCAATTATTCCTGGGAAGCATTATAGCATTGATAGGCGTATGGCTTGTAGCCCAAGAGGCTAAAACTGAAGCTGGTAGTAAGAAGGGAGTTGTTGCAGCTCTCATAGCTTCTGGTGCCTGGGGGCTTGGAAGTATTGCTAACAAGTATGCGTTATTTTATGTTGGCCCACTCACACTCTCGTTTCTAAGAATACTCATCCTAATACCATTAATGGTTCTCCTAGGATATCGTAGTCTTAGAAGTCTTGATAGGAGAGCAGTAACCATGGCTAGTATTACTGGTGTTCTCAGCTATGGGTTCGGTATACCATTATTTCTCTACGCGATAAGTACTGTTGGGGTCTCAGTAACTGTTCTAGTAACAGCTCTAGCACCAGTCTTGGGAAAAGTTTTCTCAGTACTACTAGCTAAGGAAACATTGATTGCTAAGGGAGCTATAGGTACTCTTGTAACAGTTATAGGGATAATAGTAGGAGTAATGGGATGAAGCAAGCGGACTCGTTCATAAGGGATTACCTGGTATCAATGCTATTGTTTATTCTAGGCTTCTCCTCCTACCTAATACTACAGCTAAGATACCCATTACCCTATGGTGTTGACGGAGCATTTTATGCGGGTGAAATAAAATGTATATTGTTGTCGGGGTATCCGTGTTTAACTGATTCTCCCTTACCACTCTATATTCCCGTACTCTTCACTATTGCTGGCTTAAACATTTATTTGGCTGTAAAGCTTTCTTTAGCGTTATTTGCTAGTATAACGGTTATACCAGTATACTTCTTATCAAAGAAAGCCTCACATAATAGTGTTTACGCTATAATAGTCTCACTCGTCTACTTGTTTAATCCCTTTACTATGAGGCTGGGAGTAGAATTTCTCAAAAACCTTGTAGCATTGTTTTTCCTAGCCCTTCTATCCTACTATTTATATAAGGTCTTCGTAGAAGGTAAGGACCCGGACTACAAGTACCTATACTTGCTCACATTATTGACTGCTTTATCACATATCCTTGTCTACGGGATGCTGGTATTATTTACTATAGTAGCTCTCCTCTATAGTACTGTTTACCACAGGAATGTTTTGAGGAAACTAGGATACCTCGTAGTCTTTGAATTCCTCCTCATAGTTGCTGGCATCTATACTCCCATCTTGGGCTGGGCTCCCTACTTTAAGGCTGTTGCAGGTAGTGGACAACAACTAGTTACCTTTAAGACCATAAACTATGTGAGCCTAGAAGCTCTTCTAGCATATACCTCGATACTACTATTATCCTATACAGCATTATCTGTTAAAGCTAGGAGATCTATGACTATACCATTACTTGTACTAGAACTTTTAGCCCTACTCCCCCTCCCCATGCTTGCTGGTATTTCTTGGAGAATCTTATTACTCTACTCTCTATACCTACCGTTATCACTAGCATTATCCGTTGGAACTAGAGGAAACTACCACTATACTTTAGGAATAGCAATACTATTATTAGCGATTACCTCATCTATAACTGGGTCTCTAAACCTCTACAAGCCAGCATTAGAGCCAAGTATTATTAGTGAACTAGAGAAAGTAGTCCCAGATTATTCAAACAATAATACAATATTTATAGTCCCAGATAAGATTCTAAGACACTGGGTCTTCTTCATAGCAGCTCCAAGTAAAGTATTCAGCGACTACTATGAGGCTATATCTAGTCTTAAAAGAGAAAGAATACGAGTAGAGAACCTAGTCTTTATTGAGATATTATACACTCCTAATCCCGAGATAAAGCCACCAGAACCAAGTCTACCACACACATTATTATATCGCGGAGAATACGTTTACGTCTACGAGATAGAAAGCGTGGTAAGCAATGGATAAAGTCCTCGTAACTGGCGCGCTCGGATTCATAGGGTACCATACATGCCTCTACCTGGCCTCGAAAGGCTATAGCATTGTAGGACTAGATAATGCTTCACGTGGAAGAATTGAGAGAAAAAATAAACTAGAAGAACAAGACATACCAGTAGAAATAGCTGATATAAGAGATAATAATGACTTAACCAGAATCTTCGACAAATATAAGCCGGACATGATAGTACATGCAGCTGCATTGATAAGCGTTGATGAAAGCTTTGAGAAACCACTACTATACGAAGACGTGAATGCTAGAGGAACCATAACACTAGTATTGACCGCCAACAAATACAGTGCGAGGAAGTTTGTTTATATAAGTTCTGCAGCTGTTTACGGAAACCCGGTTAAACTACCCATAAGCGAAGACCATCCAGTAGACCCTCTCTCACCTTATGGTGCCTCAAAGCTTGCTGGAGAATACTATGTTAAAACACTATTCGAAGGCAGTGAAGGAGCAGTTACTCTAAGATTATTCAACGTATACGGTCTCGGCCAGAACCCGGAATACGCTGGGGTTATCTCAAAGTTTCTTGAAAGACTAGTGGAAGGTAGGCCCCCGATAATATTTGGGACTGGAGAGCAGACTAGAGACTTCATACACGTTGAAGACGTTGCCCGTGCAATAGAGAAAGCATTAACTATTAGACTAGAGGAATACATGGTCTTCAATATTGGTACTGGGAAGAGGATATCTATACGGGAACTCGCAGAACTCATGATAAAGTTGTTCGGCTTAAACCTAGAACCCGTCTATGGCCCACCGCGTAGAGGCGATATCATGCATAGCTACGCTGATATAAGTAGGGCTAAGAGGATTCTAGGCTGGCATCCCTCTATTAGCCTTGAAGAAGGATTGAAGAAGCTTATAGAAGCTTATAGGGGATAACCCTTTTTATCTACTAGTACTAGAACAACTAATTAGATTTAATTAATCAGGCTGGTAGACGTGAAATGCCTCGATAAGGGATTCGTTGTATGGTTTACAGGACTTCCGGGAAGCGGTAAAACAACTATAGCAAAAGGAGTAATGGAGGAACTAAGGAAACGCGGATACCGTGTAGAACTATTAGATGGAGACTGGGTGCGTAAAACCATAAACCCAGATGCAGGGTTCACGAGAGAAGAAAGAAACCGCCACCTATACCGCGTGGCATGGATAGCAAGACTCCTAGCTAGAAATGGTGTAATAGTACTCTGCAGCTTCGTCTCCCCCTACCGGGATACTCGTGCAAAAATAAGAGAAATAGTTGAAGAAGAAGTACCCTTCATAGAAGCCTTTGTAAAATGCAGTCTAGAAGAAGTCATACGAAGAGACCCCAAAGGACTCTACAAAAAGGCTCTAAGGGGAGAAATAAAACACATGACCGGTATAGACGACCCCTACGAGGAACCACTAAACCCAGAGATAACCGTAGATAGCGAGCACAATAGTATTGAAGAAAACGTGAAGACCGTTATAAAATACTTAGAGGATAAGGGGCTTATTGAGAAGGAGTAGCTATAATAAAATTGAAATAATACACGAACACATATTTACTTGAATTAGAGGCGTAAACCCGTGTCTGAAGACAAGGTTACAATTAAGATATCAAAAGACATTTACGAGAAAGCAAAACAATACATTGAAAAATACGGTGGATTCAATAGTGTTGAAGAACTAGTAGAATTTGTATTAAGTGAAGCATTAAGTGAAGAGCAAGGAGAGGCCCAGAAAGTATACTCTAAGGAAGAGGAAGAAAAGGTAAAGGAGCGCTTACGAGCTCTAGGCTATATCTAAGCATAGAATACACTCTATAGACTAGAGGAGGCATACCGTGAGCGAGAAAGAGAAAGCGAAGAGCCGTTATACTACCGTTTCAATACCCGTAACACTATATAATAGAATAAAGGAGTTGATAAAGGGAACTGGTTTCACAAGCGTATCACAATACGTAACCTATGTTCTAAGAGAGATAATAGCTGCACACGAGGAAGCTAGATATACTGAACCCTTCAGCGAAGAAGATAAGAAGAGGATCATAGAGAAGTTAAAGAAACTAGGATACCTCTAAAAGCGTGGTAGCCATGGTCTCTAAACCACATGGTGGGAGACTTGTTAGAAGGAGAGCTACGGGTAAGAGACTAGAAGCTCTTAGAGAAGAAGCAAAGGAGCTACCAAAAATAGAGCTACCATACGATATAGCAGTTGATGTAGAAAACATTGCTAACGGGGTCTTTAGCCCATTAGAAGGCTTCCTCGTTCAGGAAGACTATTTACACGTATTATACGATATGAGGCTTAGCAATGACGTACCATGGACTATCCCCATAATATTAGATGTGAATCCAGACGAGATAATTGGTGTTAAGGAGGGAGACGACGTAGCCCTAACATATAATGGTAAACCCATAGCTGTAATGAGGGTTGAAGAGATCTATGGATGGGATAAGAGAGAATACGCGAAAATGGTCTACAAGACAACTGATACTAGACACCCAGGAGTGGCAAAGACCTTAGAGAAAAAGGAATTATTAATTGGTGGACCAATAGACCTAATAGACCATATTGAGAGCCAATTCGAGAAATACCTACTATGGCCAGAGGAGACACGTGTCCTCTTCCGCGAAAAGGGATGGAAAACGATTGTAGGATTCCAAACCCGTAACGCCCCCCACCGCGGCCACGAATACGTTCAAAAAGCCGCTCTAACCTTTACCGATGGACTCTTCATAAACCCTCTAGTTGGGTGGAAGAAGAAGGGAGACTTTAAGGACGAAGTAATACTAGCAGCCTATGAGGCATTAATCAAACACTATTATCCAAAAGACGTAGTCGTATTAGCAGTCCTAAGAACAGCTATGAGATATGCTGGACCTAGAGAAGCAATACACCACGCAATACTGAGAAAGAACTTCGGGTGCACACACTTCATTGTGGGAAGAGACCATGCAGGTGTAGGAAACTTCTATGGACCCTATGAAGCCTGGGATATATTCGACGAGTTCCCAGACCTCGGTATAACACCATTATTCATTAGAGAAGCCTTCTACTGCAAGAAGTGTGGAGGAATGGTTAACGCCAAAATATGTCCCCACGGAGAAGAACACCGGTTAAAGATAAGCGGCACTAA
>JALVFK010000040.1 GCA_027030065.1 Desulfurococcales archaeon | reverse complement strand
CTGTTATTCCCGAGACCTAGAGCATCCACAGGATACTATATGAGTACATTCTAGTGCCAGTGCTCGCTAAGCCTAATGGATAGTGAATAGTGGCGGGATTACCGTTTCAGGGCTAGTAGGATTAATCCTAGCACCACTATTATTCCGATCCCCAAGGCTAGCGCAGCCGTTCCTGAATGCCCCCGCTTTCCAGTGGTTGTAGCTGGTTTACTAGGGGGGCTTGCCGTTTTCCCTGTTTTAGCCGTCGGGTTTTGAGCGTGATGCACTCCTCCGGAGGGTGCTGCGCCAGTGGTTGTGGTTGTATGGGTAGCCTGGCCTTGACCTGGTATTCTTACTGTTACTGTGTAGCCTGGCTGGTGGGCTGTGAATTCGAAGGATCCCTCGGCAGTGTTGGATCCCTTCTCGTAGTAGACTCCCTTGTAGTGTAAGCCTACTATTATCTTCAACCGTAGGGTGTGTCCTCCAGGTATGTTGTAGCCTACTATCGGCTGGTAGCCGTCACGTGTTTTGACGTAGAACTCGACAGTGTAGGTTTGACTAGCCGTGTTTACTACTTCGAGGTTGGCCAGTTTGCCTTCGACTAGCTTGTCGGTGTCTACCCATACTATTTTCGATTTTCCAGTTAGGTTCATGGTGATGTCCCAGTGCTTGGGGGCTAGTATGGCTCCTATCATGCTCGGCCTGATTACTAGCTTGTAGTCTCCCGGAGCTATGCAGTAACCCGTCCAGTTCTCAGTTACCGGTAGGTATTTCTCGTGCCCGTTTGCTACGAGGTATGCGTGCTGGCCGCCCCTTATCATTAGGACTATTGCCTGGGGTAGTAGCTGGATCGTCGTGTTCTCGCCGCCTGTGACTGTTAGGTGTAGCCTCGTAGGCTCGATGGGCCCGTAGAGTATGTTCTCGGGGTTGAAGGTTGCTGTGAGATTGTATGTTCCCCTTAGGGCTACGAGGGTTATCTTGTGTTTCTCAGTGTTGCTTATCGTGTAGGACCCCGTGCTCCATTTTACCTCGAGGTTCTCAAGTTTGCATGGAGGTGGTATTTGGAGGACTATATGGGATACTAGGCTTGCCGCCTCCCTGTCTATTCCCACGTGGAGGAACTCCAAGGGTTTCACTGTTAGTGAAGCGTTCCAGTGTACTTCTTCAAGGGTTTGAGGGTCCCCCACTATGAGGCCCTGCGTCCCCCATATCGTTGTAACCCACATGCCAGTCTTAGCGTGTAGAGTATACGTGAGGCTAACGCTCCCAGCCGGGATGAGCGGCACCAGCCAACCGTTCCACTGGCCGCCAGCCTCATCCCTGACAGTTATGCCCTTGTAGTAATCCCGGAAGGGGCCGGGGTCGAAGTATGCAATCGCGTACTTCGGCCAGTCTATAACGGCAACCCTAGCCTCTCCACCGTACACCTGGACTAGCCACACCCGGCCGTCGCCCAGGAAGCCGGCATTGACCGGTGGAACATTGACTGCCCTATCCCCCACAGACCACATGAGGGGATCGTACTCGAAGGTGATCAGGGGGCTTCCCAGCATTCCAATAAGGGCTAGCCCCCTGAGGTCACCGGTTCTCGCCAACACGCTCCAGGCGCCGTTGCTGGTCCAACCATAGATCCGAGTCACTACCGGCTCCCAGCCACCGTATCCAATAATCGAGCCGCTAGTCGCGTTAACCACCATGTAGGAGCCAGCCGTGTACTGGTAGTAGAGGCAGCAGCCAGTCGGGTTAAACACTAAGCCTTCCACAGGGTTAACCGGTGTTTCAACACTCATAGACCATATGTGTTTCCACGTCGTTGCATTGAGGACTTCGAGCTTGTAGTTCTGTTCTGTCTTGCTGTATGATAAGACTGCTAGCGCTCTCCCGTCGGGGGACCAGGCTGCGAGCGAATAGTATCGCCCCATGGAGTACAGGTTCTTAAAGGTTTTCTTGTAGACGACGCGGCCTGTCCCATTGTATACTAATACGGCCTCGAAGCCCTCGCCCCCAGCATAGAATGCTGCATAGCCCTGGGGAGATACGGCTACTTTCATATAACTGGCGAGGTCCGGGTCTATTATGTCTCCTGGAATGGTAGCGTTCCACTTGCCATGCCCGGCGAGCTCCCAGACCTGTAAACCCTTACCGGGAGCGTGAACAACGAGCGCTATGTAACCGTCCTTAGAGTCTATATCCCAGGGATACCCTGGGATAACGGCTACTTTCACGAGACCCTTATTAACACGGTACGCGTATACGAGCGTGCTCCCTTCTCCGCCTATATAGGATGCTAGATAAACTGTTCCACGCCCGTTATAGGATGCAACAATCACTCGGCCAGCCGGTATAGTTGTGCTAGTGGACTCGTTTAGGTCGTCCGCGTTCACGGTGACTATTCTTTGCGTGGTAATAATGACTATGCTCGTATTGATAGGGTATGCAGCGACAACGCTCTCATCATTACTCGAGTTCAACTTAATAACAGTATCTGCCATATTATACATGCTATGAGGGAGAGTCTGGTAACCTATTACTGGATGCGCGTTGTCTGCTATCCCGACAGTCACTGGAAGTAAGCTTAGGAGTGCCACGGTAACCAGGGTGCAGAGCAATAGGGCTTGGCCCTTCACCCTTAACACCCTCGAGTAAAAAGCGAACGCGAGCTTGTTAAATTTTAACTCGTTAGCAGGGAGAGGATCCTGGAATCTTGAGCGATGATGGGTTATGAATATTAAAGGTCCCGATGCTTTGAACCGTGTGGGGGAGAGTTGAAGGAGAAGTTAATCTTAGCCCTTCTAGCCCTAGTAACTGTTGGGAGCCTAACCGCAGCGGCGTCTCCTACTACCCGGAGTCCCACGGAGTTCGACGCAGCAATAGGCAAGGCTCTCAAGCTAGTAGACGAAGCGTATGAGTATGGAGAAAACGTTAGCCCCTATGTCTCAAGGTTAAATAAAGCCATACAAGCCTACGAGGCCGGCAACCTCACAGAAGCCTCATCCATTGTTAATAATGTCGGGGAGAATTTATCGTCTCGTATTCCTTCTCTCAGGGAACACTACGAATCCATGACAATGCGGAGGAACCTCGTAGTCGCCATACTATTGGCTATACCTGTAATTTCTTACTTCTTAATACCTTACAGTTATTACATGATATGGTATAGGCTTAGGAGAGACTGGATTGTTGAGGAGGCTAGGGGTAATGATAGGTAGCCGGGAGGTTCAGGGAGTCCTACTGGCAATCATAACAGTTGCCTCCTTACTGAGTGCTACCATAATGGTGAAAGGAGTACACCATGACGAGTATGACTCCATAGGACTACTTAACTCCAAGTGCAAAGTAGGCACATACCCGTCAAGCGTGGTGGCAGGGTCTAGCCTGGACCTATGCATCTACTTGGAAAACCACAGAAATATGGCCAGCTACTACTTACTAGTCTACAAGATAGCTGACAATAAAACACTACCCTCCAATGATAAACCCTCCCCGGAAAAACCCTTAAAAGACTGGAGAATAATCCTAGCCCCCTTCCAGAATACAACATTAAAGGTAACCATCCCCGTGGTCAATACTACTACCGGCTCCGGGACCGGGAAAATTGCGCTTGTATTTGAACTATGGCGTTATGACGCGGATAACAACACCTGGGTTTACACTGGCAGGTGGGTGCACCTCTACGTAAAACCGGCCCGCCAAGTGATACCTTGAGGATGGGGGGTGTAAAAATGGGTAAAACTCTTAGAGAGGTCGTCGAGTCGAGGCCTAGACGAGAAAGGCTAGAAGTCATAGCGAGGCTCTACGAGGACATTAATAACGGTAAGGTAAAACTAGTAGATCCTAAGCCTCCATCATCGATTCTAGAGTATCTTCTACGCCTTGAGTATTCACTGTGGTTCTATACAGCCCTAACATTAACACTTGCTAGCATTCTCCTCATCATATTATCACCCCATTATAATATACTTTACCCGTTCCGCTACATCTTCGGTGCACTTTATGCTTCATTCCTCCCAGGGTATTCTATGATAGAAGCACTCTATCCGAGAGAAGGCCAGCTAAGTGATATTGAAAAGCTTGGACTGTCTATTGCCCTCTCCCTTGCAGTAGTACCAATAGTCGGGTTCGCCCTTAATTATACTCGTGAAGGGATAACCCTAAACCGCATAGTAACGGCTAACGCAGTACTGATATTGGTGGCGCTTTTCATAGCATTGTATAGAAAATACAGGTATGTTGCTGAAAGGACGAGGAGCTTCAGATCTTTTTAACTTCGGAGATCACCTTTCTTATGATCTCTTTCCATTCCCCGCTGGAGACGGTTTTCTCGGTTAGGTTAAGTTTTGACAACGCCTGGCCTATATAGTAATTTCTTAAACTAGTTGCATCCGAATTTATTATATAGTAGGATGTTCCCTCCTTAACGCCTACTCTCTTCAGTGATTCCGCAATAGCTGCTCCTAGGAGTTTAAAGTACTCTGATATACTTGATAATGGAGGACCTGCCTCCTCTGCTCTCCTTGCTATTATCGGGGTGTTCTCTCTCCTCCACCCCGGATAGGAGTAGGGGAGGGCTAAGCCCTCAGTCTTCAGTATATAGTCGATTCCCAGGAGAACCTCGCCTGGCGGCCCATTGACTAGATATGTTTTACCGGTCGGTGTTCGTAAGAGGACTATTTTCTCTCCAGCCGATGAAAGTATTGCTGAGTAGGTTCTTTTTATTAGATCGTCCAGCTCCTCCGGATTCCTTGCAACCCAATCCGCTATGATGAGGAGTCTTTCGCCACCGCCTCCTCCCCCGCTTCCCGGCTCGTACACTTTAACTATTAACTCTTGCTTAGTAATACTTTTTTTCCAGTGAATATCCTTGGGCCTATCGCCCGGGAGGTATTCCCGGGCACCCGAATAGTCTCCGTAGATGCTCCACTTACCGCTCCTCCCCTCCGGAGCTATGATGGGGGTAAAGTATGCTCTCAGCACCTTCTCTTCAATCTCGCTCGGCTCGCCCGATACTTCAATGGAGGGAGATCCCGCTTCGCCGCCCCCCAGGCCGACTCCCCCTTGCCCACTACCTCCCGTACCGGGTCCATACCCTGATTTACCGGGTCCATAGGCCCCAGCGGCGCCGGATCCTTTCCCTTTAAGAGCGACTCTTACCCTGTATATTATTGGTGTAGCGATGTATTCTCGATAGCGTAGTAGTATTTTCCTTATCCTCATTAGCGTTTTGATTGATTCAAGCGTTGTTTTTATTTTAATATTGATTGGGCCGATGCTTCTGGAGATCCAGAAGTCTTCGTCATATACCGTTATACTGAGTGTATGGCTTGTTTCTCCTAGTATTTTTGGTTTAATTAATATTTC
>JALVFK010000039.1 GCA_027030065.1 Desulfurococcales archaeon | reverse complement strand
CTAGAAGAAAAATATGAAAACTTCCATGGTCTCCCATGCGATTTAAGCGATCTTCAATGCTGTCATACTATAATTGATACTGCTCTTAAAGAGATGGGGGGCTTAGACATACTAGTAAATAATGCTGGTTTTGCTGTCTACGGTATGGTTTGGGAGCAAGATTGGAGGGATATCGAGCAACAGGTATTAGTTAACATGGTTTCAGCAATGTGTTTAGCGAGGAAAGCCTTAGATTACATGTTAGAGAAAAATAGTGGTGCAATAGTATTCATTTTAACGGGGGCAGTATTCGCTCCCATCCTGGGCCTATCAGCCTATGGTGCAAGTAAGAGCGGGTTAAGCTACTTTGCTGAAACCCTACGGCACGAGCTTGATGGGACAAAAATAAGGGTATTAAATGTATATTTAGGTGAGGTTTCCGGTACAGAATTCTTCAATAATCCGAGCTTTAAACGCCTAGGTGAGAGAAAATGCAAGTACTTCTGCACTACTGCTGAGACAGTTGCTAAACGAATTGTTGAGGCATTAGAGAAGGATAAGGAGGGGAGGCTCTATATACCGAGAGTCCTATGGCTTGCGGCTAAAACAGCTCCCATGCTAAATATAGCTGTGGGCCTCTAAACTTATCCTTCTAGGCTCCAATATTTTACCTAGAACATAGCCGGCTAGGACTCCAGCTATATGGGCAATGTTATTTATTTTACCTGGATAAGCTAGATTACTTACAATTAACACTATTATGAGGAACACTATCATAGCAGTAGCGGTACCGGTAACCCGTTTCTCAACTACTATCATTGCCCCAAATATTCCAAAGACGGCTCCACTAGCACCTACGCTCAATACTGGTAGTATTAGGCTAGCAATATTGCCTATGATCCCAGATAGAAAATATATTGCGAGAAAACGTAGGCTCCCATAATATGGTTCAACAACCCTCCCGCCGATATAGAGTGCATACATGTTGAAGAATAAGTGTAGGATATCCACGTGTACGAATAAGGCTGTAATAAGCCTCCACCATTCCCCAAAGACTATGAACAAGGGGTGGAGGCCTAATAACAGTATACATGGTGTACTTGGACCTATACCGCTATTCAGTCCGCATACAGCTATCATTAATCCGTATACTAGTACGTTAGCCCCTATCAAGAGAAGTGTAGCCTTGTAGTGTATGCGCTTCAATCTATTACCCAATGTAAACTATACCTACAAGTTATATTAAGTGTATGTAACAGTTCTAGATAAAATTTCTACGCCTACTATTTTAATCTAATACAGCAATGTTAATTCTGAGGTATAAGTGTTGAACCGTTTAGCAGTTACTACAATAATAGTCATAGTATTCACAATTATAGCTATAGTAGTAAATGCTTATCCATGGTATCTCGGATTAAATAGAAATATTGAATGGAATAGTGGTGTAGCGTTAACAGACGACAATATATTACTCGACATAAAGTATGCTGTCACAGCTAACAGTAGGCTAGCTGTGATACTAGTACACGACTATGGGAAAGATAAAACCATGTGGTCTCGAATGAATTTAGATGAAAGACTATTAAACTATGATAACGCCGTAATATCATTTGATCTAAGATTCCATGGAAATAGTACACCAGTGCTAGCAAATGGTGGAGGAACCTTTGCTGTTAGTAGTGAAGACGACTACGTAGACGATATAAAGACGATGATCAAGTGGTCTGAAAAGAATATTGGAAAACCAATAGTAATAGTATGCTATGGAAAGGTATCGAGAGCGGTATTAGAAGGCGTTAATGAGTTAAAGGATCCTAATATTCGCGGAGTAGTCCTAATTGCAGTAAAATACGATGATGTAGCAGATCTAATAAACAGTACAGATACAAACATAATGGTATTGTCAAATGATCCAGCTTGGTCTAGAACACCAGTATACTTTGTGAGTATTGGTGTATCAAGAGATGGAAGCATTTTGTGGAGCGATAGTAGTCTAGACCTATTGTTTAACTGGATAAAGAACCGTGTATTTGAGCTACAAGTTGAAGGGATAAACGATTAGGAATTCTAATAGTAGGAGTGTTTAAATACATAGAAAGAAATAGAGAATTTCTATGGAGAGACTAGTGAATACTGCTACACGTATCTCTATAATCATAATAGTTATAGCTGTAATCTTAGTTCTCGGACTTGTCATCATAAAACCAGTAAACCAGCCAGTAGTTCATCAAGAGCAAGCTAAGTATAGTTGGCATACACTAAGCATTATAAGCATTGATAAGATGAGGATATGGGCAGCTTATGTACTACCCGAAAATACTCGCGGTATAGTTGTCCTTATACATGGATTTAGAGAAGACTCTAATTTATGGAATGCTACTAATGTGTCCTTGAAACTGCTTGAAAACGGATTAGCTGTTTTTACATTGGATTTGAGAGGTCACGGCTTTAGTATTTATAGGACAAACGGCTCTCTTGTTAGAGTAAAGGATCTTAAACCAGAAGACTATAAGAGAATGATTCTAGACGTGCAATCACTTATAATATCAGCTAAAAGTATTGTTGAAGAAAAACCATTATTCATAGTATGCTCTGACATAGGCTGCAGTATAGCAACACAATTACTCAATACGCCTTGGGGTAAAGATATCCAGGGAATAGTAATGATATCACCCATTCTCGAAAACAATATAGGAATAGACTTTAAAGCCTTAGAAGATTATAAAAGAAACATCTTCATAATATATAGTGAGCTTGATAAGGCATCGGTACAAGCAGTAGAAACATTAAGGAATGTCACACGTAATGCAAGCGTCATATTTTATTCGTCCAAAATACCGGGACACGGGTTAAACCTAGTATTAGCTGATAAGTCTATTCCGAATAGAATAGTATCAGTAATAGATGCTTGGCTTTCTAGAAAACCTAGAATATAGTCTTAGTCTCTTATAATAAAACTAGATAATAATGGGGAGGGATCAATTTCTCCATTGGGCTGGGCGAGACTAGCTTTCTATTGTTAATTCTTCGGCATTTATCTTAAGCGTTAATGGTTTGTGCCCGTGGATTATGTATGCTGCTACATGTTTTGCATCTATTGGCTGGATCCTAAGTATGTTGATATCTTCTCCACGGCTACGATAGTAGTATTCTAACATGTTTTCTACTAGATCCTTATTTAAGTCGTAGTCTACGACCTTAGCCCTCCCATGAATGTCAACTGCAACACTTATCTTAACTGCACCGCTTATCCATGTTGTTATCCATCCTCCATTTTCATCTGACTCTATACTCTTGAGCCTAGGTTTACGTAGCCCTAGTTTTGCCAAGACTTCTCGTGATTTCTTGATGGCGTAGTGTCTTGATAGTTCTACTTTCCTTATCATGGACTTTAACGGGTATTCTACTATTATTATATAGTTTCTTACTCCATCTGTGCCCGAAGCTATATACCATGGTGGAGTTGAGCGTACCATTTCTATTCCTATATTGTATTTCTCCTCTAATATATTCTTAACTGCCTCCTCGGTTACCTCTATTTCTTCGTATTCTACTTCCATATTGTCTATTCTAATCGTTGACTGATATTTTACTCCCTTATAGTCTAGTTTGACATGAACTATGGGTGGGTCTACTTCCTTAATAGCGAGTTCCTCTACTATGGGGTCACCTATTTTTGTACGTGCTTTCTCTTCCATCCTCTTCCTCGCATGCTCTCTTATCTCATTAAATCCAGGTAGTTTCTCATTTAATACTATGTCATTGTCTCTTATCTCTACCAGTACAGTCTTAGATTCACCTATAGCTAGTATCCTAACAGTATCAAAGCCGTGTTTTACAGCCATCCTACTAGTATCTAATCCAAGCGCCTCTACTATTCTCTCCACGCCCTCTTCGCTCACTATCTTCTTCACCGACAATATTCTACCAGAATACTTGTTCACCACTACTATTACATCATAGTATTTGGAGTCCACGTGAACAGTGTACGTGTTTTCGTCTTCCTCAACTATCTCTACATTATAGTCTGTTTTCTCTTCGTCTTCTACTAGTTCTTCGAGGAGGGAATCAAATGTTCTCTCTACGACTCTTTTCTCTCTCACTCCTAGCTTGGATTCAAGTTCTCTGTCTAGTTCTTCTACATGTCTAGCTACTAGTTCTTTAACTTCTTCTAGTCCTAGTTCCTTTAGGTTTACTGTTCTATTATTCTCCCATTCATCTATTTCTATTAGCCCTGTCCTCCCGTTTACGTTTAATCCTACTCTCCACTTCAATACTACTAGTGCTGCTAGCTTTGCTTCATCGAAGTCTTTTGTCGGGTTAAAGAATACTCTTATACCATTAAGCTTTAATGCTATAGTGGATTGTTCACCAGGCATTATTATTCTACCCTTCTTCTCCTCAACCCATTCGCTTCCAAACCACTTCATTACTGCTACTAGGGCTTTATGCCTGGCTTTCCGTGCAGCTGTTTTAGTCAAGCTCACTGGTTCAACGAGTACTTCTATACCGTTTACTACTACATCATCTCTACTTATACCTAGGACTTCTAGGATAGAGTAAGTCTCCTCCAATACTTCTACTGGAGTCCTCCTAGCGTAGAGGGGTTTATCATATGGGAAGTCCATCAACTCTAACCCCACCTCACATGGTATTCGAGGCGGGGGCTGGGGTATTCTCTTGGAAGCATGGTGTGGAGGAGTTGTTTTACCTGGAGCCTTAAGTCAACTGATAAGCTTATGATCTTCTCAAATAATTGTCTATCTACTTCACCGTGGGGTGCGAGTATCTTTATGAGGCCGGAGGCTAGTTTTACTACAGCTTTCTCATCTCTTATTGTGAATCCTTCTCCGAGTTCTACGTGGTCTAATACTATTCTACGATAATCTATTCTCCTCAACTGGTGTAGGGTTTCCGCGAAAAAGTCTGCTACTAAACCATATTCTCTTGATAAGTGTAGATTACTCGTAGTTATTTTCGGTAGCCTCCAACCAGGTATTATACCATGTACTCTGTCTAGAAGTGCTGGATCCCTCATGAACTTTGGTAGTATTCTCAGTAGTGATTCAACGGTATCTATTTCAACGTCGTCGTCAACATTGCCTATGAATACTAGGCTGCAGTCGCTATGAGCTTGCTTGGGTCCTCTTTCAAAAAATCCGCTCTCCATATAGTCTTTGAGCTTTCCTACAACTTCGTCTTCGTTAACAAAGCTTATCCTATTGACTTCATCAAATACTACTACGTCTTTTACGGCTATTAATCCGACTTGTTTTGTAACTATATTGTAGAATAATTGTGCAGGGCTTACTCTCCCGCCACTTATAATCCTGGTATAATAGCTTAGGTTGCGGTAGATGA
>JALVFK010000038.1 GCA_027030065.1 Desulfurococcales archaeon | reverse complement strand
TAACGTTAAGAGACGTAGAATATAGACAGCCTCTAGCTAATAGCTCGTTGCATATGAGAGTATATATAGGTAGTGTTAGCCGGGTATTGCTGTCTAGTAATCTCACGCTTAATGATAATGTTTGGGCTCTTTTCCACGGCAACAAGTATATAGGCGATATGATTTTCGCTATAAGTAAATATGATGTGAACAAGAATTCAACACTATTACTCTTCTACCATGGGCGAGACGTAGAGCTTAAATTGCAGGAGAAAAGCTATCCTACAGCGTTTTTATCATACGTAAACTATACCAATCATCCCCCATACGGATTCAGCTACAATAATGTTAGCCTAGAGTCTAGTGACATATGTTTATCCGATTTCTGGAAGCCTTCTTTAGCCAATATCAAAATGATTAATCCATCATTAGATATATTAAATACTTGGAAAAAGATAGCTAAGGAACAAGGCCTAACGCTAATAAGTTTACCAAACAACACCTATATCGTTAAGAACAGTCTTATTGAAAAAGCTTATCAAAGTCTAAAGGATTATAGAAAATGGAAACTCTACTATAAGGTCATAGTACACTCGAAGTATGATAATACGGAATTCTATCGTTTAAGACCTTTTATCACAATAGATAATATATCATATGCTGTTGTTCCACTACCATATAATATGACTGTATTATATGACAATATTCACGGAATATTATTATATATGGACTTTACAAACACCCTTCCTCCATCTACCATAATAAAAAGGTATGCACTATTACCCGTAGATCCATTATACTATGGATTGAATATAAGGACGATACTCTATCCCCGTAATTCAACATTATACATAAAGTTAATTGAAGCTGAAATAAATAAAACTAATGTAATCGAGATAGGCGGTGTTCCCAGTATTAATCCATTATATAGTAGGTTAGTGGAAGTATTGACTGTTGCATCGGTAATAATTGTAGCATTAGCTATAGTATTTTTCATAAAAATTAAGTTGAGGAAACAATAGTATGGTTAAACACGCTAAACACTTATTATATATTGGTATAGTATTATTGATGATTTCTTCAACCATATTCATAGTGGTCTTTAATCTCCCGAAGACTATAGGACATATTAGCACAAGAGATTATAATGAAATAAGTAAAGTTCTCTTCACGCACGTGTATCTATATGCTAATGATACACTAAAGATAACAATTTCTTCAACTACTCCAGTTAATGGGACATTAATAGTTAAGATAAACTTCATGGATGATACCAGTGTGTATTATGTAAGCTTGAAGGACTCTACGAGGAAGATAATAAAGTTTACCGCAAAAGAGCCAGGCATCTATGGTATAAGACTCTTATTCCCTAATGAAAGTAAGCAGAAATATTACGTGAACTTAGAAGCTGTTGGCGGATCGAAGGTTGGTTATGTAGTCTATTATATGGTTTACTCCTTATTTTTCTTCATTATCGGTGTTGTCTCCTTAACAGTATACTATTACGCTAGTTATAGAGTATCTAAAACGAATAGAGCGGAGGGCTTAGGGAGTTGAAGAGGTTCATATATCTTTTCTACTGGTATCTTCGCTTTAGCTATGCATGGATTATAGGAGTAGTTATGTTCTATGCTTTCCTTTATACGTCAAGTATCTACAAACCATACGTATTTTTCCTAAGTACATTTAATACAAGCTATGAGCTCATCTGGTTACGTTTTTCAAATTATGATTATATGCTATTATTTTTCTCGGCAT
>JALVFK010000037.1 GCA_027030065.1 Desulfurococcales archaeon | reverse complement strand
AAGAAGATGCTATAAAAACAGCTAATGAGGCAGTAAAAATACTATACGAGTGGGACCAGTTGAAGGAGAAGACTGGTAAGAAATACTTCTATCCAAGCCTACTCAAAAGGTAAGGATGATATATTGGTTCAGGGAAAATACAAACACTTATCCACGGGTAGACTCAACCTAGACATAATATTATACGTTGACCGTATCCCAGGAGTTGAAGACAGAGTATATGGTAGAGACTCATATATAAGCATAGGTGGATCAGCAACAAACTATGCTATAGCAGTATCGAGGCTAGAGCATAAAGCAGTTCTAGCAGCATGCACTGGCATAGACCCGTTCTCAAGGGTACTAGTAGAACTACTATCTTCTACGGGTGTCGATGCTTCTAGGCTGTGTAGAGCTAGTGGGGGGCCGGGAACAGTAGTAGTGCTCTCATTACCCGATGGCAAGTACGCTATGGCTTCCCACCGTGGAGCGAACAATGCGTTAACACTAGACTACATATTAGAACTCTATAGCTATGAGCAACCAGACATAGTACACATAGCTGGCCTTGACCCAGAGCTAACTCTTAAACTAGTTAAGAGAATAGAAGATATCAGTAAGACAACCATAATAAGCTATGATCCCGGTAGAAAAGCTGTTGACAAGCCGAGAAAGCTTGCAGAAGTAATGGGGCTAGTAAACCACTTATTCCTAAATGAGAGAGAATTTAAAGCACTAGAAATGAACTTGTCTAGATCACTATTAAAGGATAAGCTCAACGCTATAGTTGTTAAAATGGGTAGTGAGGGAGCAGTCCTAATAACTAGAGACGAGATAACAAAAATAGAAGCATATAGAGTAGGCAAAGTAGTTGACACAGTGGGAGCTGGAGACGTCTTTGACGCAGCCTTCAACACCTATTATCTCGAAACAAACGATTACCTAGAAGCCGTTAGAGCAGGTGTAATAGCGGCGGGTATAAAGGTGACGAGACACGGTAGTCTAGGAGCACCAAGTAGACTTGAAGTAGACCTTATTCTAGGCAAAGAGAAGTTTACTCTGCGAACCGAGAGAATAGAATAAGAATGCTTTTCTTAGACGCCTATATCTCTTATCTTTAAAACAATGTTTTTCAACCTACTATTTATATCAGAGACTTCTGGATGTGCTACAATATAGTTCTTCCACCCTATAATATAGCTAAAGTCTACGGAGGGACAATCTACTACTATTCTATCTGGATCCCTTAGAGAATCTTCACTAAGCACCTTGTATTCATCAATCTGGTAGATAAGCCATGTAGACTCGTTTCTCCCAACACTATACTTGTCTAAGGGGAGAATTTTCTTCAATTCCGTAAAGAGTTTTCTCTGTCCTCTCAGAGTACAAAGCGTATAGCATCCACTTATACAGTAAAGTCTATGCGGCGTTAATTCGAGGTATCTGTCTAATACGACGTTAGCCTCCCAAAGTCTGCCTCCAGGCCTATCCGATCTACAAGTTAGTAATATCTTGAATACGCTCCTAGTATCGCCTAAGATAAAGCCTAGAAACCCGTTGCATCCTAGTGGACGAGAAACTCTATTATATATACATTCTAACTCTAATATCGTAGACATAAGGAAACTCCCATGCCGGGATACTAACTATGCTTATAAGCCTAAATATAGTTTTTAAGCTGAGAGTAGAGGAGGATCTCTATTGGTCAGAATACTATTAAGAAACGCTACAGTACTCCACGGGAAAGAATTGAATATAATACCTAGAGGATACGTTTACCTAGAAGACGACCAGGTCAAGAAGATAGGTGAGGGAGAACCACCAGAGGACTATAGGTTAGCTGAGCTATACATAACGGCTAACGATAGACTCATAATGCCTGGCACCCTAAGCCCCGTAACGTATATCTCCTTCTATCCCTTCAGATACCTCCTATTAAAGAACCTAGTTAACCCCCTCGACATATTATCAACCTTGAGCACCAACGACTACTATAATATATCGTTGATGGCGGGCTATGAGCTAGTAAAGAATGGTGTCACGACTGTAGGGGTATTAGACCAAGAAAACCTTCACACAATAGCTAGAGGGCTCTATGAGATCGGATTAAGAATACTACTATTAGTAGACCCTTACGTCAACGATCTTGACAAAATAGTTGAAGAGTGGGATGGAAAGGATGGGAGAGTACACGTTTACGCTCTCGTAGAATCATCTATTGATGCGCGAAAGTATTCTGCAAAGCTGGGGCTGAATAGAATAGTTGCTAAGCCAGCAAAAATGCCTGGGGGAGCAAAAATACTCGTAGACCCGCCTGGAATGATTAGGCCTAGTGACACAGTGGTTACCTTCCTCAATATAGGTAGATGGGTTAATGGCGTAGGACTATCTATAGGTGTTGCACCACAATACAATATGTTTGATATAGCGCGGAGACTATGGATAACAGGTAAGACGAGCTCGAGGGAAGCATTAGTACACGCTACTTCGAGAACAGCAGAGATCTTCAGCTTAGAAAACCTGGGAGCAGTAGTTGAGGGCGCTAAACCTGATATAATAGTACTAGATTTCTCTGAGCCACCAAGCTGGCCCCTAATACCGTTCGATGATATAGTATACGATATGGTACTTGACTCGAATCGGAGAATAGAAACAGTCATAGTAAACGGTGAAGTAATAGTAGATGGCGGCGACCCATTAAACGTGGGATACGATAAAGTATATAAGGCAAAAGAAAAGACTACAGACCTAGTAGGAGAACTAATAAAGAAGTTGAGGAACCGATAAGACATGACGACAACGGTAATAGGCTTGGCGGCTGGAGTAGCCCTAGGAGTATTAATGCTAGCACTATACTCGTATATAAAAAACCCCATAAATAATGCAAAAACACTAAGTCTTGCTGGCTCAATTATAGGAGGGCTCCTCTTAGCCGCGGGGATAGTAGGATTAATAGATGTATTCATAACGCATCGCTGTATATTAAACCTAGCATCATCAATAATACTCTTAGGAGTAGGACTATTCTTTGTAGTTAAGGCTTTCTTCCTAGCAAAAATAGAGAAAAAACATAATAGTTCAAGAAAAACTAGGTCTTAAATTATAGATTATTTTATTCTAGGGACACTGTTCTCTCAGTACTTGGGGGAGGAGTGCGTGTCATTTCTCGAGCTATTAAGAAAACTAGTCTATACTCCAGGAGTCTCGGGGTATGAGGAGCATATAAGAAACGAAATACTATCAATTGCTAAAAAGTATGGTAAAGTATCCGTAGATTCTATCGGCAACGTCATATTGGAGCTTGGAGAGGGTTCACCTTCAATACTCTTTGCTGCCCACATGGATGAACTAGGCCTTGTTGTAACTAATATAGAAGATGACGGTTTGATAAGGTTTAGGAAGATAGGTGGAATAGATGATAGAGTCCTAGTCAGCCAGCATGTAGTAATTCATAGCGGGAAAGGAGACATACCGGGTATTATAGGGCTTACACCGCCTCATCTAAAACTTGAGAAGGAGGTAAAGGTTCTACCATGGAATGAGCTAGCTATAGATGTAGGAGCTAGTAGTCGTAGTGAGGTTGAGGAATGGGGTGTAAGAATACTTGACCCAGTAACCTTTGCTAAACCCTGGTCACTACTACGACGCGGAGAAGTATTAGCAACTCGCTCGATTGATGATAGGTTTGGCTGTGCTATACTCTTAGAGCTTGCGAGAAACATATACGAGGGCAAGGTAAAGCCTAGAGGCAAAGTATACCTCGCATGGACTGTTCAAGAGGAAGTAGGGCTCAGAGGCGCATTAGCCTTATCGCATACTTTGAGACCAGACTACGCGGTATCAGTAGATACAACTTCATGTTGTAACCCAGTTATTACGGGTACACTGGCTCCGGGTAAGGGTCCTACTATTAGATTTATTGATAATGCCGCTATACTCAATCCGAGACTCGTTAGATACATTGTTGGTTTAGCCGAAGCTAATGGAGTAAAACTACAATTAGTGTCAGCTGGTGGCGGAACCGATGCGGCCGCCTTCCAGAGAGCTAACGTGAACATACTTGCACTTGGTGTAGCTACAAAATATACTCATAGCACTGTAGAAATGGCTAGTATAAACGATATGATGGAACTATTAAGACTCCTAAGCATAATAGTAGAAGATGGTTTTAGAAACTATAGATAATTGGATCAGACAGCCACCGCTCTTTCATAGCCCTTAAACACTAGGCTCATACTTGTTCGGGATGCTCATCACTACCAAGTATTTTTCTTCTTAGCCTCCAATATTAGTCTAGCTAGTTTTGCGAAGCCCCTACCACTAGGCTCATCTAATATTAAGTCAGCTTTCTCCTTCAACGATTCATCAGCATTTGCAACTGCTACACGCAAGCCTACTGCATTATACATTTCAACATCGTTTGCCCCATCACCTATCCCGATAACATAGTCTCTACTAACACCTATTATTTCAAGAGCCTTTAGCAACCCTTTATCCTTCCCCGCGTCAACCGGGATTAAATGTATTGCGAAACCCGATGAGAGTACTTTAACCCACGTTATATTCCTTGATAAGAGAAATCTCTGGATACGCTCAGTAAGCTCCCTATGGACCTCAAGGCTCTTCACTTTAGGTCTAAAAGCATAATCGTATTCACGATATCTATTCTGCCAAGACTGAGTAAGTTCTTCTCCAAACTCCTCTAATATGAGGCTTATTAGCTCTCTAGTAGACTTTGAGCAAACTGGTATAATCTCACCCTTATAGCCTACGAGACAACCATTCTCTCCTACAACGGGTCCGCTTGTACCAATGTATCTTGATAATCCGAAGAGTACTGGAATAGTATTACCTGATACGAGGATAACTTTTACATCATTTTCTTCGAGTCTCCTTATAGCTGTGATAGCGTCCTCATGGATTAGGTAGTTGCCTCTATCAACGGTAAGTGTCCCATCAACATCAGTTGCAACAACTTTTACTCTAGCCAGTACTTCGTAGATACTATTTGAATCCATGATGCTCGAACACCTTGTTAACCTCTATGCGGGGTTTTTGTATAGTTGATGAGCACGCTAGCTTAAGTACTCTGCCTCTATGAAAAATAGTTTTCTTTGAGGGAGCATAATTAATGGTGTTGCCTTCTGACGAATCACTAGCAATGATACTACTCTATATTGCTGGTATCATAGCATCATACTATGTAGCTAAATTGTTAAAGGCAGTAGTAATAAAGGGTATGGGGTCTAAGAAGCCGTCTCTAGCATCAATTCTAGGAATAATGATAAATGTTTCAGCGGCTATAGTGGCCTCAATACTGGTTTTCGATATGGTTCAAATAGTATATCCTGAACTAGGCCAGGCATCAGTAATGCTAGCCTATGCTGCTGGTGCTATAACAGTAATCTTTGGTCTCGCGGCACAGAATAGTCTCGGTCACATTATAGCTGGTATTGTAATGGTTTTTAGCCAGGCCATTAGGGTTGGAGATGTCTTAGAATACAATGGCTCAATTGCACGTGTAGAAGACATAACCTTGACTCATACGAGGCTCGTTACACTTGATGGTAGACGTATAGTTATACCGAATCAGATACTATTGAACAAGGAGCTAGTAAACTATAGTCTAGGGAAAAGAAGAGTTGCAGCGGTAGTTGATGTGGGAATAAGCTATGAGAGCAACGTAGAATTAGCTATTAAGGCTATGCTTGAAGCAGCACTAGATCATCCAAGAATACTACCGAAACCCTACCCGGTTGTAATCGTTAAAGGGTTTGGAGAAAATAGCGTTAATCTACGCCTATACGCTTACATAGAGCATCCGTGGCTGAAACCCATAGTTGAAAGCGAGCTTATAATAGAGATACATAAGAGGTTTAAGGAATACGGTGTCGAGATACCGTATCCTCGTAGAGTAGTGATAATGAGAGATAAAACGGGAGACGAAGTACCCAAGTCAATTGTATCGGAAGAAGAAGGAGTTGTTGAAAGCTAGTATTTATCGACTAATTTCTCATCGTAGACTAGTTTTAATGAGCGTAGGATTTTCATAGCTTTTTCTACGAACTGGTCTAGCTCCGAAGGCATTACGCCCTTCTCCATCGCCTTCTTCTTAACTATTTCTTCAACTATAGCATACTTCTTATAGGTTTCATTAAGCTTCTTCCACGGAATACCCTTTAATGCTTGAGCAAACCTCTCATTGAAAGGCAGTACTCCTTTCTCCATAAGCAACGCTATTATAGGGTAGCCTACGTATCCCCTAAGCCTAGTACCATTGTCGTCACTATAGACTCTGCGGGCCTCATAGTCTACTATTACAGTATACTTTCTAGTCCCATCGCTTGAAACAACAATTGCTTTCTTATCATTGAGATGTTTTACGCGGCCATCAGCTAGTGCTCCAAGTGCTTCAAGAATCTTTATGCGTGGAGGCTGTCTCAGATATTTCGGCATAGCTATCATCTTAGAGTTCTATGCTCTCATAATATTATCTGGTCTTAGAGGCTATAATAATACTCTGGTATTTCGGACTATATTGTTTCGACTATTATCGTATCTCCGCTAAGACAATAGCACTTATATTTTCCTCCTCCTACACCGTGTGTGAGGTTGTATTATTCGTGAGGAAGGTCTACGTTGTTGGTGTAGGCTACACGAAAATAGGGCGACTATACCATCGTAGCCTAAAAGACTTGTTCGCTGAAGCAGCATGGAAGGCTATAGAGGATGCTGGAAACAATATGCCGCAAGCACTAGTAGTCGGTAATGAGACGAGTAGTTCTCTCCAAGACCAAGACAACCTGGGGGCATACCTAGCCGATTATGCGGGTTTGGGAAGGATACCAGCCTTTAAAGTGGAAGCAGCTTGTGGTAGTGGTGGAGCAGCATTCTATACAGCTTATGCTCTAGTAGCCTCGGGGCTCGCTGATATAGTGATGGCGGCTGGTGTAGAGAAGTTAAGTGATGCTCGTAGCAGTGGTACAACATCAGCTCTCGCGAAGGCAGCTGAAGCCGACTATGAGGCCTTCTATGGTGCGAGTTTTACTAGTATAAACGCGTTGATAATGCACTACTATATGCACAAGTACAACATAGACTATGAATACCTAGCTGAGTGGCCAGTAGCAATGCATGAATACGCTTCCAAAAACCCCTACGCTCATCTAAGATTCAAGGTAACTAAAGAAAAGGTTTTGAGTTCGCGTATAATAGCTTACCCGTTAAGGCTACTAGATGCGAGCCCTATAAGTGATGGTGCAGCAGCAGTAATTCTTGCTTCAGAAGATGTTGCGCGAAAGATAACGGATACCCCGATAAGAGTAGCGGGGGTGGGCATGTCTACTGACCACATCTATGTGGCGGCAAGAGAAAAACTTGACACGCTAGTAGCAACGATTAAGGCTGGCGAGCAAGCATTTAAGATGGCTAAAATGGAGCCAAAAGACATGGATGTACTCGAACTACACGATGCATTCAGTATTCTCGGACTCATAAGCCTCGAAGACCTGGGGTTCGCCGAGAAAGGTAAGGCGGCGAAACTCTTCAGCAATGGAGCATTTCACTTAGGCGATAAGCCAACGGTCAATCCGAGCGGAGGACTAAAGGCACGAGGCCACCCGGTAGGTGCGACTGGCATATACCAGATAATGGAGATAGCAATGCAGTTGAGAGGAGATTTCCCAGGAGTAAGAGTAAGTAATGCTGAGAAAGGATTAGCTCAAAGCATTGGAGGAGCAGGTACAACTATAACTATAACAATTCTCTCAAGGTGATTTCCTCATGACTTATCCCGCACGTATTTGGAGAGAAAGACATTCAAGATATAGGCTAGTAGGCGTTAGATGTAAGAAATGTGGTGCAATATACTATCCACCCCGCCCAGTATGCGAGAAATGTAAGTCTAGGGAGCTAGAGGAAGTAGAACTACCAAGGCGTGGTAAGATTATCTCATATACAATACTACATAACCCGCCAGTAGGTTATAGAGATCAAGCACCCTTGGTCTTCGCTCTAGTTGAGTTAGAAAACGGCGTAAGAGTATTCGCGCCGCTAACAGATGTAGATCCACATAGCGTAGAAATAGGAATGGACGTGGAAGCTGTCTTGAGAAGAATCAACCGTAAGGAAGAATATGGTGTGATACCATATGCGTTAAAGTTTAGGCCACTAATCCGATGAACGAGTCCTCCATTTCAATAGTTCTTTTACATCGTCTTCGGTTATGAGGGCTTGCATTCTAAGTTCTTCTAGTCTTTCTTCTAGTTTTTCTAGAGTATAAGCGGTAACAATGATTATAGGCCGTTCTCCTTCCTCACTAGTTATCTCGTAGACTGTATTGTCTACTAAATAGAATTCTATAAATGATCCAGACGGGGTCATAGCCATATAGGTTTTGGTCTTGGTTTTAGCTACTTGTTCTCTAACGATACATGCGGGGCATCCTTCTACTGTAACGAAGTCTTCCTCTAAGCTGGTTAAGCGTTTTATCTCTTCTACTGCGTCATTGAGGTTGTAGTCTTTGCATACGTAATAGCATTCATCGGATGCAAGTTGTTCAATTACTTCATTACTTATCCCTAACTTGGACACATATTACACCTCTGCACCATGTTTAAGACCCCGTACTCAAACCTATATATTCATAGCACTAGGTGTACGGAACAATGTATCAGGTACCCAGAGAGGTATTAGAGATAGCAGAAGATATAAAGACTATGAAAATACGTGGAGCAGGCAAAATAGCTAGGAGTGTTGCAAGAGCTCTACGAATAGCAGCAGAACGCTACCGTGGTAGTGGAGAGGAATTCAAGGAGTATATGGAGCATGTTGCAAGAATACTATTAAATACTAGACCAACAGCTGTTAGCCTTCCAAACGCCGTAATGTTCGTAATGAATAGATTACGCAATAGTACTGGTAGTTTAGAAGAGCTTAGGAGAATAGTTATAGAATCGGCAAACGAGTTCATTGAGAAGAGCCTCGAGGCCGTGAAGAAGATAGCAGAATATGGTGCAAGAATGATAAGTGATGGAGACGTCATCGTAACACATTGTCACAGCTCTGTAGCAGTATCAGTAATAGTAGAAGCACATCGCCAGGGCAAGAAGATAAAAGTATTCTCTGATGAAACTAGACCCAAGTTTCAAGGCCGGATAACAAGTACACAATTAGCTGAAGCAGGAGTTGACGTAACAATTGTACCAGACTCAGCTATGAGACTTATCGTGAAAAAAGCTGATAAAGTAATAGTAGGCGCTGATGCAATAGCAAGTAATGGAGCACTAGTAAACAAGATAGGTACAAGCCAACTAGCCCTAGCAGCCCATGAAGCAGACGTAATGTTCCTTGTAGCAGCTGAAACCTATAAGTTCAGTCCAATGACACTTGTAGGCGAACTAGTTAAAATAGAGCTACGAGACCCCACGGAGGTAGTAAGTAAGGAATGGTTGGAGAACAATCCGGGGATAAGGGTACTAAACCCGGCTTTCGATGTAACCCCGCCAGAATACATTGACGCAATAATAACTGAGCGAGGAGTAATCCCACCACATGCAGCAGTCCTAATACTATCAGAGAGTTTCGGCTGGGCTATGCGCGAATACATTATGAAGGGTTTAGAGGAGAGCGAAGAGTAAACCTAATAATCATAGCTGAACCCTAGAATCCAAATAGTAGTGATGAAAAGTAAAGGGCCTAGAACCGGGATACGGGATGTAGAGGCTGAGCTACGCTGAACAACCAACAGAAACTCTAGGTTTCAATCTATTTTATCCAACTCGGATTCTAGTCTGCTTAGAAACTCCTTCAATTTATCTAATGGTACGCGTGCTCCAGCGGCAAAGGAGTGTCCGCCACCACTCCCCTGGAGTCTCGGAGTTATCTTTCTTAAAATAAGGTTTAAGTCAACTACGCTCTTCTTAGCTCTAAGGCTCATTTCAGCAACTCTCTCACGCTTACTTATAGCTACACCCACTATGGTATCCGTAATAGCTCTTGAATAGACTGCAGCCCTACCAAGACTGCCTGGAGGATTTATCACGTAGGCAAACTTATTCCTTTTCACAACGTTTTTCTTCACCCATTTACGGAGTTCCTCATTGTTCACGCTCTCGATTAATGCCCTCACTAATAGTTCACTAAGCATGCTTGGAAGCCTATTCTCGGACAAATGATGAACTACGTGTCGCTTGAAGTCATGAAGTCTCCTTGAACCCTCTAATCCCTGGCTCAATACACCAGCCTCATAATAGATGTCACGTTTATCCCAATACTCTAGCATCCTCTTAACCCAAGGTGTCTCATCCAGGTAATCGGATATAGCACCATAGAGAGCAACCCTAACCATATCGTAGTCCAAGTATTCCTCGAAGAAACGATAAGTTAGCTCTGATGTAGAAGCATTAATGTCGTGGAATACTTGACCCGGTAAATCCCTTACACTTAACCCAAGAGGCTCTGGATGATGATCTATGTAAACCAAGTTATTCTTCCTACTTATCTGTTCGAATCTTTCCAATAAGCTGTTGAGGTGAAGCTCGCTTAACGCTATATCCAGTACCACGAGATCAGATCCACTACTATAGAACTCGTTTAAATCACCATAAAGACCCGCTGGATGACTAAAATACACTCTTATATCATCATACTTCCCTCTCAATGCAGCAACAGTTATAGCAGCTGACGCTACTCCATCAGAGTCTCCATGAGTAAATATGAATAACCTCCTACCCAAGGACTAAGAACACCTCAAACAAGGATCCCTGATCAGCTAGGCCTACGTCACGTCATCCCCTATGGTCTAATAGGGTTGGTGGGTTCGGGCTACATCACCTTATGTGGGATAGCTTAGTGTCTTAGTGTCAATCTATTTGTTCTTCTTGATCTTATATAATGTTTATTACAATTAGGCTTCTTAGAGCATATTAGGTGAGGGATAACGAGTCTCTCGTTGAAGACCATGTTGCTCGTATTGTTCTTACCAGCCGTAGCTATGGCGTTAATAGATGCTTACGGGGTCTTCGTGTACGGCTTCAACAGCTTGGAATACTATACCTACAGGTACAATATCGTTGTATGGGCTATGATGATTGCATCCTTGATACTAATACCAGTTTCAATTAAACTTTATGAAAAAGCATCGCTTCTCTCAGAGGATATATTAGGTTCTTTTGACAGATCACGTTTTTTCGAGGTGTTGATACTAGTATTTATAACAATATCAGTGTTCGCGTTACAAGAATATCTTACGAGTACTCTGCTTTTTAAAAGAGTTGAAGACTATGGGAGACTACTAAGATACATATACAACGGGTTTCCCCTAGTACTACGATACATTTATGCACTAGTCTATCCAGTAATTATATCTATAGGCGAAGAAATGTTCTTCAGAGGATATGGAGTAAAGGTTCTTGCACTAGGGAGTACTAGATCCTCTCATCTAATAGCATCTATAGCATATGGTTTATGGTATGGTGTAGGAATGCCTTTCTATTCTCTTGGAGCATTTATAATCGGACTAATATACGCGTTCTTCTATGTTAAGAGAGAGCTTAGCTTGAAATCTATAATACTAGCACATTATCTAGCATTACTAATAGGGTGTTTAAGCGTATTATAAGTAGATGGTGTAGAGTATTGCTCAAGATATTTAGTGATCTAAGGGAGAGGAAGCGGGTAATACTGGTTTCACCCTACGCATCAGCTAACATGATCTTCCTCTTCGAGGCATTACTTGCTGTATCGGATCTATATGAGCATATAGGAATAGTTGAGGGGATACCCGTTAGAATAGAACTACTCGAAAAAATAGCTTTAAGTAAAGGCTATGAACCCGAGAAAATATTGGATAAGACCATCGTGTTTAAGCCGGGGTTTAAGCCTACGGTACCCGTACTAGTGTACGGTCTCGAAAACATTGATTACAAGTCATTAAAACTCTTATCCTACAAGTTCGTCTTTGGAACAACAACAAAGCTCGGAAACCTATCAAGAATCCTATACGCGAGGAGCGCGAGGCTAGACCAGGTGGGCAACGAGTATATCCTAACATATGGTTACAAGAAGACTAGGCTAAAAATCACTGATAAAGGTATAGAAGTAGTTTCATCAGCACCCCCAGGTATTCTTGGACGTGCTCTCTCCGAGATAATGAGGGCTATTGCAGAGTACGGGCCATTAAAGAAGAAAGATGCCGTCTATGTTCTCGTGGGATCGCTTGGAGTTGATAAGAGGTATGCTCAAGCCCTTATAGCAAAACTTGCTGAAAAGAAATATATTAGGATAGAGTATGGTTACATTATTGTTGAAGGCTACTCTATATAGATTGCTGGCTTTAAAGGCATTGCCTGACTCTTCTTACCACCATAGTCGGGTGCTTCTGGATCATCTGCTCCATATACTTCTACTTTTACTGCATTGAGTGTTCTCTTAATATAGTCTATTGACTCGCTTATAACTTCTCTCTCATCTAACGTGTTCTTGAGAATATAGTCTCTTATGTATGGAGGTATCTGTGAGGCGAGATCATAGTATCGTTTCGCTGTCTTCGCTATTCTCTTCTTATCCCTCACTAATGGAAGTATCTCTCTTATAAACTCCTTTAACGGCTTACCTGCTTCCACCATTTCTATCGCTTTGCGGAGAAGCGTATAGTTTCCTTGACCACTAACATAGAATACCACGCGGTTAATAGTTTTCTTACCAGTTACTCTCGCTATTTCTCTAACATCCTCTATAACCCTATCAAGATAGTATTCTGAAACCTCAGCATCCATATCAATGTATTCCTTCTCAACGCTAGGCCACTTTGCTGTAGAAACAAATCCTTCTCTCCCAGTCTTCTCCCATAATTCTTCAGCAAGATGAGGTGTTATGGGTGCTATAAGCCTAATCCACGTATCAACAATCTTATCTATAACCCATGCAATAGTTGCTGAACGCTTCTCATCGCCTAGTTCACCGCTTACACGGTCAAGGTATCTTCTAACATCCTTATCAATTATATACAGTATAGTGTTGGCGGCTTCCCTAAGCTTCACGTCCTCAAAGCTTTGAGTGATGCGCTCAATGTTTCTCTGAAGTCTACTAAGAATCCATTTATCGATTTTCCTTAGCTCCTTCCTCCTATCCCCCTTATAGTGCTTCTTAACGATCTCGTGGAGCTTCATAATGTTTTCTTCAAAACGTCTAAGGTGGTCTAAAACGCTTTCAGCGAGCTCGTCTGTGAAGTCAGCATCTTGTCCAACTTCTGCGGCTAAGAGTACTGCAGCTCTAACAACGTCGGGGCCGTAGAGGTGGTTCATTATCCTGAGAGGTATTACGTTGCCAAGGCTTTTACTCATCTTGTGGCCTCTAAGGAGTACCCATCCATTAACAACTATCTGCCTAGGCCATTTCTCTTCGGGGAATATTGCTGCATGATTATATATGAAGAATGTTAAGTGGTTTGGTATTAAGTCCTTACCACTGTGCCTTGAATCTAGTGGATACCAGTAATCGAATTCTCGTCTAAGTTCTTCTAGGACTTTAACTGGTACGCCCGTATTCTTTGAAACTTCCTTTACGTCACCTTTGCCTAATAGCACATAGTCCCAGAACTCATATGTTAACTGCTCTGCTCTAAGACCATATTCTTTTATCTTATGTGATACCGTGTAATAGGCCATGTATATTGTTGAATCACTTAGGCTCTCAATAATCCATCCGGGACTCCATGGAAGCTCTGTTCCCAGTCCACGAGTTCTAGCGCATGCTCTACGTTGAACCCACTCAATAGTATACTTGAAATCACTCGTGTATTCTGGTGGAACGATCCTCATCTTTGAAAAGGCTTTTCTGGCAAGCTCCTTCCACTCCGGTTTACCGTAGTCGAGGAACCATTGATCTTCTAATACCTTTACAACTATTTCGGCACCACAGCGGCAGTAGACGGGCTTATTCATGAGCTCGTACATTATGTCAGCAAACCCGGCTTCTCTAAGCCATTTTGCAACGTGTTCTCTTGCCTCACTAACTGGTCTACCAGCAATCCACGCCTTTACAACACCCTTGAGGTAGGAGCGTGCTGGTTCTCCGAGGTCTTGTGCAACATAGCCTACGATATCTTCTCTCATAATACCGTATTTGAACTCTGCACCATAAACCTCCTTGGTCGCCTCCTCTAGTTTCTCTCTATCCTCTTGACTACGTATACCCATTTTCTCAACTACTTCAACAGCGGGTAAATCACCATAGCCTTTCACTCTTATTAGTGGGCGGGGCTCTAGTTCATCTCTCCTAACATTATACTTGCGTAATACGTCTTCGTCTAAGTCTCGGATAGCAGCGTAGTCATAGGGTGCATGAGCGGGCACGCTCATAACTATTCCAGTACCAGTATCCGGGTCTACGAAACTAGCTGGTAGGAATACTACTTTCTCGCCAGTAACCGGGTTCCTTACACGTTTGCCGAGGACTTTTTCTCCCTTAAACTTCTCTACGACTTCTACTCTTTTCTTCTGGAACTTTAGCTTAAAGGCTGCTCTCTCACTTATAACCCATGTCCGTCCATCTATTACTGCTTTAACGTAGTCTGCATCTGGGTTTATCCACATATTCGTTACTCCGAAAATAGTCTCTGGTCTCAGGGTAGCAGCTGGGTAAATGATGCCTTCTTCATCGGTGAAGAAGAGTAGTGTCCACTCACCTATCTCTGGCTCCTTATCATCCTTAGTGTCATGCATTCCAACGGGCATGTTGTGTACTGGACACCAGCCTACTGGATGGGTTCCTTTTACCAGGAATCCTTTTTGTCTGAGTTTCTCAAACTGCCATCGGATGAAGGCTTTAAACTGTGGGTCTATGGTTGTAAACTCTCTTCTCCAATCAATACTAAAGCCCGTCTCTGATAGAGACATCTTGCTTATCTCGTGGAAATACCTAGCCATTGTTAGGGGATCGGTTAGCTTTGGTATGATGTCTTCGGGTACCCCATACACTTTCCTAAACAGTTTTAATAGCTTCTCATCTCCTTGTGCTACCTTTTCAGCCATAGTTAAAACTGGTGTTCCAGTATAATGGAAGCCTAGGGGGAATAAGACGTTGTATCCCTGCATTCGCTTGAATCTCGCGTAGGCATCAGTTATACTGTATACTCTAGCATGCCCCATATGTGATGGTCCATTAGGATAGGGGAAAGCTGCTGTTAGGAAGAACTTATGTTTACCGGGTTCTGGGTCAGCTTCAAAGACGTGTTTTTCACTCCACTTCTTCTGCCATTTCCTAGCTATCTCTAAAAGGTGTTTAGCGTACTCGTTATGTGGTTTAACATATATGTTCATTCGGGCTTCAACAATACGCGCCACCCCTTGCGACAATATAGCTTACACCTCTATCGTATTAATATCTTATTTTCAACTCAATA
>JALVFK010000036.1 GCA_027030065.1 Desulfurococcales archaeon | reverse complement strand
AATTCAATCCGAAACCAATAAATATCGAAGACTTAGTAGACGAGCTATATTCTCCAAGAATAAATAATCTCCTATTAGAGGTTACAAGGTTTCTAAGCGAGGCCAACGATATATTATTAGTTGAGTCATTCAATGATGCTGCAACACCCTTCTACGGGTTATTAGACCTAGTTGAACGAGTATTCATGGTTTCACCGGGCTACCTCTACGAACTAGACGTTGGAGACTTCAAGAGAATCGCTAAGAAGAACTACTTGTTATACGGTGATACTGGTACGAGAATGAATAAGATCTCCAATAAGGTAGACAAGGTTTTCGAAGCACCCTTACCCATAGCCGAATCCCCTCTTAAACTTGCAGAAAAATTAGAGAAAATCATAGAAGGACTAATTTGAGGACCTTTCTTTATTCTGGTAGAGCTTGTACGCGTATTGAACCGTTATGGGCGTAATGATTGAGGAAACGTATATCAGCATTAGAGCTCCCATATAGATAGCCTGGTCAATCAGCCCCAGAGTAAGCCCTGTTACAGCTATAACGATGTCAACACCTGCGCGTGGCATCATTCCTAAGCCTACTATAAGAGACTCATACCAGTTTAAACCAGTAAGTCTAGCAGCAATTCCACATCCTAAAATCTTACCCAAGAGTCCTAGAACTGTTATTCCTAGAGCAAAGGGTATTAGTTCACCTATATTCGAGATCTCCCATGGATTCAACAGTATGCCTGCATAGGCAAAGAATATGGGTGTTATAACCTCCTCTAATACTTCGAGATCTCTTCTAATCCTCTCGGGTCCACGGATCCCAGATAAAGCCAGGCCTATAATAAAAGCTCCCGGTATTGGCGTTAAACCTACGTGAGCAGAGAATACTGCTACCCCCAGGCCTAAAAGTAATGTGAATATGAATGGAGCATCCGGTATGTGGAGTTTATGGAATAATTCTTGAATCCTATCAGATATGTTTGGAACATAATATAGTATGAATACGAGGATAATTATGCCAGCAATTAGTGGAGCATATGCCTCAATACTAACTGATCCTATAGCTAAACCATATACAAGCGATAACACTATAACAGCATAGACATCATCTATTACAGCAGCCCCGAGAATAATATAGCCTTCTCTCGAACGGAGACGCTTTATAGCTGTAAGAGTACCAACCGTGACACCAACAGATGTAGGAGTTAGGAGAGCTGCGAGAAACAATGCGCTCCCATGCCCATATCCAACTATTATACCGTAGAGGTAGCCTAGACTGAAGCACGCTACTACTCCGCCTAAAGCAACTATAGCTGCAGCCCTACCATAACGCTTGAACTCTGATATATTTGACTCAAACCCGGCTAGGAATATTAGTACGACTATTCCGAGCCATGCTATAGCTCTAACGTGTTCTGGTACAACTATTACCTTAAACAGTGTTGGACCTAATATTATACCAGCTAGGATATCTCCTAATACCGTTGGCTGCTTCAACCTATACATGACTTCCTCTAAGACCTTAGCCGTAAATAATATTACCAGTATGTGTAGGAGAGCTTCAGCTTCCTCAACCATGCTCTTAAACGCCCTCCATTACTGGTAATGCCCTCACATGTATTGTCCCAATACCATTATGGTTCTAATGAGTTACCGTACACTTAGTATACTTCTACTAGTTTCTCAACACCAAGTAATTCCTTTAAGACAGTCCGCTTAGATAGTATTGCTACAGGCTTACCCTGGTCGTCGATTATAGTTATATGTGATACCTCGTACCTAA
>JALVFK010000035.1 GCA_027030065.1 Desulfurococcales archaeon | reverse complement strand
ACTGGTTGTGGTAGTAGGAAGGATGGAACATAGAGTCTTCTCACATTGTTTTCCACGGCTATTTGCTCTAGTTGCTGGGAAGCTGGGGTTTTTATTGGTGTAGTTATAATGGCTATTACGTTTTTATCCGAGCTTAATAGTTGCTTTATTGCTTCTATATCCTGAGGGGTTGCTGGAACACCGTGTTCTTTTATCATAAGATACTTGATGTCAATGTTGAGCCATGAGACAGCGTATTGGGTTAGAGGGGTATCTGCTACTGCTGTAGTGTTGAGTTTTGGCGTATTATCTATTATTTCTCTAAGCCTCTGCAACACCTGGGATAATCTCTCCATATAGGTGTTACGGCATGAGGGGTTGGATTCTACTAGTACTCTTGCAATATATTTGAGGAAGACCTCATAGTTGTAGGGATCGTATATTGGTGCGTGATAGTTTGGTGTTCCTAGAACGGGGTTTTCCTCAATTCTTATCCCAGGGATTCTTGGTATAACTATTAGTTTTGCCTTAAACTCTCCTTTCGAAGCCATTTCCTCTATACTCTTCTCAAAAGGTGTATGACCAGTTGATATTATGATATCTGCTTCCTTCAGTAACTCTATGTTTTCTGGTGTCAACTGGTAGTTATGTGGATCGACTCCTATTGGAGCAATACTTACAACTACATCGCTCTCACATGCTATTAGTTTTACATCATATACTAGGTTTGGGAAGGAAACCACGATTACTAGTCCATTCTCTCCTCCACTAGCTTGTGGGATTAGGGCTAATGCTATGAATAATAGTAGGATTGGCATTGCTATTGTCTTGGCTAGACGCATTATTGATCCCCCTGGTAGTGGTACCTACTAGTCCTCCACCGAGTCTATGTCTGAGCAGAATTTATATTGTGCACAGGCTATTATATATTTCACGGCAACCGTACACAAGAGGAAGAGGCTCTGAGTAAGAATCCAGGTTAAATCAGGGGAGGAGAAGTGGCTGCTACCAGTACGAGGCCTTCGGTAAGAGTAGTAGAGTTAACTGTAGGCTATGGAGACGACATAGTGTTAGAGAACTTGAACCTAGAGTTCCGTGGCCCGGGACTCATACAGATCCTGGGTCCTAATGGTGCTGGTAAGACTACCTTACTAAAAGCAATATTGGGTCTCATTAAGCCGTTGAGAGGTAGAGTATACATAAACGGCGTCGACGTAACGGGGTCACCAGATAAAGCTGGTTCTAGTGTAGGCTATGTTCCACAACTCTTCGTAACTGGACATAACCCTTACCCTGTTACTGCTTGGGAATTTATTGAGTCTTCTCTTCTCCTATATCGCAGGTGGCCTAGGGTTTTCGTAACATTAGAGGAGAAGAAGAGGATAGAATATGTCTTGGAAAAAGTAGGATTACCTAGAGAGGCATGGCATAAGAGTTTATGGTCTCTCTCCGGCGGGCAGAGACAGAGAGTCCTCATTGCTCGGGCATTAATCCATGATCCCGAGATACTAGTAATGGATGAACCATTATCAGCAGTTGACCCAGCGGGTAGGGTTGGGTTAGCGAGGCTTATAGGAGAACTAGCAGAGGAGAAGCTAGTAATAGTTACGAGCCACGACCCAATGCTCTTGTTAAAGTATACTAGTATGGTCTTACTGTTAAACCGTAGACTATACATGTATGGTAGACCAGAAGAAGTATTAACTATTGAGAATGCTAGAAGAATCTATGGTGAAGCAGCAATACCAGTAAGAGAACACGTGCATATAAGTGATGCACATATCCATGCTTAAAGACGTTTTATAACGATAGTTATATAACCCTGGTTATATAACCAGGGTTATAGGAGTATAGTAGTGTTTAGCCCAGTTATCCCTAGAATAGAGGCTAGGGAAGTAGAGTCAGCGAAAAGCTGGTTGCTAGTATATGGGAGGAGGAAGACTGGTAAAACATTCATGATTAAAAGAATAACGCCTAGAGCTAGATACTACTTGATAACTCGTGGTAGAAGCATAGTATTCAGGCAGACTCGAGAACTAAGCCTAAGCGAAGCAGTAAAAAACATTGTAAGAGATTTAAAGAACAATAAAACCGTAGTTGTTGACGAGTTCCAACGCTTACCCGAGAACTATTGGGATCTAATAGCGGCTCAGCATCCTAGAGGTAAGTTAATAGCAGTAGCGAGTAGCCTAGCAGTAACAAGAAAAGTATTCAATGAGAGAAGTCCTTTACTAGGAATAATGCTCCCACTAAGAATTGGTGTAGCAAACCCCTTCGATCCTCTTTGCGCGTTAATGAAGTATTTTAAACCAGTTGAAGCCATTAAATGGGCTATGATAATAAGAGATCCATGGATAATACCGCACTTAGACTTCGAGAAAGACATTGTAGAGGAGCTATTATCAAAAGCTAGCCGCATAGCAGAAGTAGCAGTAGGACTAGTTGGAGAAGTATTCATAGAAGAAGAACGCAACCTAACAACAACATATAACGCCATATTGAGAGCAATAGCATGCAATCAGTGGAATACTAGTCTAATAGCATCAAAGCTTGCTTCAAAGAAAATAATACCCGATCCCAATCCCTCAAGAATAACAAGCTATATCAGAGTACTAGAAGAAGTGGGACTAGTAAGATCATGGAGGCTATATAGGTCTAAGCAAAAATACCTAAAACTAACAAGCAGTATCCTACAGCTAAGCCTATGCCTCGACGAAAAACTAGGACTAACAGAAGCCTATACAAGCGATGTAGTTAAAGATAGAGTGAAAGAGACAATAAAATCGTTTCTAGGCTACGAACTCGGCTTCTACATAGTAGAACTACTAGCATTGAAATACTCGCTAACACCAGCCTACTATATAAGAGGCGGCGTAGAAATCGATGGAGTACTCTTAGACAAGCATAGAAGACCAGTATACATAGTTGAGATAAAATCCGGTGTGTTCGATAAAAGTGATGCTAGAAGTCTACTATTAAAGGCAAGAGAACTCGGAGCAACACCTATAGCAGTAGGATTAAAGGAAGTAGAAGTAGAGGATAAAGAGATAATACCGTTGACGGCAAACGATATTATATCTGATTTAAAAGAATACTGTGAATCCAAGACCAGGTGGCTCTAAAAATCATGGAGAAAGCCCTTATAGGCTCCAACAACCATACATGACACGGTGTAATAGAGAGTTGCCGAAAATATATACGAGAAGTGGAGATAAAGGATATACAACCCTCCCCTTATTCAAGACAAGAGTACCTAAAGACCACCCGGCACTAGAAGTAATGGGAACCTTAGATGAACTAAACTCATACATAGGTCTCGCACGTAGCCTCCTACCCAAGGATAGAGAGGAGCTGGCTAGAATAGACAATGACTTAAGAGAAATACAGTCAAAGCTCTTCAGAGTAGGGTCAATGATAATAGGTTTTGCTGATAGAGCAAGAATAACAAGAGAAGACGTAGAATGGCTTGAGAAAAGAATAGACGAGATAAGCGAGAAAGTAAAATTATTCGTATTCGTACTGCCAACAGGTCATAGGGCCGCATCAGCTCTCCACGTTGCCCGAACTATTTGTAGGAGACTAGAACGCAGAATAGTCTCCCTCACACGCCTCTTCCCCGGAGTAATAGACGAAGTAGTATTAGAGTACATTAATAGGCTAAGCGACTACTTATACGCGGCAGCACTCTACGTAAACCATGTTCTAGAAGTAGGAGAGGAGGAGCTCAAGTGGTGAAAATAGTTGTAACAAACGATGACGGAATCTATAGCCCCGGACTCCACCTCCTCTACGATGCAGTAAAGGATCTAGGAGAAGCATACATAGTAGCTCCAACAGAACCCAAATCAGCAGTAGGACTAGGCTTAACCCTCCACAAACCAATAAGAGTAGAGAAGATAATAGTTGATGGGATAGAAGCATACGGTATAAACGGGACACCAAGCGATGCAGTACACGTGGCTAGAGAAGTAGTTGTAAAAAACGTAGACCTACTAGTCTCTGGGGTAAATATAGGAGACAATACTAGCATGCAGAACATACTTGCATCGGGTACAGTTGGAGCGGCAGCTGAAGCAGCACTAATGGGTATACCAGCTATAGCTTTCTCAGCAGATGTTAGAGATGCCGAGGAATTCCATAGAGAAGGTTATAGGAGGCTTCTAGTAAAGGCGATAAAGACCATCGTATCAATAATAATAGAGAAGGGCTTCCCCAAAGACATAGACGTAATAAGCGTTAACTTCCCCCGAGAATACCACGGCATAGTAAGGGTAGTACCAGCCGCAAGGCTTAGGTGGAATGAGAGATTAGAGGAGAGGATAGATCCACGTGGAAAACCATATTACTGGCTCTATGGTGAACCAGTAAATCCTGAACCCAACACTGACGTATATGTCGTACACGTTGAGAAGGGTATAGCTATAACACCCTTAGTCTTAGACCTAAGCGCTAAAAACCATAAACCCTACCAAGAACTAAACACTATAGCGGAAATCCTAGCCCGCAAACTAGTAGAAGGCGAATAAGCATTGAGTGAAACAGAGTGGAAGAAACTAATAGAAGAAATAATGAACTGTAGGAAATGCCCTCTCCATAAAACTCGTAGAAACCCAGTACCAGGTGATGGAAACCCACAAGCAGACATAATGTTTGTAGGAGAAGCTCCTGGGGAAAGAGAAGACATTATGGGCAAACCCTTCGTGGGAGCCGCTGGAAAATTCTTAGACCACCTCCTAGACATGGTTGGATTAAAGAGAAGCCAAGTATATATTACAAATATTGTTAAGTGTCGTCCACCGGGTAACCGTGATCCAAGAGAAGAAGAAATAGAGGCATGTATACCCTATTTGTGGAGGCAGATAAGACTGATTAAGCCGAAAATGATAGTAGCCTTGGGGAGACATGCTGCTAGAACACTATACAGTAGAGCAGGTCTAAAATGGACTAATATGACGAGAAATCATGGCAGAGTAGTTGAAGCAGTATTAGAGGGCAATAGGGTTCTCTTAGCAGTAACTTATCATCCTGCAGCAGCCCTCTATAATCCCAAGTTAAGGTCTACTCTAGAAGAAGACTTCAAGAAGATATTTAGAGAATACAATGAGCGTTTAAGAGGATTGACTACCTCTTCTAAGAGATCTCCTAATCTCCTCGATTTCTTTAGGAAGAGCTAGCTTGGAGCCAAGATATATTCCCATAGTGAACGCAAAGGCTACGCTTACACCAACAACTATTATGAAGACATAACTGTATCCACCCGCCAATGGGAGTAGGGTGCTCGTACGAATAGGTGCTTTGCTTAACTCTAAGCTGATATTCATGTAGGCGAAGTATATTGGCGTAAAGTAGGCGTCAGCCATTGCTACTAGTTGGGCGGCAGAATAAGGGTCTCCTACCCATTCAGAGTATTCGACATAGGCTGGAGCTATTATCAACGATATATTATGGTCTATTAAGTGTTTGTCAAAGTATGAAACCATTTCACGGTAGCCGTTGAGAACTCTCTCAACATATTTACGGC
>JALVFK010000034.1 GCA_027030065.1 Desulfurococcales archaeon | reverse complement strand
TTAAATTGTTAACAATATATTGTTAACACGGAGACGTTAACGTGAGCGTAGTAATAGGTGTGAGAATACCTAAGAGGCTCAAAGAAGAAATAGAGAAGCTCGGAATAAACTATTCAGAAGAAATAAGACGATACCTTGAGAAAAGAGTACGCGAGGAGAGAGCTAGAAGAATAATTGCTAGAATAGAGGCTCTTAGAAAAAAGATCAAGCCCATAGAAGAAAACCTCTCAGCAGAACTCATAAGAGAGGATAGGGATAAGAATTGAGCAAACCCACGGTAATCGTGGACTCAAACATTATAGTTAAATGGTTTATACCCGAAAAATACTCCCAAGAAGCAATCCTACTAAGAGACGACTACCTATATGGGCGGATAAGAGTTATCGCACCAATATATGCTCTACTTGAATACGCAAACACTCTGAGAAAATATGTTGCAAGAAAAATACTAGCAAAAGACCATGCAGTAGAGGCGTATAGCCTACTAGTAGAAATAGGAATAGAATATGAGGATATAACATCAGGAGACACGAGGCAAGCACTACTATACAGTCTAACAAACAATACAACAGTCTACGATGCATACTATGTAATCCTAGCTAAAAAATACAATACAGTAATGTATACTGCAGACGAGAAGCTACTAGCAACACTCAGCGATAAAGAGTCAGGAATAAGACATATAGAAGAATACCCATTAGATCGCTCCAAACTACTAGGAACAAAATAGGATAAGACATCTAGAATACATTAGAGAATTATTTTATTCCAGTAACAAAATACCAGTCAACAAGATTTTAGACCATTACGAGCGAGTCTGCATTGCTTAGAGTATTCTGTATTGTAATTTTTATTCCTTTTACTAGAAGAATACAACATAGATTTTACATTATTAACTATTAAGGAACCGCTATGTTAATTCTTTTAAACAGATATTCTTTTCACTCTTATCGAATAGGTTTTAGATAATTGTTTTATTAAGATTAGTTTGTATTTACAAAAAATATATACTACGAGCTAGGAGTATAGTCATAAAGCAAATATTAATTCTGGTTGATAAAATGGCAGATCTAGCCAAAGTATCTGCATATCTTTCTATAATAGCCATAATATTGTCTATAGTAGCCATAGGCTACGCGGCAATGGTGAATTCTAGTATCGCTAGCATTAAGAGCGACTTAAACACTATTAAATCCGAAATAGAGAAGATCAAATCAGCTCCACCACAAACAACAACCATTATTCAAACACAGACACAAACAGTTACTCAGACAACAACGACAACTACGACAGCCGCCCCACAGCAGATTACTCTAAGAGTAATAGGTCCCTGGTCCGGTACTTCAGCAGAATACTTTACCGCAGTCATAAACAACTATACTAAGCTTCACCCCAACGTCAAAATAGAATACATTGCCCGGAGAGCAGAAGATCTAGCCAAAACGGTTCCACTACAGTTTGCCGCTGGTGAAACCCCTGCAGATGTCATCATTACGCCTTGGGCTTGGTGGATTGTAGAAATGGCTAAGAAAGGCTATGTTGTCGATATCTCCGATATAATAAACCCCGACCAGTATATTAGCGGAATAGTTGACAAGGTAACCTACGAGGGCAAGATCTATGGAGCACCCTTCACCATGTGGCTAAAACCAGGGTTCTGGTATCGTAAATCCTTCTTCCAGAAATATGGTCTCCAAGAACCAAAGACATGGGACGACTTCCTAAAACTATTAGACGAGATAAAGAAGATACCCGGCATCAAGAACCCAATAGTTACTGGCGATGGTGTTG
>JALVFK010000033.1 GCA_027030065.1 Desulfurococcales archaeon | reverse complement strand
CTTTTGGCAAGTGTTTTCTGTTTTATTGAGCGTAGTCGTGAGTCTTTTCGTGGTGTTATGGATTATCTTGCTAGGAGGTATAGTGTTGTTGCTAAGGCTTTGCCTATGCTTAACGCTTTGGGTTTGAGTGTCCTGCGCAATTACTTGTTGCTTGATTATATTGTTTACGGGGCTTGTGGGCTAAGTGTTGAGAGATATAATTGTCTTCGTAAATGGCTTATTAGGATTCTCGTTTATGAATATGTTTTCCGTAAAATAGGTTTTAATAGGATTGAAAGATTTCTCGACAAGACTGGTATTAGTAGGGAATGTTTGGAGGAGACTAGAAAGTTCGACTATAATGCTAGTCTCGTGAGGAAAAGACTTGTTGACAGGCTTAGTATTAGGTATTCTATTCCGAAATGGATTATAAATTATATTTGGGAGAACAAGCTTGTGCGGGATGAAAGAGAACTTGAAGAACTCGTTAAGGCTCTCCACGGCCCCCAGCCTACTTGGATTAGAGTTAACTTGTTGAAGACTAGTAGAGAGAGACTTGTAAAAGTACTTGAAGAACATGGTGTATTGGTTGAGGAAGACCCATTATTACCGGATATGCTGCTTGTTCTAAAGGGTAAGGAGAAGCTTAGTCGTTTAAGAGAATATCGTAATGGGTTATTTGTGTTTCAGAATCGCGCAACAGCTCTTGTAGCCCATGTATTAGAGCCGAGGCCTGGTGAAATTGTTTATGACTTGTGTAGTGCTCCTGGTGGGAAAGCGTTCCATATTGCTAGTATAACTGGTTGTGAATCCTATATTGTAGGAGTAGATATTTCTAGGAGAAGAATAGATACAATGAGTAATCTCTCAGAGAAGCTGGGATCAACTAAATGCGTAGAACCAGTTGGAGCTGATGTACTGAAGCCCCCGTTCAATAAGAAGGCTAAGTATATTGTATTGGACCCCGATTGTACGAGTATTGGTAGGATAGGTCATTCACCAGAGATTAGGTTGTGGATTACACCAATAGATATTGCTAGAATGGCTAAGCTGCAGGAGAGGTTATTGGAGAAAGCTGTTGAGCTCGGTGCTCGCGGTGCTAGAATAGTTTATTCTACTTGTACAATAACCTTGGAGGAAAACGAGGGTGTAGTAAGCCGTGTTCTCGGAAAGTACTCAATGCTTAGGTTAGTTGAGCCTAAAATACCTCTAGGGGTTCCGGGTATGGGTTTAAGAGAAGCGCGTAGGCTTTACCCGCATTTGCATAAGAGTATTGGGTTTTTCTTAGCATTACTTGAGCTTGGAGGCTAGGTTTTGCTTTCTCGCTAGTTCTGTCATTTTCCTTATATCTAGTATTTTTAGTTCTGTTTCTGGGACTATTGTTTCATCTGGTACTATGAGTATTTTCTCGGCTTCCGGATAACTGTATAGTTTTGATTCTATTCTTTTTATTTCACTCCTAGATATCTTGCTCTTCCACTTTACTTCTCCTACTATTCTAAGCTTCTTGTACTCTACTAGCCCGATATCTATTTCATCTGGCTCTAGTATCTTCACTGGTTTAAGCCCCCAGGCCTCGGCTAGTAGGCGTTCAACGAATTGTTCTACTAGCAGTGGGAGGTATTGTGAAACAGCTTTTTCTAGGAACCCCCATGGAAGCTGTATGTCGAAATGCTCGTACCTAGTGTGTAGATAGTATTGTATGCTTGTTAGTGGAGATACATGTCTGTATACGTGTCTTCTCTTCTTACCCCATACAGGTATTCTTTCAAGTAATCCGATTTTCACCATTATATCCATATACTTTGTTATCAGTGAGGTCGTTTGTTTGGGTAATAAGCCTCTACTATGGAGATACCCTGCTATCTCGGTTAACCTTGTCCTCCCAGCTGCAACTGCTTCAAGGATTGCATTGAATCTCTCCACGGCTACCTGGTCTTCTTCGCTTAATACCTCACCTACTAGGCTTTGAGCTATATCCTTCCCGCCGATAACTATATCCATTATTTTACGGTCTAGGAGAACGGGTTCCTGATAGAACACTAGAATTTCAAACCACTCTTTACTCGGCTCAACAGTCCACCTATGCCTCAATAAGTCTATGGGGGATATTAGTCCAACTCTGTAGCTAGTGAACAAGCCTTTGAGTGGAGCATCTACTCCCTCAATTAGTCTCTTATGGTAATGAAGAGTCGATGTTATAAATACTAGTTCACCACTACATTCTCCGGTTTGAACTATATCGAAGAATATTGGCGGTGCTCTATGGAATTCGTCTACAATAACTTTATCTAACCTCCTACATAATCGGGTAAAACTTCTAACATCAAGTTCCAAGTCCTCTACCGGATTATAGAATAAGCCTCCTCTCCTAACAATAAAGTAATCATAGTCTCCTAGTACTAGTCTCGCATAGAATGTTTTACCTGTCTTCCTCCTACCATAGAGAAGCCTCCTACCCTTACTCTTAAGGAATTCTTCTAAACTCTTGCGGTGAATAATACTCATAGTATCATACTCTCAGTATCATACTAATAGTATCATATTAGATAAGCTTATCTCTAATCCCATGAGAATCACTTATTAACCTATAAGCCTCCTTTCAAAGCAAGACCATGCTAGAACCAATACTGGATTCGGTGACGAGCTATTGATTATCAAGATTGTTACTGTTTTGTTTGGATTAATGGGCTTAGGAATTCTATTGAAATATATTGCAGTTAAACATTTTAACATACTCAATCATTTCATTGAGCTCTTTACCAAAATACTATACTATGGGCTCCTACCCCTCCTATTCTTCAACATATTTTATAGACGAGGCATTGATATAGCTGATGCAAATATATTCATTATAGTATCATTCTACGTGTTATCATCACTAGGCATATTATGGTATATGTTCCGAAACCTTGAGGAGAGAGTAAGGAAGAGTCTTGTAACATCTTCTATATTCTCTAATGCAATATTCCTCGGATTCCCCGTACTATACTTCCTCTACAATGACGTAACCTATGCATCACTCTATAGTTTAGTTCTGTTATCATATAATATAGCTGTTGGAGGACTCCTTGGGGCTGAGAAGAGTATTTGGAAAAACATTATCAAAATACCATTAATATACGGCTTTCTCGCGGGAATACTAGCCCACTACTACTATCCCGGTATAGGGGAGATCTTGGTAACCAATACATCAAGTATAGTCTCTAGTCTAACAACCTATGGCTCAATAATAATAGTGGGTTTTTCAATGCCTCTAACAACACACGTGATAAGAAGGTATTGGAAGCTTATCATTTTTCAAGCAATATACCGTTACACTATATCACCACTAATACACTATATCCTACTCCTAGTATTCCCGATACAAGTTCAAGGATTCTATCAGTTACTAGTAGAAGCAATAATGCCCCCAGGCCTCATAAATACTGTTCTCGCAAGAATACACAGATGGGACTACGAGTATGCTGCTTCAGCAACACTCGTACTAACACTTACGACCCCGCCAATAATAGTATCTCTTAGAGCCATAGGACTAATATAATAGTAGGGTATGAGCACAGGTTAAACACTCATGAGCTGCAATATAATTGTTGATGGAGTACTAGTAAAGGTTAGAGACTATTTATGGATAGTTAAAGGATGCTACCATCCTAGAAACTATGTAATAGCTCTCCCGAGATACAGGTTAGATCATACTAAGATCAAAGAGTTTGGTGAAAGCTATAGGATTGCAAGAGAATACGGGTTCATATTATTTGATGAAAACCTTGATACGAGTATTCCAGCAATACCGTTAAACCTAGTAGAATATTGTCTCAACCCCTTCAATAACGATCCAAGACATTTGGGAGTGTTGGGAGAGAAGGCTTGGAGGCTAAAACAACTAATAGCAGAATACGGGGGTATAGACTTAGAATACATCGGAGTTACTGGTAGCTTGCTTGCAAAAAAGGTTCTACCAAGCCTAGAGGTAGGCGATATTGATATCATTGTACGGGGTAGAGAAGAATCGATTAAAGCTTATAGAGCGTTGAAGAATCTTAGAGCTAATGGAATACTTTCTTCAATTAACTCCCCGGTTTACCGAGAACTAGAAATACAAGACCCTAAAACAAGACTAGAACTCATGAGAAAAAGAGTCCTCGAAGGACTATTCGATAAAACACCATATAGCATAAGGCTAATACCATGCCTTAAACAAACCGATAAAAAAGGTAGAATCAAGCGATTAGGATGGTGGACTGGTACTATAGAAATAGTTGAACCCATACAATCATACATAATGCCCTACCAATACAAGATTAAAGTAATCGGAGAAAACAGTAACGAGAAACCACGAGTCCTCATAAGCTACCGTATGAGGTTTAGCGAATTACCACGTGGACTAATATTATGGGTTAAAGGAATACTAGAATACCATGTAGACGAGGGAGTATTGAAGCTATGCCCGGATCACCCTGGCTCGAAAACGAGAATCCAAGAGACCACGACCTAGTTGAAACCAAGGACAACACCATATATGTTGTAGTAGGAAACCAGCATCCACCAGACAGTATTATGTGCTATCCAAAATATATACCAGTAGAACATGAAACTCCTTGGAAGAGAAGAAACAAGTATTTCCTAAGAATACCGTCATGCTATGAGGTAAACCATATCTATGAGAAATCTAGGATAAAGCCAAGCCGAGTCTACGATGCAAGATACGGCGTAATGGTGCTCGGAGTTAAGAGAAGAGACATTACGAGATACTATGATCCCGCTAGAAGACTCCAAGAGATAATAAGGTCTCCAAAAGACCAATTAGAAGCTCTTGTCGTTGAAGTAGTATACCAGTTAAGTAGACTAGGAGTCCACGTAGACTCTCTAGGCATCACTGGCAGCATATTACTAGGGATCCATAATAGTAGTGTGTCTGATATAGACCTCATAGTCTATGGTTGCCGTGAAGCATACAGCCTAGTAGAACAACTCGGAGAAAAAGGCATTGGAGAACTAGAAGCTCTCAGAAACGAGAGACTAGTAGAATGGGTTAAATGTCATTCAAGAGCCTATGGACTACCAGGAGAACTCGTTAAAAGATACTATGCTGTTTGGAGAAGACTAGTATACCGTGGAAGAGAAGTCAGCTTAACATACGTTAACCCGGAGAAAAGTAAGCGTTTCTACGAGAACGTTTACAGATACCTAGGACCAGCGAGAATAATCGTAGGCGTAGAGCCCTGGCAGTGCGGAAGCATCTATTATCCATCAAGAACCCTCGCACTATTAGAGAGAGTCGAGAAGGGGCCAAGTCTCAAGGAAAGAGAGATTGAGATCGTATCCTATGAGTCACTATATCTTAAACCACTAGTTTTTGGAGGAAGACTACTAGTAGAAGGGGCATTATACCAAGACTCTTACGGACACCTCCAACTACTCGTAGGTGTAAGAGAACACCGAGGATTCATTAAACTCCTACATTCCTAAATGATATCTCTACTCTATCTCCCTCCCGGTAGCCTGTATTCGACCAATTTACTGGTATTATCTTGATAAAGGGTGC
>JALVFK010000032.1 GCA_027030065.1 Desulfurococcales archaeon | reverse complement strand
GGACACATAGAGTCAATGAAACTATTAAAACAACTAGGATTCCTTGAACCAGTAGGGCTGAGAATAGGGTTATGCGAAGTAGATATAATAGACTATACCTCTCTAGTTCTCGCCAGCAAGCTAGTAGAGTGCCGCAAAGATAGAGTAATAATGTATATCCAGGTAAACGGTGTAGAAAACGAGAAGAAAAAAGGCTATGAGCTCATACTAGATCAACAATACGATGAACTAGATCAAACCACAGCTATGGCGAAAACAACAAGCACTATGCAGGCATGTGTAAGCCATCAACTACTAGAAGAAAACCTAGCAGTAGAGCCAGGTATAACGCCACCTGAAACCCTAGGACAAGTCAGGGAAAACTACTATAATATCATGGAGTGCTTAAAAGAGAAACTAGACATAGCAACCTATACTAGAATAGAAGAATAAATAGTCGATAAGAGATATCCTCGAAGACTAGGTATAAGCCATGATAATTGTTGCAACGGGATATAGGGGATATACTAGGCTAGACGAGAAAATAGTAGAACTATTAAATAAGTGCAACATGATGGATGAAGCCTGGAGCCATAGGAAGGTAAGTGTGGAAGAGATAAGGAGGCTCTGGTTCGCAGCATCATGGTATGATCCAAGCGGGTTTGGCTTACTCTTTTATTCTAATAGACTAGTAGGATATTGTTGGGCAATGAAACGCGATGAAGAAATTCCATGGCTTGGATTATGTGTAGACCCAATGCTACCCGATACCATAAAGTACAATGTAGTAGAAACGAGTCTCTCATGGGCCAGGTGGAGCTTCGACTCAAAGGGTATTAGAGGCAAAGTTCACATAGGTGTTGGATACGAGCATGGCTACATGCATTATTTGTTAAAGAAGGTTCTAGCAAGCTATCTAGAGAAACATGCAGCAACACTAATGATACTAGGTAGAGTAGAGAAGAAACACCCACCACCAGGCTATAGACTGAGAAGAGGCGGGCTTGAAGACGTAGAAGCAATAGTAAGAGTCTACAATGAAGCCTTCAGAAAATACGAGTGGTTTGTAGAATGGAAACTAGAAGACGCGAAGAAATGGTATGAAACACGTAAGCCTAAGATAATAGTAGCAGAAACCAGTAATGGAGAAATCATAGGCTACGTTGACGCTGAGATAAGAATAGGACTCGACGGCTCAGAAAACGCCTACCTCCTAACTCTAGCAGTAAAACCGGAACACCAGAGAAGAGGCATTGGTAGAGCACTACTTACAGCAATGGCCTACGAGCTCCAGAAAACAAGCCGCGTCAAGAGAATATTCCTTGACAGCGTTGAGGGACTAGAACCCTTCTACGGTAAACTAGGATTCAAGGTGAAGAGAAGAACGCTGACCCTAGTAACACCTATATCAAGTCTACTAGAGAACCCTATCACAATGGTAAAGTATTACTAGCTATGCATTATTTCTCGAAGTATATTCTAGGCTTAAGCCCAGTCTTCTTCAGCCTCTCAACAACATGGGGGTAGAGTATCACGTACTCTGGTTCAAGTAGGCCCGGTAGCCTAGAGTCTATTTCAGCGAGTCTCTCAATAAGCCTACTAACATTCTCCTTAGACGAAAAAGATATCATTAGTGCTGGATGGAAAGATACATTATAGTCTAATAGGTTTTCCAGAGCTTTTAACTGGTACTGATAGGCTGAAGGCTTAGCTCCAGTAAGCTTATGGAATTCTTCCTCACTAGCACCCTTCAATGAAACCCTTACATGTATCTTTTCGAAGCGTGATAGATCTCGAGCATAGCTCTTATCATATCCAATTAATA
>JALVFK010000031.1 GCA_027030065.1 Desulfurococcales archaeon | reverse complement strand
GCGATGGAGGAGTGGTTGTGAAGGTGGGCGTGGGTGTTGGCGGGAGAGGTGTGGGCGTGGGAGTGGGCGTCGGCGGCAGTGGGGTAGGTGTGGGCGTTGCTGGAGTGGCGGTAGCCCCCGGCGTGGGTGTTGGGGATATCTCTGCGCCATAAGCGTACTGTAGGCTGAAGTCGCTGTAGTAGGTGATGTGCGGATGGTCTGAAGAATCCAAGGCCAGCGAAGTGTAGTCTATCGTGGGGTTGTTTGTCAGGGTTTCAATGTTCCATTGGCTGCCGTCATGGTACGCGTATTTGAGGGTGACGTTGTTACCGTCGGAGCATGAGTAGGCGATATGGGGATTATCGTTGCTGTCTAATTTCATGGAAGCGTCTGAAACGGGGCCGTTTTCTACTGTTTCAATGTTCCATTCTCCACCGTCATAGTAGGCGTATTTGAGAGATTCCTCAACATAATCAAAATCGCTATAAGCAATGTGGGGGATGTCGTTGCTGTCTAAATCAAGGGAGATATTTCCATATAGGTCGCCACTGGTCACAACCTCAAAGAGCCACTGTGTGCCGTCGTAATAGGCGTATTTGATCCCTGAGAAGCCGCTGTCGTAGTCGTCACTGTAATAGGCGATGTGTGGATGGCCGGTGCTATCTATTGCCAACGAAAAATCTCCCAAACGGCCGTCGCTGCCGCTTTCATCTACCACCTCGCCATGCCAACTGCTACCATCGTAGTAAGAGTGCTTGAGATTGTTTCCCTCGTCATTTTCGTCCCAAACATAGTAGGCAATGTGGGGGTTCCCTGCGTTGTCCAAACTGAGCGAGAGACAACTTCCAAGCGTGTATAAGTGGCTGTCTACCGTTTGGATATGCCATTGGGCGCCGTCGTAATAGGCGTACTCAAGGTAGTAGTGGTAATTGCTGCCTTCGTCCATGTAGGCTATATGAGGGTACCCGTTGTTATCTAAGGCCAGCGAAGTGCATTTCGCATACGCGTTTGTTACAGTTTCAATTTGCCATTGCTCACCGTCATAGTAAGCATACTTGACTTCGTCTCTGACCCTTTGCACATAAGCAATATGAGGATAGCCGTTGCTATCTACGGCTATGGAAGCATAAAGACCTCTCTTTCGGTTCTCGTCAATGGTTTGGATTTGCCATTGGGAGCCATCGTAATGTGCGTAGATGGCTGTATCGCTCATCTCATCGTAGTAAACCATGTGCGGATGGCCGGCGTCGTCCAAAGCCAGCGATGAATAATAACCCCTTCGCCCGTTGCTCTCATCCACGACTTCGGTGTGCCACTGTTCGCCGTCGTAGTAGGCGTATTTGGGTACTTTGTTGTCGTAGTCAAGGTAGGAAATGTGTGGGTGCCCTGCGCTATCCAGCACCAGCGAGGTATAGAGCCCCACGTCTCCTTCGCTATCCACGGTTTCAATGTGCCATTGTGAGCCGTCGTAATAGGCGTATTTGAGGTTCTCATTGCTCCGGTCGTAGTAACTGATGTGGGGGTTCCCCGCCTCGTCTAAGGCTAAGGAAGTATAGTCGCCCACGCTTCCTTCGCTATCCACGGTTTCAATGTGCCATTGTGAGCCGTCGTAGTAGGCGTATTTGAGGTCGCGGTTATCGTAATCGTAGTAAGAAATGTGAGGGTGGCCTGAGGCGTCCAAGGCCAGTGACGCTTCCTCCCCGACATCCCCTGCGTTGTCCACGAATTCAATATGCCATTGCTCGCCGTCATAGTAAGCGTACTTGAGCACCTCGTTATCGTGATCATAGTAGGCAATGTGGGGGTTCCCCGATTCGTCTAAGGCCAATGAGGCATACTCTCCCACATCTCCTT
>JALVFK010000030.1 GCA_027030065.1 Desulfurococcales archaeon | reverse complement strand
AATGTTTGCTTAGGCTTATAGGGTATTTCTTCTATTACTTCTTCTAGCCTATATGCTATTCTTCTCGCATCGCTTAATGATAGTTTGCTCCATTTGGCTTCTCCTACTAGTAGTTTATTGTTTATATCGTCTACTACGACTAGGTCTACTTCCTTATCTCTATACCACCATTTACCTATTCTCGTAGGTGTTATATCTATTTCATTGTTTCTAATTAGTTCTACAACAATGTGTTTTGTTACTTCTTCCCATGCACTAGGTGTTAGTGTTTTGTCTAGGTCTTGTCTTACATGTTCTAGGACTTTGTCTTCTAGTTCGAGTTCTAGAGCTGTACGATATCTTGCATTATAGCGGAACCAGAATTGGAGGAATCTATCTCTTATCCTATATACTGGTTTTGCTTTTCCTAGTATTGGTGATTGTTTTTCTAGTATGTTCATTTCTACTAGTATTTGGATGTACTTGTATAGGGATTCCCTGGGTATCCCAGTATGGTTTAATATTTCACTAAACCTTGTAGCACCGCTCGCTACTGCCTCTAAGATTGAGTAATATCTCACTACTTCTCTTACTTCTTCTCTTAATAGTTTCTTAGCTTCATCAAAGTATGGTGAGTTTTTCCTTAGTACTAGGTCTCTTATGTTATCCCATAAGGTTTTCTCGGGATCTATCGATGCGAGGTAGCCTGGTATTCCCCCAAAGACCGTGTAAGCCCTTATATGGTCCACGTTATCCCAGTTTGGCGTGAATGCTGGTATGTATAGTGGTGATAGTTCCTCTATTCTCATATTGCTTGTTATTCTGCCGTAGAGGGGGGCTTTTTCCGATAATACTTTGTCTTCTATAAACGATACTATTGATCCACAGAGTACTAGCATTATCTTTGTCTTAGAGAGTTCCTCATCCCATAATGCTTGTATCATGGATAGTAGAGCTGGGTTGACTCGGACAGCGTATTGGAATTCATCTATTATTACTAGTAGTTTCTCTTTTCTAGCGTAGTTCGCTATTAGCTTTAATAGTTTACGCCATGTATCGATAGGCGTTATCTTAAGGATCGGTAAGTCTAGTGCCTCGGCTATTCTCTCGCTAAATTCACGCATAAGCTCTTTTTCTTCAACTTCTTCTGCTAGTAAGTATACACCTCTCTTACCCTCTAAGAATTTTTTCAATAGAAGAGTCTTCCCTATTCTCCTTCTACCATAGACTACGAGCATTACGGCTCTATCGCTACTCCATAGGTTTTCGAGCAACTCTAGTTCTTTAGTCCTATCCACGAATATAGTCAAAGTAGCAGTCGCCTCAGTCTACTCTAGAGTAGACTACTCCAGAGTATAATAGTGTAACTATGCTATTTGAAAATCAAACATATAGTATCATAATAGTTTCAACAATAGGGTTATAGCAAAGAACAATAGTATTCCAGCTAGGGTTAGAAGTAATATTCTTGTTCCCCTTGGCCCCAGGATCCTCGATCCGTGGTGGGCTGCATAAGCTGTTGCTCCAAGCCATGTATAGTCTAGCCATACATGAAGTACATACATGTATAGTACTCCTAGTGGGAAGCCTATAGTTAACGCGCCTTCTATTAATGGTAATCCCACACTAGCCCACCAGAGTAGAAAATAAGCATTCAAACCAGTTAACACTGCACCCACTACTATCGGATTCGTATGAACAAGCCCAGTACCACCACCATTATCATTGAACCCCTTGGTACTAAGTGCATCTCGTATTAACAAGTATGCGAAAAAACCCATAAAGCCTACAACGAATAACGTAAACCCTATCTTCACGTATCCCTGGCTCAACCACATACTAATGGTATCGTAGAATAATGCGAGGAGGAAAACATAAGGTAATTCAACAATCATATGCCCTAAAGCAACCTGGAGACCACTTTTCCAGCCCCCCTTAACACCTAGGGCTATATTAGCCACTGTTAAGGGGCCAGGTGATAGGGCTCCAGAAGTACTAATAGCCACTACGCTAACCGAGTATACTATTAGGTCTAGTATCCCAAACCACCCTTTCCAGCGAAAACACTATACTAGCTCTATGCAGAACTACCAAACAATATTTAGGGTTTCCCATCATATCGTCTAGAAAATATCCAGTACTACATTATTATATAACCCGGTATTCTCCACGCTTTTTATTAGCCAATCATAGTTCCGTTTAAGCTTATTACATAAATTTTTATAAGCCCCGTTATCCGGGGCTACGATTAGAAAAAGTAGAAAGAACCCCGGGTGAATGGGACTGGTGCACTCTAACCATGACAAGAATATCCTTGAGGCAGAGGATTAGGGAAAGGAAGAGTAAGGCTAGTGAGTGGGCCTTTCTAATCTTCGTTCTCGAAGCTTTTTCTGGAGGCTTCTATGTGATTATATCTAGAGGAGTTACACCTATATTCCTTGTAGCTTCAGGGTATGTTCTAAGAGACCTACTATTATTAAACGTCTTCGCCGGACTACTGTCATTGCTCGTAGCTCTCTTCCTCTACCGCTCTATGGCTTATCGTGTTGCTCGTAGGAACATTAAGGCTAGGATAATAGCGGCAATGCTTATTGAACGAGTATTCTGGTTCACAATACCATGGGGTATTGGAGGAGACTACCTCGTAGTCCTCTACGCTCTAGCTCTTGCTTCAACTATTCCAACTGGAGTCTACTTGAACATAGCCTTCTTCACCTTCTTCGACGAGCAACGCTACCGCAGGCTCATAGCTTATCGTACAATGGCTAGCAGTATTGCTAGTATAGTGGGCCAAGTCATAATGATAACTATACTAGCAGTAGGAGAACCCCCATGGAAATACATTACACTCTACACTATTGCTTTCTCAGTAGGCTTAATCTCCATAGCCCTAGTATCTCTAGCACCACTCCAGAGAATAGAGTTAAGGATAACCGAGAAAGTTGAAGAGGAAGCGGAAATCCATGCTGGTAACATATACTTGCTCCTAGTAGCACTACTTGCCTCAGCAAACCTACTAAGCATTTCATGGATACCGAGACTTATGAGAGACCTAGGAGCACCAGACTATTTCGCAGCATCTATAGGTTTCATCCAGACAATTACAAACATATTTGCCAGTATGTTCTGGGTTAGGAAGCGTATAACCAGTTACCGGTACGCTATAATATTACTCGCAACCATACCAGTACTAGTATCGATAACCCCGCTACCACTAGCCCACTTGGGAATAGCTGTCTTATACAGCTTTGCCTTTGTTGGAACAAACTTCTATGCTGGTATAACTTATGCAAGTATAGTGAGAAGACTCGGAGCACCAAAAGCTAGTATACTGTTATCTAGTGCTAGTGCTCTAGCAATAGTATTAGCTGGCCTCGTAGGCTACCTCCTAGTATTCTCAACTCTCCTAGTATTCCTTGCAGCAAGCGTGTTCAGCCTCATAGGGTTAACTATAGCCTTAACAGCTCTACCAGAACTAGCAATCCTCCCACCAAGCTATACGAGACTCTATTCCAGAGTACTCTATCAGTCAAGTATAACTAGCTATAACTTCATACTATTTACAGTAGGCGAAACAGCTAGAGCTACACTCAAATTCACTATACTCGTAGTAGGTGTAATCATCTTATTCATCATATACCGTACACTCTACTACCTCGTCATATTAACTGGGGGGTGAACACTAATGATAGAGTATGCGATAAGTAATGCGTTAAACAATACCACTAGCCCATTAGTCAATAGGACTGGTATAAAACTCATATGGGAGGCATTACGCTTAGCCCTAAGAGACCTCATTGAAATAGTACCCGATATCCTCATAGCTCTAGCAATAATAGCGGTCTACCTAGCAATAGCGATAATATTGACACGCCTAGTCAAGAAACTATTCATTGTGTTCAAAGTAGACGAGCTCCTAAAACCAATACTAAAACACGCTTACTTTAGCATAACAAACCTCGTACTAGTCCTAATGAATATAGGCTTAGCCCTCATGGCCCTATACTCGATAATGCTAACGCTTTTCCCAGAACAAGTCCATACAACAACACTAATCATAAACTATGCTGCCAGAGTAGCAAGTGTAGTATTCCTCATATTCTTCATATTCATAGCGTTAAATAGCGTCGTAGAAAGAATAAGAATGGAGGCAAAGCTCCGAGGATTCATCCTACTAGTAACACTCTTCATGACAATAGTACCACTACTAGACGTAACAGCACTAAGCCCAGAGGTAAAAACGGCACTCGCATGGGGGATAAGCATAGGAATAGGGCTAGCAATAGGAGTCTTCGCCGCATGGTACTTCTTCCACGAGATACTAGAAGAAAAAATTAGAGAAAAGAAGGAAAAAGCCTAGGAAGTTTTAATGTGGTTTCTTCACACTTATGATCTTGTCTTCGAATAATTTCAAGAACGCATCGTTATCTATTACTGGTCTACCATCACCTCTAGTTATTGATTGGAGTGCTGGAGGCTTTTCCTTATACCCTTGTATCCTCTTAGCTATTCTCTCTTCAAAGGTTGGTACATGAGGGTTTACGTAGAATACTCCAATAGGTATACGTTCCTCGCCGCTCAACGCCTTAGACATAGCCGCCAATAGTTTTTCCTCTGCTTCTTCCAGCGATTTCACGTATGGATCCCAGCCCTCTTCCTCTAATATGTAGACTCTCTTGTTATAGTATTCAACTGTGTGAACATCATTATAGGTTACACATGGTTGGAGCACGTCTATGAATGCTGAGCCCTTATGCTGTATAGCGGCTTTTATAAGCTCTTTTAAATGGTTAGCCTTAAAGGCATAGCCTCTAGCCACAAAAGTATACCCTGAGGCGAGAGCCAATACTATTGGATTGACGGCGTTCTGGATATTAGGTTTAGGTAAAGACTTAGTCGTAACACCCTCGGGTAGTGTAGGTGATGCCTGCCCCTTAGTTAAACCGTAAACCCTGTTATCATGTAGTATTACCGTTAAATCAACGTTCCTCCTCCCTAATGCAACAAAGTGTCCCGCACCTATACCTAGTAGGTCGCCGTCTCCTCCATGAACTATAACTGTTAGCTCGGGGTTAGCAAGCTTTATTCCAGTAGCAAAGGGTATTGCTCTACCATGGAGAGTGTGTACACCGTTAACATTTATGAAGTGTGGCGTCTTACCCGAACACCCTATACCCGATACTACGACTGTTTTAGTGGGATCTAATCCAAGCTCTGCGAAAGCACGGTAAACAGCCGTCAATATACCAAAATTACCGCATCCAGGGCACCAGTCAACCCATACGGGTGTCTTATAATCCTGTATCCTAAGCACCATAGCTTAACACCACTCTTTTCCTTCCATTCCTAATAATATCTAGTATGGATTCAACTAGTTCATGAGTATAGATGGGTCTTCCAGTCCACTTAAGAACACTTTTCTCTATGCTTACACCAGTGTGCATCTGGATTATCCGCGCTGCCTGTGCTAGGTAATTATGTTCTACCGCTATTATATTACCATCCATTCCCTCAAGCATTTTCCTAACATAGGCTACAGGGAATGGTGAGAATACTCTTAGGTGAAGGTATCCCGCCTTAATGTTCTCTCCCTCAAGTATTCTTAAAGCATCCAATACAGTATTCTTTACGAAACCCCATCCAACTAGAAGATAATCTGG
>JALVFK010000029.1 GCA_027030065.1 Desulfurococcales archaeon | reverse complement strand
AGTTAATAGCATAGTTAGGCAGAACAATACAGTAAAATATGGTAGAGAGTACTTATGGAACACTTTTACGTTTATCCCCCCTATTCTCAGAGTTATAATATTAGCCATAGACCCCGTTAATAAGCCAACACCGCCAAGGTTAACACCTACAGCTAGTGCTTTCCAATGAGCTAGTGCTACATGTTCTATTAGCGTTATAGTTACGGGAACATTACTTATGACTTGACTTAAAAGAGAAGACAATAATACAATAGTTAATGGAGAGTCAAGAGAGGGTATTAGCCTCATACTGTCAACTATATGTGAGATCTCCTTAAAATCTACAAACATGAACGCGAATATCAGTATTAGCACATAATCTAAGCCGTAGACTACCGTTCTCCTAATAATTAAGTATAGGGATATTGTTATAATTAGCCCATATACCTGCCATCCTATCTGAGCTAATAAAACATTTAGTATCAACAATATAATTGATGTAAAAAGTAAAGTCTTATCAACTCTTATACGAGGTATCTTTGTCCTTCTATACGTTATTGTTGACTTAAGTTTCCTAGCCCCAATAACTGAATATATGGTTAAGACAATTATTGCAGTAAGAAAGAATGGAAGCAATGAATAAATAAAATCTATAAAGCTTAGACCATAGTGCTGCCATATTATAATGTTCTGTGGATTACCTATAGGTGTAAGAGAAGAACCTATATTGGCGGAAATAGTTGTAAGAACAAGTAAATAGCCTACATTACCTAAATATCTGGATAGAGATACTACGAATGGAACGAATATGAAGAGAGCAGTATCATTCATAATGATAGCTGATATGAGAGCAGAGCAAAAAATTATAAGCAAGTAGAGCTTCACAATGGAACCTTTTGAAACATTTAGAACCCATAGAGTAAGCCTATTAAAGAAACCAGAAAACTCAAGACCATGGGAAACAAGCATTAATGCCAATATTGTTGATAAAGCATTAACATTAAGATAACCCAGAGTCCTAGGAAAGAGGCTGGGATCAATAACTAGTAATCCTATATAAAGGAATAGCAGGATAGAAAACAATTTCTCCCTAACTAGAAACAACCACGCCTTCCTCAACCAAACAATGAGACGCCGATTAGAAAACGTGTCTCCTTACCTCTTCAGTTAAACCATAATCTGGTATAAGCTCCTCACCATCGGAAGACACTCTTATATGAGCGATAATAACATGCCTCCAAGCAAGAGGAACAACCCAAGCATCCTCAGGTTCTCTAAACTCAGCAGCATCAATAACCCTTACCTCACTCAATACCTTTTCCATAACCTCCTTCACCTCCTCCACGTTCACCTCTACACCCCACGCTCTACCAGGCCTACCCTTAGGCGAAGGACAACGCAAAACTGGGTCAAAATGAACTCTATCTAACGCGAAATCATGATACATCAAAGGAACATCAACATGAACATCGCCAGCCGGGCCCCGATGAACTATAGGAGGACCAACAACAAAGAACTCCAATGCAGCCCGCACAGTCTCAACAGCCCTACCAGCCGCCTCCAAATCAATGCTCCTACCACTCCTCCTCGGAATCCTAACACGTGGAGGACCCAAAGGCAAGATAATCGTCCACCAAAGAAAAATAAAAGAACAAAACATTAAAAACACTACAACATATGAAAATTATTGTCTCCGTACAGTATTCATTTATCACAATTATATTAGGTAATTATTGAATGTTCAAAGTATCAAAGAGTAATAGCGGGCCCGCGGGGACTTGAACCCCGGACCTCCGGGAAGGCCTTGCGGGAGCCTTCTCTCCGGCTCCGCAGGCCGGCGTCCTATCCAAGCTAGACGACGGGCCCG
>JALVFK010000028.1 GCA_027030065.1 Desulfurococcales archaeon | reverse complement strand
GCTGAAGGCTTAGCTCCAGTAAGCTTATGGAATTCTTCCTCACTAGCACCCTTCAATGAAACCCTTACATGTATCTTTTCGAAGCGTGATAGATCTCGAGCATAGCTCTTATCATATCCAATTAATATTCCATTAGTCTCTAATATGAATAGAAACAAGGCATCACTATCAACATATTCTAAGAGTTTGAGCAGATGCCTCCTCCCAATAGTGGGTTCATTACCGCTAACCCTTATCTTATCGTATCCATGTCTAATAGCACACTTTTTAAGCGATGAATAAATATGTTCGGGAGAATAAAACTTGCCAGCTTTATCCGGGTGATCTCTCGGAAAATAACTCCAACAAAACACGCATTTAAGATTACATCCAACACAGTCGGCAGCACATATCCCACCATACCATCTCCCGGGTCTAGCTACACGATAATATTTCCTCTCTTCTCCACGTACAACGATTTTCTCAACAGTTCTGCTAAGCTCTATTGGATCGTATCCCTTCTCCACCCGCCTTAATCCCCGCCTACATGTATTCGAAGAATATACTCGTCTAGAGGATACATTAGGTTTAACGGTATAGGCTTATATCTAGTAACTTACACAAAATACACAAACAAGTATCATTAAAACACCAGGCTATACGGGCTGAGCTAGTTGAAGATAAGCCTTGACAAGGGAGTCTACCACTTCGTAAACTGTTACTCTCAACTACTCGGATTAAACATTGGAGAAGGCATAGTAGAGCTCCTCCACTTATTCCGCTTCCTATCCGGTGGAGACGAGGGTTTAGAGGTTTTAAAGGAAATAGTTGAGAAGAAGAGCTTCAATATCCCAAGTCTGGGTAAAAGGATAGAAGTAGAAGTAGAAATCAGTGGAAAAGACCTAGAATATTTACGGAGAGTTGCAGAAATACTGGGATCAACGATAGATGAGGCATTGAAAACCTGTCTAGCAACATGTGCTAAACTACTAAGACAAGCCTTTCCCGGAGTAAGATGCAGACTACGTGGAATGGGTTATGCGAAGTATCGTTTAATGGACTTCAAAGAAGTAGTATCGAAAAAGCATAGAGAAACAATACTCCTAGGAGTCCGGGAAAAGAACTCTACCATGCAGTTCAAGTATTCTCCCAAGTAGCTTATTGGAAAACACTTATACGCTACTCTCAACCAATACATTCAAAGAACCCCGGATATAGGTGTCATGTATTTTGGTTAAATTAATCTACCTTGTACTAGATGGTGTAGCCGATAGACTGGTTGATGAGAAAACAAGTCTTGAACTAGCAGAAAAACCGGGACTAGACAGCCTTGCTAAGCGGGGAATATGTGGTGTAATGTATACTGTAGGTAAAGGATATGCTCCCGAAAGCGATGTAGCAGTCCTATCAATCCTAGGATACGAGCCAGAAAAATACTATACTGGTAGAGGCCCTCTCGAAGCCCTTGGAGCAGGCATTAAGATAAGAGAAGGATACGAAGTAGCTTTTAGAGCAAACTTTGCAACCATAGACCCAGCAACGGGAAAGATTATTGATAGAAGGGTTGGTAGGAGCCTTAGAACAGAAGAAGCAGTAGAACTAGCTAAAGCAGTAGACGGTCTAGAACTAGGAATATACGAGGGTTATGCTAGAGTAAAAGCAACAATTGGGCACAGAGCAGTAGTAGTTATCGGTAGTAGAAAGTATACCCTATCAGACAACGTCGACAATACTGATCCAGCCTACACCCGTAAAGGAAAGATAAGCGTTGCAGTAAAAGACTATAAGCCCTTCCTCAAAAAAGCCGTACCACTAGACGATACAGAAGAAGCTAGGAGAACAGCTGAACTAGCAAACGAGTTCACCAAGAAAGCAATAGAAATACTAGACAACC
>JALVFK010000027.1 GCA_027030065.1 Desulfurococcales archaeon | reverse complement strand
CTCCAAAACGCTCGGGACCCTCTACTACTATTCCGTGTATCCTAAGCCTAGTCGTGAAGGGCTCAAACTCTACGTTCTTTACACGTATAGCTAGAGTCATAGGGATACGACTGCTCCTCCCATCCCCAAAACTTATATCACGTGTTGTCCGTGCTATCACGATATCGCCGGGTGCTATAACCATTTGAAGTAGCCACAGATCATCCTCTGTCTCTGGTACGACTCTGACTTCACCTGTCCGCAAGTTCTTGTACGTTATCTTCAAGAGTATTTATTCACCTCTAACTCGAATCTATTACCAAGAAACGGGTATTAGGGAGATAATGTTTACGGTGTCAAAGAAGCATGATTAATAATACTCCCGGTAATGATGTAATTATACGTACAGCAACCTATAGAGATCTAGACGACATATATAGGATAGAAGTAGAGTCCTTCAAAATACCGTATCCCAGAAAATATCTCGCAGTACTTTTAGCATTATCAGGAGATTTATTCATAGTAGCCGAGAACAATAGTAAAGTGATAGGATATGTTGTAGGTGTACTAAGATACGGTAATGTGGGTCATGTTATATCAATAGCAGTAGCTAAGGAGTGGAGAAGGAAAGGTGTAGGCACAAAGCTAATGCTAGAGCTTGAAAGAAGATTTAAAGAGAAATCAATGAGTACAGCTATGCTGGAAGTCCGGGTCTCAAATAAGGCTGCAATGAAATTATATGAAAAACTAGGATATAAGATAGCCGATAGGATAAGAAGATATTACCCGGATGGAGAAGACGCATATCTAATGCTTAAGAGACTATAAGACTTATTGAAATCACATTTAATACCAGACTAGTACAAATAATTAAACAGTAGGGAGACGATAGTCTTGTCACTAAGATTTTACCTACTGGATGTAACCTACGAGATAATTGGAAGAGAACCCCATATAATCATGTGGGGCATCGATGACCAAGGAAATAGGATAGTTGTTAGAGATAGAAGCTTCCGCCCATATTTCTACGCATTACTATCAGCTAATACAAGCCCCGAAACAGTTAAAGCAAGAATACAGAGGTTATCAAAGCCACGTAGCCCTCTAATCTCGATCGAGCCCGTCGACAAGAAATACTATGGTAGACCAGTTAAGGCGTTAAAGATAACAACCGTTATACCAGAAACAGTTAGAGAATACCGTGAAGAAGTTAAAAAAATAGAAGGAGTAGAAGATGTTCTTGAAGCTGATATAAGGTTTAGTATGAGATACATAATAGATCATGGATTAAAGCCTTGTTGGTGGCATGAAGTAGAAGTAGAAGAAACTCCTGTAACGCCTCAATATAGGGGACGGGTACAAAAGGAATTCATAGCCAGGCAGCCACCCAAGCCTCTACCCGAAAGCGAGCAACAGAGACCGCCAAGTCTAAGAATGCTTGCCTTTGATATAGAAGTATATAGTAAGCAAGGGAGCCCTAATCCTAAGCGTGATCCAGTAATAATAATATCCACAATGAACGATAAAGGCGACTTAAAACTATTCGTTGCAGAAGATCACGATGATAGAGAAGTAATAAAGGAATTCGTAGAATATGTTTTAGAATACGATCCAGACATAATAATGGGATACAATAATAATCACTTCGACTGGCCCTACCTACTCGAACGCGCACATGTACTTGGCTTAAAACTGGATATAGGGAGACGAAAGGATAGCGAGCCGACAACAAGCGTTTACGGTCACGTATCTATTGCTGGTAGGCTCAACGTAGACCTATATGATTTTGCTGAAGAAATACCAGAGATAAAGGTGAAGACGCTTGAGAATGTAGCCGATTATCTAGGTGTTATGAAGAAGTCCGAGCGAGTTATAATTGAATGGTACCAGATACCCGAGTTCTGGGATAATCCAAGTAAGCGAAAAATACTGTTAAAATATGCTGAAGACGATGTAAAATCAACCTACGGTTTAGGCGATAAATTCCTACCCTTCGCAATACAGCTTTCAAGCCTCACTGGCCTACCCTTAGACCAGGTAGGTGCTGCAAGCGTTGGATTTAGACTAGAATGGTACTTAATGCGCGCCGCCTACAGCTATAATGAACTCGTACCAAATAGAGTAGAGAGACCCTACGAGCCCTATAGAGGCGCAATAGTCTTAGAACCCGTTAGGGGAGTACACGAGAATATCGCTGTACTAGACTTTAGCTCCATGTATCCCAACATAATGATAAAATACAATGTGGGCCCCGATACACTCGTTAGAAACCCCGAGGAATGCGGAGAAAATGGTTGTTGGATAGCACCGGAAGTAGGCCATAGATTCCGGAAAGAGCCACCAGGATTCTTTAAGAGAGTTCTTGAAACATTACTTAAACTTAGAAGAGAAGTAAAGAACCTCATGAAAAAATATGATCCCGATAGCTATGAGTACCGTGTATTAAATGAGCGTCAAAAAGCGTTGAAGGTACTGGCTAATGCAGCCTACGGTTATATGGGCTGGGTGGGTGCGAGATGGTATTGTAAGGAGGGAGCGGAAGCCGTTACAGCTTGGGGTAGACAGACTATTAGAAAAGCGATTGAGATAGCTAGGAAACTAGGACTCAAGGTGATTTATGGTGATACAGATTCATTATTCGTAACATATATTCCAGATAAAGTAGAAAAATTCATCGAGATAATAGAGAAAGAACTAGGATTCGAGATCAAAATAGACAAGATCTATAAAAGAGTATTCTTCACTGAAGCTAAGAAGAGATACGCGGGCCTCCTAGCTGATGGAAGAATAGACATAGTGGGATTCGAGGCAGTACGTGGAGACTGGTCTGAACTAGCAAAAGAAGTCCAAGAGAAAATAGTTGAAATAATATTAAAGGAAGGAAATACATCTAAAGCAATAGAGTATGTTAGGAAAGTAATAAGTGATTTAACCAATAATAAGATACCATTGAATAAGCTAATAATATGGAAAACATTATCGAAGAAACTAGAAGAATACAGTGTTGATGCCCCCCACGTTACTGCTGCGAGGAGAATGAAGGAGGCGGGATTCGAGGTCAGTAAAGGCGATAAGATAGGATACGTTATTGTAAAAGGTAGTGGTAAGGTCTCATCAAGAGCTTATCCGTACTTTATGGTTTCAGTCGATGAGATAGATCATAACTATTATATAGATCATCAAATAATACCCGCTGCACTGCGAATTCTAGGATACTTTGGTATAACGGAGAAGCAACTAAAGGCTGGTGCAAGGGGGCAGAAAACATTATTCGATTTCTTTAAAAAGTAGTATGAATGATTAAATCATAATATATCGTTAAAGGTTAGCATCTCTACATCATAGGGTCTCTTAGATATACCGCCTATCCTAGCCCCCACGATCAAGCGAACTTTTTTCTCAGAAGCAATATCTGCTAGTCTCTGAGTCACTATACCGTCAAATACTATAGCATAGACTTTACCCGGCTCAATCTTCTTCAATTCGTCAAAGAGGTCTCTTACTGGCAGTCTTTTAACAACGTTCCATGACTCATCGTATAGTATTGCTTCAAGAGTACCTTGTAGCTTTTTGGCCTCGTTTAAAACTGAGTCAGGGAAGCTTATGACGTATTCTTCTAGGCCTTTAGGTGGTCTGGGTTTCTCCGCCTTCCCTACTTCAGCAACTTTTTCAACGGTTTCTCGGGGTTTTACTTCTACTATTGGTTGCGGCTGTGAGACTTCTACTGCACTTGCTGGTTGAGCTATTGGTGTCGTGGGTTGTTCTATTGGTTGTATTGGTTTCTCTGCTCTTGCTTCAACTCTTTCTCTAGGCTCTCGTTTTTCTTCTCTCTCAGTTCTTCTAGGTCTTTCTCTTCTGTGTTCTTTTTCTAATAGGGCTTTGTATTGCTCTGCTGGGACAACGTTCTTGAGTGCACGTGAGATTTCTTTCCCAGTTAGTTCTTCAACTTCTTTTCCGGGAGGCGCTCTTGCAATGGCGTGTAGTCTAACGCTTCTTAATAGTTCGCGGAGTATTAGTTCTCCTCCGTGATCGCCGTCGACAAAGGCTATACATTTCTTCTCCTTACATAGTTTAACTATTGTATCGGGTATTTTACTTCTCGCACCTTCTATTGCGATAACATTTGTGTAACCGTATTTTAATAAGTTGAGTACGTCTGCTCTTCCCTCGACTATGATTATGGTATCTGATTTATCTATATCGGGGCCAGCTGGTAGGCCTTCCGGACCATATTTTGTTATCTGGCTTGTTCTTAGCACTTCAGCTATTTCTGATAAGATTTCTTTTAGATCGGGTGCTTTCTCCATGCTCCACTTCTGGAGTATCTCCTTGGCTCTCTCGGTTATCTTCTTGATCTTCTCTATTCTTAGGTCTACGATATCCACTACTCTTAGCTTAGCCGGATAGGGTCCAACTCTATCGACGGTTTCAAGCATTGCTGCTACGAGAGCGGTTTCAACTCTATCAAGATTGGATGGGATAACGACGTCTCCGATCGTCTTGTTTCCGTGTACTTTTAGGTCAACTTGTATTCTACCGATCCGGCCCTTGTCCTGTAGTTCGCGTAGATCCAGTTGGGAGCCGAAGAGTCCCTCTGTTTGTCCAAAAATAGCGCCTATTACATCTGGTTTATCTACTATTCCGTCTACTTCTATTCTTGCTTTTATCAAGTACTTAGCCATCCTATACACCTTGATTTTTCGGAGAGATTCTTGTTCTCAACCTTATTCTCGCTTATGAGATTCATGTTGTAATTATGAGTGTGTGAGGTTACGTGTTATCTTGTTAGAGTAGAGGACTTTAAGGTTTCAAGGAGGTTCTTAGCTTCTTTGTTTTCTTCAAAATATCTTCTAACTGGTTCAAGGAATTTAATTAATGCATCCGCTGTAGCATTCTTAAGGTCTAGTGGATGTATTTTTCCCTCAACGAATAACTTCTCTAGCTCATCATAGCTGTAAATGTCTATGGGTCCACCATATTTCTCGGGTCTCTCAATATGTAATACGAAGTCTTTTTGAGCGAAAAGTATATACTTGTTTATCTCTATTATAGGGTTGAACTTCACCTCCTTGGCTGGACAGTAAGCCTTCCTTATCTTCCTCCTAATATCTTCTGGGGAATCATGTACTAGGATGGTAGTCTCTGGTTTAGATTTACTCATTTTTAATTCAACAGCGAATACGTCCTCATCTATCTTTGAGGTATCCATTCTCCTAGCTCCCTGTAATCCCGTTAATAATGGTGTGTGGATCGCTATGGGCTTCTTATAGTTGAGTTTCTCCGCTACGTCTCTTGCAAGCATGTGTGCTTTTCTTTGATCAGTTCCACCTAAGGCTACGTCAACGTCTAGGTAGAAGATATCGGTTACCTGCATAGCCGGGTATATGAGTTTAGAGAAGTCCATTTCTGCTTCTTCCGCTCTACGCCCCATTATGGTTAAGGCACGCTTCATTCTAGCCAAGGTCGTATTCTTAGCAACACGTAATAGGATCTCCCAATACCTCTTATCGCTAACCATGTCTTCTGCATCAACAAAGTTTATCTTTGATACATCTATACCCAAAGCCTTTAAGACGTGCCTTACATATAAAGCATCCTTCTTTATGAGCTCCATATTACCGCCAAGCTTGTCATTGATCCAGGCATGCCATGTAGCCTCTAATATAATCATGTCGAAGCCAGCTTCAACTAGATCACGTACCTTCATAGCCCATATAAGCCATCCTATATGGAATAATCC
>JALVFK010000026.1 GCA_027030065.1 Desulfurococcales archaeon | reverse complement strand
TGTTTATTATCACGTAGGTCTTCTGCTAAAGCCACAACTATTACCTCGTGAAAACGGGTTCACACGTGAGAAGTAGTAACAAAAAGGTTACTGAAAAATCTTATGCTGGTAAAACAGATTCTAGTAGAAGTTCTATTAAAAATACGAACAATATAACATAATTTATAATACAAAACCAGATACATAGAACGATTAACTAGATAAAGTAGGATTCCATAGAACCTACCAGGGGGCTATGATGACCCGAGATTAAACGGAAACATGGGTGAAGAACCAGCCGAGCACCTGAGCCCCCCTTATACTCGCTCGTATGGGGTTGGGTTAACTGGATTATCCGGGTTTTATTCTTTTAACCCCCTCTTAGCATCTTACATATATGTGGTTCAAAGGTTTTGTGAGGCGTTGTTTCCCGTGGCGAATGGTTCTATTCTTGTCCGTGGTGTGAGGCTTGTTTTACCCTACGGGATAAGAGATGATGTTGACGTCCTAGTAGTTAATGGTAGAGTTGAAGCAATTGGCCGAGGCCTCGGTAAGCCTGGTGGAGTTGAGGTATTAGAGGCTAGGGGACTACTAGCTTTTCCGGGAGCAGTTGACGAGCATGTTCATATGAGGGAGCCGGGTTTAGAGTATAAGGATGACTTCTACCATGGGACTATGGCTGCTGCGGCGGGTGGTGTTACAACTGTTTTAGAGATGCCTAATACTCTTCCACCAGTTGAGAATCGTAGAATACTTGAGGAGAAGGCTAAGCGGTTGTCGGGTAGAGCTCATGTGGACTTTGGGTTGTATGGTGTGATCCATGATGGGAATATAGATGAGTTCGAAGAAATAGTTTATGGTGGTGCTGTTGGATTCAAGATATTCCTCGGGCCTACTACTGGTAATATTCCAGCGCCAAACGATGGCACTCTCATAGAGGCTTTGTCAAAGTCTGCTAAAATGAATGTTCCCATAGCCTTCCATGCCGAGAACTGGAATCTCGTGAAATACTATACGGAGAAGGTTAAGGCTACGGGTAGAATGGATCCAGCAGCTCATACCGATGCTCGTCCCCCTATATGTGAGGAGGAAGCTATTCAGAGACTAATACTGTATTCTAAGCATACGGGTGGAAGAGTACTCATAGTACACATGAGCGCTAAGGAGGGCGTAGAACTCTTACGTCAAGCAAGGGCTTTGAAGCTTAATGTTTGGGGTGAAACAAACCCACATTACCTATTATTGACTGTTAGGGACTATGAGAAATATGGTGTTTTGATAAAAGTTAACCCACCAATACGCGATGAGAGCCATCAGAGAGAGCTTTGGAGAGCAGTACTAGATGGAACTATTACACATATAGGATCAGATCATGCTCCTCATAGCAGGGAAGAGAAGAAAAAGAATGTGTGGGAGGCTTCAGCTGGATTCCATGGTGTTAGAACACTAGTGCCGTTGATGATAGATCAGGCTCTGAGGGGCAAGTTGCCGTTGACTAAGATACCAGAGCTTCTCGCGGAAAACCCGGCTAGGCTATTCAATATTTACCCGCGTAAGGGCTCGTTGAGTATTGGTAGTGATGGAGACCTTGTTCTAGTGGATCCAAGAGAAGAAACTGTGTTGAGGGAAGAAGACTTGTATGCTAAGAACCCGTTGTCACCATTTATTGGCTGGAGGCTGAAGGGTAAGATCAAGTATGTTATCCTTAGAGGAAACATTATCGCGAGAGACGGCAAGGTTGTTGAAGAGAAGCCTTTGGGAGAATGGATTAAGCCAGAGCTAGGATAACATTGTATTATAGCTATGCTATACTAGTTTTTTAGATGCCTCCCTATATATTGGGTCTAGGAACTCGTATTCTTTTATAATGCTCATTTTCTCTAGGTTTCTAAGGATGTTGCTTAGAATGCTCTTTGAGATGGTCTTGTTCTCTACTCTTTCAAGGTATCTCTTTACTTCGCTCCAAGACCTAGCTCCCTCAGCTATAGCTTTTAACACGTGCTTGTATCTAACTGGTCTATTCCTTAACAAGTTTTCTAGTTCTCTACGTGCTAGTCTAGTGGCTAGGCTTAATACTTCTCTAGGATCACATCTACCTTCAAGACATCTTGCTCCATAGAATGTTAGCCACCCGGGTATACCGTCTAAAAGGTCTACAGCCTCCTCAATGAGGCTTACTGGCACGTTTTTCCCTGCTTCACTGAATCCTTTCTCGAGGAAGTCTATGGATTCTTTTCTACTGAACCTCTCTAATTTTATTTCAATAAAATACCTACCGTATAGTGGTGATGAGGGATCATCTATTTTCAACAAATCATAGAGTAATCCGACCTCACTACCGCTTAGAATGAATGTGAGGTTTCTACAGTAATCATATGCGTGGGCTAGGGATTCTAGGAATTCTCTTGATAGGGGGCCCCGGAGGTTTTGGGCTTCATCAAATACTATGACTGCTCCAATATCGTCTAGTGCATCAAATAATGAGGGTAGGGTAACCATATCCCTACCTCTCCATGTTAGCTCTACTTCGAATCCCATTATGCTTATCCCTCTAACACGCTTCAAGGCTTCTACTATTCTATTACTTGTCTTGCTTAAAGCTTCAGCTAGCTTTGAATAGAGGTGTAGGCGACTATAGTTTTCCGGTAATCCTCTTACATCAACTATTATCTTCAACGCATCTATTTCGTTTAAAGCCACTCTTATAACAGAGGTCTTCCCTATTCTCCTAATACCAGTTACAAGTATGAGTGGTCTACCAATACTTTCCTTGATCTTTTCTATCTCAGCCTCTCTATCATAGAGGTCTTCTCTCCTTTCCTTAGGACGTTCATCGAATATCATGGTTCTACCCCAGAACCCGGGTTCTGCCCCGGAACTATAAGCTAGCCTCTAACCAAAATAAACGCTCTTCACGGGAAACCGAATAAAATAATGGTGAGCTTAATCATTGGTGACTGGGGACTATTTTCTACTATACTCGTAGTCAGGTGCAAAATCAAAGGTACCGCTCTTCTTCTCTCCAATAATGTATAGTTTTCCATTGTAGACTAATGTGCTGTGAACGATAACGCCTCTCTTACCCAGCTCCCTGAAAATATGTTGTAACCTTACTGGGATATACTTGTATTCGTATAGGACTAGTTTTTCCACTCCTATGTTTTCTTCTTCTAGTGTTTCATGTATTACTCTTTTTAATTCGTCGTCAAGGTCTTTTAATTCTACTTGTTTTAATATATCTGGTTCTAGGTCTTCTAGCATGTTTTATACCTCTCATTCAAGTATTAGTATATTTTTAACCCTATTATTGTTTCCTAACACTTATCTAGCATTTATAGAATGGTTTTACAACATGTTTATTAGGTAAACCTTTATTATTACAAGCTCACGTATAAGCTATATTGTAACCCAGCTCTGGGTGAGACTTGGTGGCTTTAGTCGAAGACCCTTACGCTCTTCTAGAAAAATGGCTTAAAGCCCGCGAGTTCATTGTTGTCGGTAAGGGCATTGAACGTGCAGATGCTTTTGATAAAGCCATCGGTAAGGCAAGATTCGTTGAAGACTACTTTGACAAGGGAGTACTATTTGTTAAACAAGTACTAAGCGAAGAACCCCACGCAATCCTTGAAGGAATAGATTACTCAGAAGCATTGAAGATACCAAAGGTAGTAGGAGTATTCACAGCCCAGGACATTCCAGGTGAAAACCAAGTAGGCTACGCACTACCAGACCAACCACTCCTAGCAGAAGGTAAGGTAAGATTCCACGCCGAACCAATAGCACTGGTAGCAGCAGAAGACATCGATGCAGCCTTCGAAGCAGTTGAGAGAGTAAAGGTAAAGTACAAGCCCCTCCCAGTAATCCTAGACCCCCTAGAAGCAATGAACCGAACAGATGTACTAGTACATGAAGAAAACGGCTCAAACATAGCCTTCCGAACAAAGGTTAGAAAAGGAAACGTTGAGGAAGGATTCGCTAAAAGTGATGTAATAGTAGAAAACGAGTATAGAACCCATCACCAAGACCACCTCTATCTTGAGACTGAGGGGGCACTAGCAATACCAGACTTTGAGGGAAGAATAACAGTTATTACAGCAGCCCAGTACCCCCATCTAGCCCAATCAATTGTAGCAAGAGTATTAGGAATACCAATGAGCAAGGTCAAGATAGTAATCCCCTACCTGGGAGGAGGCTTTGGAGGAAAAGACGATGAAGGACCACTAGTAGCGGCTAAAGCAGCACTTGTAGCCTACAAGACTGGTAAGCCAGCCTTCCTAATGTACACACGCGAAGAATCATTGAGAATACACCCGAAGAGAGAAGCAACAATAATACACTACAAGTCTGGTGCAACAAAAGACGGAAAACTAATGGCAATAGAAGTCAAGATAATCCACGACACCGGAGCCTACACTAACCGTGGACCATTCATCCTATGGAGAGCATCAGTCCACGCAAGCGGGCCATACTATGTACCCCACGCTAAAGTAGACGGCTACTGTGTCTATACGAACAAGTTCCCACAAGGATCCTTTAGAGGATTCGGCAACCCGAGCGTCCAGTTTGCAGCAGAAGCCCAGATGGACGAGTTAGCTAAGAAGCTGGGAATGGATCCAGTAGACTTTAGGTTAAAGAACCTCCTAAGACCAGGGCAGACAACCATAACCAATCAGCTCCTAGACCACTCGGTAGGTATTGCTGAAGCAGTAGAGAAGCTAGCCAAGAAGATGGGCTGGTGGGAGAAGAGGAAAGCCTTCACCGAATACAATAAGCGTAGCAAGCGTTACAAGCGTGGAATAGGCATAGGAGTAGCATGGCATGGTATAAGTACTAGTCGTGGAGTACCAGACTGGAGCAACGCATACATAAAAATAGACAAGGATGGATCGGTAACAGTCTATACTGGTATAATGGAGATGGGCCAGGGATCACCAAACAGTAGTCACCGCCAAATAGTAGCAGAAGTACTAGGAGCCCCACTAGATGTCATAAAAATAGTATTCGGTACAACCGATGCACCCGACACTGGAGCAACCCATGCATCCCGTGGAACAAGCATAGGTGCAATAGGAGTCCTAGTAGCTGCAGCAAAAATACGTGAGAGACTAAACAAGCTTGCAGCAGAATTACTCAATGCTAGACCAGACGACATAGTAATAGCAAACGGGAAAGTCTACGTGAGAGGAAACGAGTCAAAGAGCATGACGTGGCAGGAACTAATAAAGCAAGCCTATGCGCGCGGAGTAGACGTATCTGCTACTGGGTACTTCTTCTTACCAAAAGGCAAGTTCGACGATGCCAAGGGCCAGGGCTATGCCTACCCAGCCTATAGCTATGTTGCAGTAGCAGTAGAGGTAGAGGTAGACACCTATACTGGGAGAGTAAGAGTACTCAAAGCATACCCAGCCCTCGCGGCAGGCAGGATTATCAACCCAGTACAAGTAGAGGGACAAATGGAGGGAGCAATAGCCCAAGGACTAGGCTACGTCCTCATGGAACAATTCGTCTTCGACGAGAAGGGTAGGGTACTGAACGCCGATATGACCGACTACGTGGTACCAACAGCTCTAGACGTACCAGTAGTAGAGAAACCAGTCTACGTCGAAGACCTATTCAAATACGGTCCCTTCGGAGCCAAGGGAGTAGGCGAAATGGCCCTCATACCAGTACCAGCAGCAATCTCCAACGCCGTATCCCATGCACTAGGAATACGCGTTACAAGACTACCCCTAACGCCCGAGAACGTCTACTTCATGATTAAAAAGAAGTAATGGGGTGACATGAAGTGTTCTACAAGCTACCAAGATTCAACTATTACCGTGTAACAAGTCTCAATGAAGCATTAAAGCTAGTCAACGAGCTGGAAGACTTCAAAGTTGTTGCTGGTGGAACAGACCTAGTAATGGACTTAAAGATCAAGAGATACATACCCAAAAACATCATCGACATATCAAGGGTAAAGGAACTAGACTACATCGTAGACGAGGGAGACAAGATAAGAATAGGAGCCCTAACCAGGCTCCAAGAAATAGTTGACTCACCAATAATAAGAGAAAAAGCCTACGTGCTAGCAGAAGCAGTAAACCAGATGGCCTCATGGCAGATAAGAAACATGGCCACAATAGGTGGAAACCTCTGTAACGCCTCCCCAGCAGCCGATACAGCACCACCACTCTACGTCCTCAATGCGGAACTCAAACTGGTAAGTGTTGAAGGCGAGAGAATTGTCCCGGTAACAAAGTTCTTCCACGGACCAAGGAAAACAGAGTTAAAGAAAAACGAGTTATTAGCCGAAATAATAATACCAGTAGAAAAAGACGCGGGAGCATCAGCAATAAAGCTTGGAAGAAGAAATGCTTTCACATTATCAATAGTTGCTGTAGCAACACTAGTAAAGGTATCAGATAACAAGTTCGCCGATGTACGTGTAGCATTAAACTCAGTAGCGCCAACCCCTGTTAGAGCTCCAAGTGTAGAGAAGGCATTGATTGGCAAAGAAGTCTCTCTAGAAGCAGTTGAAGAAGCGTCAAAACTAGTAGTAAACGACATCAAGCCGATATCAGATGTACGTGCTTCGGCAGACTATAGGCGTGAAATGTCAATAGTATTGACACGTGATTCTCTACTCAGATCACTTGAAAGAATAGGATTAAAACTTGGAGGTGAAGAGTAATGAAGATATCCTTCACTCTCAATGGTAGGAGAGTTGAAGTAGACGTAGAGCCCAATGAAGTACTATTAGATGTACTGAGACTCAAGCTGGGAGTAAAGAGTGTTAGAAGAGGCTGTGAGAGAGCAGAGTGTGGAGCATGCACTGTACTACTAGACGGAAAACCCGTTTACTCTTGTACAATTCTAGCACCAATGGTTGACGGCCGTACTGTTGAAACAGTAGACTACTTAGCATCAAATGGCGAATTAAAACCACTAGTTGAAGCATTCGTAAAAGTTGGAGCCATACAGTGCGGCTTCTGTACACCAGGCTTCCTACTAACAGCTTATTCATTGTTAAGGAGGAATCCTCAGCCAACCGTTGAAGAGGTTAAGAAGGCGATAGAAGGTAATATTTGCCGCTGTACAGGGTATCAGAAAATAATTGAAGCAATATTACTAGCCTCTAAGCTGTATGCTGAAAAAAGAAGTGAAAGAAAAGAGGGATAATCAATAATAGTTTTTTTCTCTCTAAAAGCATACTTGTTAAAGAATTAAATAGTGGGTAGAAGAATAAAATTTATTTTTAACCCCTAAAGTAGAATTATAGTGTGGTAAAATGAGTCTTCTAACCGAGGCCCAAACTAAAACCACTGCTATAATAATTGCCGCTATAGTTATAATCGCTATAATAGCGGGAGCAGCATATTATCTATCACAGAAACCTGCTCAAACTGTAACTGTAACTAAGACACAAACTGTAACGCAGACAACATCTCCGACAGCCACGACTTCTCCGACAAAAACCGTGACACCGCCGAAGATTAAAGAAATTAAAATCGGATTGATCGAGCCTCTTACTGGTGCTCACGCAGTCTTCGGCCAAGAAGCTAAGCAGGCCGCGGAATTAATTATCGATATAATTAACAATGAACTAGGCGGCATCAAGAACCTTGGCGGAGCCAAGCTCAAACTAGTTGTAGCCGATGCTGGTGAAACACCAGAGCAAGCAAAGCTAGCAGCAGAGAAGCTTGTAGCAGAAGAGCATCCACCAATAATTCTAGGCGCTTATATCAGCCGTATGACTGCAGCTGTTGCAGAGGTAACAGAGCGTGAAAAGATAATCTTAGTCATGGATGGATTAGTAGATAGTCTAACCGAGCAGGGATGGAAGTATGTTTTCAGGGCAGCACCCAAGGCTAGTGCTCACGGTAAATCAGCCGTAGACTTCGTATTAGATATGGCTAAGAAGAAGGGCTTAGAGATAAAGAAGGCAGCAGTAATACATGAGGACTCAATATTTGGAACCTATGTAGCTCAGGGTGCTATCACCGAGTTAATGAAGAACGGTATTAAGTACATGGCTGAAGCATATCCATATGATATAAGTGATGCGACACCAATAGTATCAAAGCTAATGGACTATAACCCAGACATAGTTATATCAGTACCCTACTTCCACGACGGTGTATTAATCGCTAAGACGATTAAAGAGATGGGCTTCCACCCAATGTTCATAGCTGGAGCTGGTGCATGTGGGTACACTGATCCAGAATCAATTAAGGCTGCTGGAGAAGCAGTAGAATGGTACACCAACACCTATAGCTACAACCCAGCTAGACCAACAGAGTGGAACAAGAAAGTAGTAGAAATGTTCAAGGAACGCTATGGTAAACTACCAACCGAGGCAGCTGGAATTATATTCTACTCGTTAATGGTTGTTAAAGAAGCATTAGAGAAAGCCGCTGAACTACACCCAGAAGACCCATTAAACCCAGACAACCTACGTGAAGCCTTCCTAGCATTAGACCTAACAGACGACAACAGCATTGCAGCACAACTATATCCAACTGGCCACATAAAGTTCGCGCCCAACGGTGACAACATCTATGCTGGAACAGCTGTACTCCAAGTAATCAATGGTGAACCACACGTAGTGTGGCCTGATCCAGAACCCGGTATTGAACCAGTGTTCCCGAGACCAGACTGGCCTGGAGCACAGGGTTAAGCTGTTACTTGTAACTCTACAATATAGTTTAAACAGTGTTTTTTCCTTAAACTCTTTCCAAAACCCTTATAAAGAACTCCTAACCTATACTGTCGTGTGTAAAATAATTTAATTAACTAAGCCTTTAAACAAGTACCCGGTAGCATAGATCCCTGGTTACACCGTAAAATAAGGTGTAATGTGAAGTGATGGCTATAGATCCCTCACTACTACTACAAAACATTGTCAACGGTGTTTTCACAGGACTCCTATACTCCTTAGTAGCACTAGGATTAGCATTGATTTTCGGTGTCATGGATATAATTAACTTCGCCCACGGAGACTTCGTAATGGTTGGAGCCTATCTAACCTTCGTGTTAGCGACAACTTTTATGATAGATCCATCGCTGACAGCGTTCATAACAATGCCGATATTCTTTGTATTCGGTATAGTGATCTACAAGCTGATCATAGAGCGGGTCCTAGGAGCCGAACCATTAATCCAGATAGCTGTTACCGTAGGCTTGCTAATGGTGCTTAGAAACCTAGCACTAATGATATTCCACGCCGAGCCTAAGGGTGTGCCTTTCACAATGTTTACTCAGCCAATAACACTGGGTCCAATAACTATTGCCTCATCACGTCTCGTTGCTGGCATAGTGAGTCTAGTAGCTCTAGGCCTAGTACACATGCTGCTAACGCGAACCAAGTGGGGTATAGCGATGAGAGCAACAGCTGACGACCGCGAAGTAGCTGAGCTAATGGGTATCAATGTTAAGAGAGTCTATGCTGTAACCTTTGGTCTAGGAACCTCTCTCACAGCTCTTGCAGCCGCATTGATAATGACTTTTAGCCGTGCAGACCCTTACCTAGGCCTACTCTATGGTCTACTATCATGGGTTATAGTGGCTATGGGTGGTTTAGGTGGAGTTATAGGAGTACTGGCTTCGGGGCTAATAATCGGTATCATAGAGGCCCTCGGTATAACGATTGTTGGGGCTGGTGCACGCGAGCTATTCATCTATTTGACGTTCTTCTTCATACTATGGTTCCGTCCTAGAGGACTCTTCGGCAAGAGGTGATCTACGCGATGCCAGGTGTATTGGCGAAAAAACTTGCTTTAACAAAAGAACGTCTCTACGGGCTCATCGGGTTAGCAATAGTATTAGCGCTCGTGCCAGTATTTTTGGGGTTTAATTTCTACTATGTATTGCTGGCAACTAACGTTATGCTTGCAGCCTCACTAGTAGCGGCATGGAATATTATTGGAGGCTATGCAGGTCAACTAGACCTAGCGGCTTCAGCCTACATGGCCCTCGGAGCAGTTGTCACCGGACACCTACTAGCAAGCTATGGCTTAACCCCTTGGATAGGAATGTTCCTTGGGGCTGGACTAGCTGTTACCGTAGCAGTCCTAGTAGGTTATCCAACCTTCCGGTTTGGTATCAAAGAGGTATGGTATGCTCTACTAACCTCAGCACTCGTAGTGATACTAATGAGAATCTACTACTTGATCTATGGATCCTTTGAGACCTATATACCCCACATGGAGCCCGAGTGGCTTTACCTAAGCTTCCGCCGATACGAAGTATACTATTATCTGCTAGCAGCAATGGTTGTCATAATAATCTGGATAAACTTGAAGATAAAGAGCAGTAAACTAGGCTACTATCTAGCAGCTATACGTGAGGACGAGCTTGCTGCTGAAGCTCTAGGTATAGATGTACGCCGATACAAGCTCTATGCATTAATGATCTATGCAGCTCTTGCTGGTATTATTGGTGGAATCTATATAACGCTGACTGGGATACTATCCTATAGACTCTTTGATCCCTGGCTAGGTATTGTTACTGCAGTAATGGGTATAGTTGGTGGGCTGGGAAGTATTGAGGGAGCAGTACTAGCAGCGGTTATACTAAGATCCTTGGAGGAGTACTTGCGTGGAGCTATTGGTGCAACCTATCCTGGATCCCACCTACTAGTCTACGGTCTAATACTGATAATAGTTGGAGTATTGAAGCCTGAAGGCCTTGCCAGCCTCATACGCTATGTTAAGAACAAGTTATTCTACCGTAAGAGAGAGGAGGTGAAGTAAACCATGCCCCAACCTATACTCCGCGTAGAAGATGTTGTTAAAAGGTTCGGTGGTATAATAGCGGTAAACCATATGTCGATGGAGGTCTATAAGAACGAGATACTAGGACTAATAGGTCCCAATGGTGCTGGTAAGACAACGTTATTCAACTGTATAACGGGCGTATACAAACCTGAAGAAGGAAGGATTATCTTTCAAAACGAGGATATAACAGGGCTACCACCCCATGTGATAATACAGAAGGGTATTGCCCGTACATGGCAGAAGGTAAGGCCCTTCAAAAAGCTAACAGTATTGGAAGCAGTGACCGTGGGAGCACTACTTAGAATCCCCGATGTAGATGAGGCTAGAGAAACCGCTAAAGAGATCCTAGAATTCATAGGAATAGATAAGAGCCGGTGGAATAGACTTGGAAGCGAGATAACCCTAATAGAACACAAGCTAGTAGACCTCGCTAGAGCCCTAGCAACAAGGCCAAAACTAATACTATTAGACGAGGTTGCAGCTGGTCTAAGACCCCACGAGATGGATGAGCTCGCAAAAGTATTGTTAAAGGTTAGAGAAGAATACAAGCTAACACTAATAGTAGTAGAGCATGTTATGAGATTCGTTATGGGTCTCAGCGAGAGAATAGTAGTAATGCATGAGGGCAAGAAGATTGCTGAGGGTAGGCCAGAGGAAGTAGCCAATAATCCAAGAGTAGTTGAAGCCTATCTTGGAACAAAACCATTATAGAGAGGTGGAGACACGTGGCACGCGAGGTTCTTGTATTAGATAAGATAAATGCTGGTTACGGTGAATTCCACGTATTATTTGATGTTAGCCTCAAGGTACATGAGGGGGAAATAGTAGCTCTCGTAGGCCCTAATGGTGCTGGTAAGACTACAACGCTTAGAACGATCATGGGTATGACAACCCTATACTCCGGTAAAGTATTATTGAATGGAAAGGATGTTACTAAGATACCGACACACAAGAGAATAGAACTAGGAATAACAATGGTTCCAGAGGGCAGGAGGATATTCAAGACGCTAACAGTCTACGAGAACCTCCTGGCTGGCGCATTAACCAAGAAGGCCCAGCAAAGATTCCAGGAAAACCTAGAGCTAGTATTCAACTTCTTCCCCAAGCTCAGGGAAAGGCGAAACCAGATAGCTGGAACACTATCTGGTGGAGAAGCACAAATGCTAGCAATAGCTAGAGCACTAATGTCAGACCCAGACATCTTACTACTAGACGAGCCAAGCCTCGGCTTAGCACCCAAAATAGTAATCCAGGTCTTCGACATAGTGAAGAAACTAAGAGAAGAAGCAGACAAGACAATCCTACTAGTAGAACAACACGTAAAACACAGCCTAGAAGTAGCAGATAGAGCCTACGTACTAGAGCAGGGCAAGATAGTATTAGAAGGAGAAGCAAAACAGCTTCTGACAGACGAAAGATTAAGGAAAGCCTACCTAATACTATAAACACAAATAATATACTATCAACAATATTCTATTAAAACAAAACCTTTTTCCCTCAATCATATGAATAAAAGATTTACAACGATAATTCTAGAAAAACATAACAAAACCTATTACCGCTTCTCACGATCCTCTCTAATTAACCACGTACTATCACTTAGTACTCGAGAATTTTTAGCGAACTCGTTTTCAATTTCATCTAGTAATTTCTCTAGCTCAATTCGCTTCAATACTGTTCCGTGAAAGCATCTAGTTCTCCCCAATAATACCCTGCCTCTAATACTTTAATCAAACTTATACATGGTATCATTAATAGTATAATGTAGAAAGCACGGATTTAACAGCATTGTTTGGAATTCTTGAACATGGGAAAAATAGGTCATAGCCCCAAAGAAATCCCCTATCTACTGGGGAGGGGCTCTATCCACCCCTCCCTTTAAGGTATCTGTTTGAGGGGCTTCATCCACTATTATTACTGTGTTTTCCTGGGCTATAAGTTTTAATTATATCTCATTAGTCAATTAGTCTAAGGTTCTCCTCCAATAAACGAGGGAAACCATTGACGCTAGTGCTAGTACTAATACGAGGCTCGTTACCGGTGATTCTGGTATCGGGATGATACTCGTCTGGGCTAGTGCCATCATTATAGATCCCCGTGTCTCATCTTCTAGGGGGTAAGCGTAGACCTGTTTCAATCCAGTATCAACGCCGGTATTGTTGAGGACTTTTAGCTCAGTAGTATTCCAGTAGTAGAGCTTTAACGAGAGCTCCTCGAGGTTTTTATCAGTTATATCGTTTACAGTATAGTTTACTTTAACCATTATAGGCCAGGAGACATGGTCGGGTCTACCAATCTTTACGTCAAAGTATTTTCCAAGACTCCCTTTGTCAACTGGAACATATTCTGGTAACGGGTTAACTGGTAGGACGCAGAGGCGTACACATGTTGAACCAGTAGCATTTACTACCAGGCTTATATTACCGGAGTCTGCCTCTAGAGAGACTATACCTTTAAGAGTAGAAGCTCTAACACACTCAGAAGCAACGGCAAGCCTAACAATAATGCTATGGTTTTCACCAGAACCTAGTTCTCTAAAAACGATAACAGTATCATAAATACCCGGTGGATACGCGGGAACACTAACGTAAACTGTGCCCGATTGGCCGCTTAGTAGAGAAAAGCTTCCGGGATAAATGCCTACTCCACTACTATTAGTAGTAGCAACAAAGAAGCCGACTCCTCCGCCAAAGTATCTTACATGTAACTGGAAGACACTACTCTCATTAACATCGACAACGTTAACAGTAAACTCGGGGTCAATGCTGAAAACACTTGCAGTAGCATTTAAGCCCAAGCCAAGGAAGAATAAGAATAACATACCATATAGGAATAAGTTTAGTTTCCTCACATACATCAACTCGTAGTAGCCATGTACAACACTACTACAAACATCATTTAAAAAACCGTCACAGCAAAACTCTGGAACAAAGAAACATAGCAAACCTACAATTTACTCAAAGCCTATATCCGAGTATCAAGGTAGAATCTTCTACATTGTCTATCTATTAGGGGAACCTATAAAACAAGTTAAGGTAGTTAAGCGTAAAAAGTATGGGGAAGAGAAATTAGCGAACTATCAATATGTATATGATTCTAAAGATGGTAGGAGGAGAAGACTAGTGCAGGTTATTGTTACCCATGACGACTTGGATGGTGTTGGTGCTGCGGCATTATTTGTTCGTGGCTTAGGCTTGGATAAGGGTAGTGTTAGGCTTGTTTTCTGCCAGCCTCATAGGGTTGACAAGTGTTTTGGGAGGGTTCTCCGTATTAGAGGTGTTGAGGGCGTTGGTGTTCTTGACTTGGGTTTGAACTGGAGGGTTTATGAGGGTGTTGTTGAAGCCTATGAGAGGTGGGGTAGGGGGGTAAGGGTTGTCTGGCTTGATCACCATGTTTGGGAGGAGGAATGGTTGAATGGTTTAAGAGGGCTGGGCTTTGATGTCCTTGTTGATCGTGGGACTTGTGCTACTGGTGTTGTAGCAGAATACTTTAGCTTAAACGATGATTTCTCTAAGCGTCTAGTATCAGCTGTTTGTAGTGTTGACTTGTGGCGCTGGGATAATCCTATGGCTCCCTTCTTGTTTAGGCTTGCTGATTCCTGGAGTGATGAGAAGGGTTTAAGGAGGCTCTTCAACTCTTTCGTTGAGGGAGTCGTGTGGAGGGATGAGTGGAATAGTGTTGTAGAGAGATATGTTGACGAGGAGTTGAGGGGTTATGATAGAATTAAAAAGTATCTCAGAATAGTAGATGTTAACGGCTGTAGGATTATCGTAGCGGTAAAGTATTGGCGGGGCCCACCTCATAGGAATTTCTTGGCCCAGTACTTAATGTCAAGGTATAATGGTGATATAGCTGCTATACCCGTTGTTGGGAGAGGTATAAGTCTGCGTTCACGAGAAGTCGATGTTAGGAGGATTGCGGTAAAACTTGGTGGAGGCGGGCATCCTAGAGCTAGTGGTGCTCCTATACCAGCTAGTTGGTGGAGGAGGCTCTTAGCTAGAATATACCCCGGCTTAATTCTCAACCCGGTTGCACGGGCTTTAAGGGAAACAGTATTGGAGGTGGGTTGCATTAGAGAAGATAAGTGAGAAGGAGAGAGCTAAAAGAATACTAGAGATACTAGAGGAAAGGCTTGGCGGGGAGGTAAGGCCGGAAGAGTTCCTAGCCTACCAGGTCTTCCTGGAAACTCGTGATTTATTCAAGGCTATGGTAGCAACTATTATTACGCAGAATACTAATGAGAAGAATAGTTTTAGGGCATGGCATAGACTAGTTGAGAGAGTAGACGTTGAGCCAAAAACAATAGCTGAGATGAGCCTAGATGAGCTAGCCGAGCTTATCCGGCCAGCTGGATTACATTATCAAAAGGCTAGAGCCATTAAAGAACTAGCCAAACTTGTTCTAAGAGAGTATGGTGGTGATGCCTCAAAGATACTAGAACTACCCTTAGAAGAAGCTAGGAGAAAGCTAACAAGCATACCAGGTATTGGCTGGAAAACTGTTGACGTAGTATTATCAATGTATGGTAAGCCAACTATAGGAGTAGACACTCATATAATGAGAGTAGCTATCCGGTTAGGTTTCGCGGATAGGCGTAGCTATGAGGAGGTTAGGAGGAAGCTCATGGAACTCTATGATCCAGGGGAATATCATAGGGTACACTTGCTCCTCATATTATTGGGGAGAAGGTATTGTAAGGCGAGGAACCCGGATTGCGATAACTGTCCAGTTAAAGACTATTGCCCATACTATATGGGAAGGAGGCGAGATGATGCTAGGAGAGACTAGTCTTCTTTAACTCTGATTTCAGTGGAATGTATCTAACCCTACATTTATCGTTTGCTAGCTCCTTATGCATACACGCTATCTTCTCTGATGGTCCCGCAACGATTATGGTTTCTAGGCAAGTGTCTCCTAGGTGATTGTGTGTGTAGCTGTGGATTATGTCTCGGTATTTCTCTATTACTTTGAAGAGTCTTCCATGGTCTATTCTACCACTTATAATCATTATGCCCATACAGTAGTGGGGTTCAAGGTAGTGGAGGTGGTCGTGAATATATTCTCGGAGAGCACCTACAACGAGACTAGACCTATCAGTACCAGTAATAGCTGCGAGTCTATCAAGGTCTCTAGCAAGGTCTTCGGGTATTGATATACCAAACCTCCTCTTACGAGACAAGAGCCTGCACCCCTAAACCCTTGTCATTCTATCCTATTTCTTCCTATAAAGTAGTACAGCAAGGTATACAGCTAATAGTATCAGCCCTGTTGTCCCAGCGGGAGCCTGGTTTAACTGTACTGCAAGGTATAGTCCGGTTAAACCAGCTATTAAGCTCACAGTAATGCTCGTAAGCAATGCTTGCCGAGCACTCCTGGACCATGTTACAGCTATTGCAGCTGGTAAAAGTACTAGGACGTGCTCTAATACGAATCCAACGATTTTTATCAATGCTACTGTTGCTACTGCTAGTAGAGTGAATACTATTAGGTCGTATACTCTAATATTGACTCCCGCTAATCTAACGTAGTCGC
>JALVFK010000025.1 GCA_027030065.1 Desulfurococcales archaeon | reverse complement strand
TAATCCATCCAATGCCTAGAGAAGTCTTTGATAAGGTTGTTGAACGTATATCTGATGTGTTATCTCTCTATGCTCCACGAGACCTAGAAGACCTTGTACACTTGAAAGCACATGATGTATTATCTATTAGGTTCTATAAGGAGAAGCCACCGAAGATATCATTAGACTTGGGCGGCATGATAGCGGGGCTTGTAACAAGCATTGTATCCGGTATAAGTGGTCTCGTAACAAGCGTCTCTGGTAATGTCCCAAAAATAGTAATAGGTAAGACTGGTAAGCTCGTACTCGTTAGAGAAGAACCTCTTCCAGTGAAAAAGAATATGAAGCTAATAGTAGATGTTTCTGGAGGTATACTTGAGGTTAAGAGAGGAGATAATCCTAAAGTAAAGATATGGAGGGAGAAAGATAGAGATGTCGGCATAACAGTAGACATAAGCAATGAGACAATGAGCATAGAAGTAGAATCAGGTAAATGTGAAATAATCTTACCCGATAATAGTGTACGTGAACTAGATCTAAACCTTGCTGGAGGCTATGCTAAGCTAAGCCTAGTAGGCTTAGAAAACATTAGAATGGATGTTGATGGAGGATGGTTCCGCCTGACAACTAGAACCAATAAGCCACTACAATCCAAGCTAAGCATTAATGGAGGTGGAGGAGACTTAGAAGCAAAACTAGAAGACTATGAGGGTGAAGCCTACCTATACACAGATATCAATGGAGGAGTACTTAGAGCAAAATACGATGTACCGAGAGACACTAGAGTGAAAGCAAAAAGTGATGTAAGTGGTGGATGGATAAACATAAAGATGGATGGGCGAACCATAGCAGCAAACTATGAGGACTATGGCTACGAGGAGGCTAAGAGAAAGCTGAGAATAGATAGTGAGATTTATGGAGGAGTAGTTTCAGTGAATATCGAAAAACACTAGTTTCTCTTAACCTCACTCCTAATAATTAATGCTAAACGTTTAACAACTTCGTCTAGGAACTTCTTAAACTCTTCCTCACCATAGAGTACTGTATCTATGTTCTCATGTATATACTTCTTCAATTCAACTAGTTCCCTATTACTAATACCTTCCTCCTCCATGATCTCCAATAATTTTTCAGCAGCCTCTACTAGTCTTAGGGGACCATAAATCTCTGGTTCATTGAATAATCCTCTAGCACTTGTTATAAGAAAAGATAGTAGCTCGAAATACTTGTCATGTAAGAGTTTTTTACCATCCGTCAACATGGAGCACCTCATCAACATTCTTACGTGGAGGTGGTTGAGGCCACTTCTTAGGATATCCTAGAGAGAGGAGAAGAACTGGTTCAACGTGTTCGGGTATGTCTAGAATTGTTTTTAATGCTAGTTTATCGAAGGAAGCTATTGGGCAGGAACCTATGCCTAAGGCGTAGGCCATTAACATCATATTCTGTAGTGAGGTTGCGACATCTAGTAAAGCCATGGTTTCACCCATCCTGCCACCCTTAGACGCTTTCTCATGGTCAATGCATAAGACTATGATTGCAGCCGGGTTACCTGAGAGGCCTGGGGAAACTAGTTTAACAGCTCTAAGCAAGTCTTTATCCTTTATGAGGATGAATTCTCTTGGTTGGAGATTGCTAGCACTGGGAGCCCATAGTCCTGCTTCAACTATTAGTTTTAAGTACTCTAAAGGTATTTCTCGGTCAATGTATTCTCTTATACTCCTCCTCCCACGTATTGTCTCAAAAACTATTCTAGCCTTATCTGGTAGCTCCTCTAGGTTCAAGGACTCATCATCTCCGAGAAAACGTTTCAAGCCAGGCTATCTAAGAATTTTTAGCCAAGCATACTAATAATGTTTCGGTAAAACTAGTTAAACAGGTGTAGGAGTTTTGGATAAGATACCCATAATAGACTTACACGAGGATGT
>JALVFK010000024.1 GCA_027030065.1 Desulfurococcales archaeon | reverse complement strand
CCATCACTCCACACAGCACCAGCCCCCAGCTACACCCGAAGGAGGAGGCACCCATCACTTATGGTAAAATTAACTTCCACTTAACTTTCCACCCGGTAAAATTAACCAGCCTGAAGGAGCCTGATGAACCCCGCACTTGGGGTCAGAGACCCCAAATACCCCGGGAATAGGAGTCAACTGTTTCTAATCCCCTAGAGAAACCCTATAATACTCTCATAAGGAACACAGCACTACTGTATAATAGGTTCAAGGTAATACTAGGATATGAACACTAAGCCCAATAAACAACGAGTAATACCAGACGTAAACCACTACTAGAAGCCCCAGTACTGGGAGCTATATCTCAGACCATAGAGACTGAGTAAATATTAACGTTAACCTATACTAGAATAAGCTTACATATACTATGATCAAATTATAATACGACTACTTTAAAAGAACATAAACTAAAATAAAGGTTGTAGTTAGGCAATAAGTGTTAGAGTCCACCAATAGTATTACCCGCCATAGCACACACCAATAGGGGTCCGGGTGGAGTACTATATCTCTACCCTTAGTGTCTAATGTTATGATTTGTTTTACGTTTACATTGTTTTTATGATCATATTACTTGTTTAAAGATTCTAGGATTTCTTGTAGTGTTACCGGAGCTTACACAGTCCTTGGGGTTTCTGGGTGGTTGGGCTAGCTCTGGGTCTGGGTGTGTGTTGGTGTGTTTTCCTGGTTGTTGTTTGTTTATTGTTTGGTATACTGGTTTGTATACTGGTGTACTGTTGGGGTGTGTGTTTATTGTACATTATATCGTATCTATACGTGGTTATTAGAAAAACTATTTTTATTCCGTATCGCTATAGTTGATTACTTGGTGAGAAGATTATGGCAAAGTACAGGGTTTGGATAGACAGAGACCAGTGTATATCTGATATGGTGTGTGTAGCTCTCTGTCCCGATGTCTTCGAGATGAATCCGGAGGACAATAAGAGCCAGATTGTGGAGAAATGGAGGACTGATCCAAACAATATTGCTGAGGGTATTATACCGGAGGAGTTAAAAGACTGTGCAGAACAAGCTGCAAACTCTTGTCCAGTAAGCATTATACACGTAGAGGAGGTAAAAGAGTAAGGAGGTTGTTCTCCGCTATCCTTAACTCTAACTTTTTTACCTGGAACTTCCTCCTAGAGTTTCTTTAACACCGTTATTGGTTTCTGCGGAGTCCTTCTAGCCCCTAGCCTTATATAGTCTTGGTAATGCTGACCCCTATCTAATGGTGTAGCCCGATTTGAATGTAGCTGATGAGTTGGAGAAGATACTAGAAGCCTTGGAGGAGAAGCCTAGAGGACCAGGCGACGTAGTATCATTGACAAGTATTCCACGCTACCGGGTTCTAGCCTACTTCCACTTGCTCGAATTCTTCGGGTTCATCGATAAAGTGTACTCTAAGGGCTTATACAAAGTATACGTGCTGACGAGTCTCGGACGAGAATTATTAGAAGGGTTAAGAAAAGGAGTTGAGTTAAAGATTGTCCTAGAAGCTCCGCCGAGCATACCTGGCAAGTCGTCTGAAGATAAAATAGAATTAGGGGCTGTGGGCTAGATTGTGTGCTCGTCTAATAGTTTTTTAACGTCAATGTCTTCTAAGTCGTGTTCTACTAGTGGTTTCTCCCTGACAGCTGGTAATAGTTCTTCTAGTGCTGGTTTATCCTCTCTGCGATAGAATATGCCTATCGGGATCCGGTCACCCCATTCCCAAGCTTTTTCCCAAGCAGCTGCAAAGTCTGTGGGATCGTGCCCTGTTTCTTCTAGCTTGTATACTCTTTCGCGGAAGTACTGGTAGGTGTAGATATAATTATATGTCACACATGGTTGCAGTATGTCTATGAAAGCAAAGCCCCGGTGCTTGGTGGCTTCTACTATAAGGTACTTGAGGTGCTGTATGTCTCCAGCAAAGCCGCGGGCAACAAATGTTGCACCACTCGCTAGGACTAGTGCTATGGGGTTTATGGGCTCTACTATTGCCCCCTTAGGAGTAGTCTTAGTCTTCATGCCCTTAGGGCTGGTAGGTGAGACTTGTCCCCTGGTTAGCCCGTAGACTGCATTGTTGTGTACAATCAATTTTATGCCGACGTTGCGTCGGGCTACGTGGGGTAGGTGGCTTATACCTATGGCGTAGGCGTCTCCATCTCCACTAAAGGCGTAAACCGTAAGCCTGGGGTTGGCCAGCTTTACCCCTGTTGCAACGGGTATCGGTCTCCCATGGATTACGTGGAACCCGTTGGCTACTACATAGTTGTTCATACGTCCATAGCATCCTATACCTGTTATAACCACTATGTCCTCGGGGTCAAGGTCTAATTCTGCTAATGCTTGGCGGAAAGCTACTAGTATTGCATAGTTTCCACAGCCGGGGCACCATTGAATCCATCTACGTGAATCATAGTCTTCTGGCTTATGGGGCATTAGCCTATCACCTCACGTAACTGTTTTGAAAGAGCAACTGGGTTGAAGGGTCTTCCATCATACTTGTTTATCCTCTTCTCAATATAGTAGCCTGTTTCCTCTCGGATAAGGCGGGCTAGTTGTGAGGTATAATTGTTCTCAACGTCTACTACCTGCTTAGCTCTTGTTAAGATGTCTAGTACTTCTTTGTCTGGGAAGGGTTTCATTAACACTACTTGTAGTACACCTAACTTGTACTCATTTTTCAGTATTCTCAGAGCTTCTAATACTGGGCCCTTAGCTGAGCCCCATATAACTAGTACTGCATCAGCCTCTTCAGGTGGATAGCCATAGTATTTTACTAGGGGGAACTCTCGTCCACGTAGTTCTTTTAATAGTGTTTCTAGTTTACGGAAACGTTTCCTCCACATAGCTGTTACTTTCTCTGGTTTCTCCGTATAGTAGCCGTGTTCATCGTGTTCGCTTCCCTCACAGCGGAATAATGCGCCTCTCGTCCCGGGTATTATTCTCGGCGAAACACCTGTCTCAGTTATCTTGTAGCGTAGGTATTCTTCTCCACGCTTCTTCATTTCCTCTATGTCTTTTTCTGAGAGTATTGGTCCCCGCTCTATTCTAACATTTCTTAAATAATCTATAGCGTCTAGTGTGTAATGGGATTCAGCTAAATATTTGTCTAGCAAGACTATTACTGGTAGCTGGTATTTTTCCGCGATATTGAAGGACTCTGGTATATAGTAGAATACCTCCTCGACGTCTCCTGGAGCCAATACAACGATAGTGTTTTCGCTATGACCTATGTTCACTGAGAACATAAGGTCTCCTTGAGCTTGATGTGTAGCCATGCCAGTACTTGGCCCCTGACGTTGAACATTGACTATGACTAATGGTATTTCAGCCATAGCGGCTAATCCTATGCTCTCAGTCTTTAATGATAACCCGGGACCCGAAGTCGCAGTCATCGCTCTTACTCCAGCATAACCTGCTCCTATCGCTATTAGTATACTCGCTATCTCGTGCTCGGCTTGTATAGCGACTACTCCATAGTCGTCAGCGTGTTGGGCAACGTATTCTAGTAGTGGGGTTTGAGGTGTTATCGGATATGCTGCGAGAAGCTTCATGCCAGCTTTTATAGCGGCTATGGCTGTAGCAGAGTTTCCATCAATGAAGAGTTTTGGCTTATACTCTCCTATCTTCAAGGGTTTCGGTTTTTCTCCCTTATAATGTTCCTCAGCGTACTCGTAGCCTCTTCTAGCCACCTTAATGTTCTCATCAATATATCGTGGTAGTATCCTCCTAATGGCTTTCTCAACGTATTCAAAGGGTATTCCCAAAATATATGCTGAAGCACCTAATCCCGCCATATTGCGCGTAACTATTGGGACCCTTAGTTCACGTGTAATAGTCCTCATGGGTACTGGGAAATAGTATAGGTCGTCTCGCTTCTTTTCAAATCCCCGAACTTCATCGGAGTCATATACTAGTATCCCGTTTTCTCGTATCTCGTTTATGCGTCTCTCAACTGCTAGCTTATCTAATGCTAGGTAAAGGTCTACTAGGTCTAGTTGTGAGTATACTTGTTCTCCGAGTCTAGCATAGATCTTGTACATATTGTGACCGCCACGTATTAAGCTAGGATACTCGTTTGTTCCAAAGACGTAGTAGCCCATGTAGATTAGTGTTGCAGCAAATACTTGTCCAGTCCTCATAACGCCTGCGCCAGCTGGACCTCCAACCATCCAGGAGATCTCAATGTTTTCTTCAGACAAGAACGATGCGCCTCCATTAGCTCTAAACGGTTTTAACATATATTCGCATTTCTAAATAGAGTTGTCAAAAGCATAAAAATTTCACGAAAACAGTAAGTACCCCTAATATTTCTTCAACTAGTTTATTTACGAAAACATGTTATCTTAGTACCTATCGTTGTGACAAATATTCCTCTGGTGGCACATAGAATAATAGTTTACCTCTATGATAGTCACGGATAACGGTTTTAGCTGCTTCTTCTACGAGAGGTTCTTTTGTAGTCTTATAGAGCCATCCACGGTGAAAAGCTATTAGCTCAAGTATACGGTATGGGTCTTTCTCCTTTATCCCGTAAGCTTCAAGTACCGCATAGGGATTGTATTTTAACGCTTTTTCAAGGAGCATCATAGCTGGTCTCACAGGGTCTTTTAGTTCTTCGGGCGGCTTTCCTCTTATAACAGATTCTAGTTCTCCCCCCTCAACTGGTATGACTCCCGGGGTATCTATCATGTATATCTTTGGTTCTATTTTATAGAGTTGAGCATGCCTAGTATATCCGGGGCTCCCAGGTATGGGGCTTGTCGAAGCACTATGTCTGCCTTTCAAAGCGTTGATAATAGTGGATTTCCCAGTCTTGGGAAATCCTACAACAGCTACAATAGTGGGGAACCCAGGTGCAAGACTCTTAATAGTTCTCCTCAACACACGTGTCCCCTTATGGTCTCGTGCAGCCATGTAGACGACATGGTAGCCTTCCCCACTGAAAAGCTTCTTCCACTTCTCAGCAACGTTTCTTGGAACGAGATCGGCTTTATTTAGTACAAGTATTAGTTCTCGCTCCATGCGTTCAACCATTCGTTCAAGACGACGGCTACGAGTACTAATAGGATCACGTATATCAATAACCTCCAATACTATTTCCGAGCGCCGAATAATGCTTGCCAGCAGCCCCCATGAAGCTAGCATCAACTCTAGTACACCAGTTACCCTATGTCTAGATCGCGTCTTAGCATAAACCTAGTAGAATGTATCCACTAGTATAAACCTATCTCTCCAGCCCCTAAGAGGAAGTGAAAATAATTGTTTGGTTAATGGGGTAAAAATATTTGATTTTATTAACGCCACTTAGATAAGATGTTCTTTACTCTCTCTAGTTTATCATCCCATCCAAGCCAGCTGTAGAAGCGTTCAAGGTATCTAAGCTGTATTAAGCCTACATCGCTTCTAGCCATGCACATAACATATCAGCCCAGAGAGACTCTAATTATTATGGGAGTAGACAACTGCCTAAAAACTCTTACGGCAAATAGCGAATAATTTAAATCACCTTAAGACGCATCTATAACAAAGACCCTCAAACAGATCTAGGTTACGTGATATTATGAGTGTGGACTTGAGTGTAGAGCTGAGTGGAGTACGCTTCAAGAACCCTCTAATAATATCGGGTGGCGTACCGAGCTGGAATATCCTAATAAAAGCAATAGAGCAAGATGTTGGAGGAATAGTATTCGGGTCAATTGGGCTACGACCCCTAAGTTCTCATCCCCCACCCTTCATTATTCGTCTTCCCTACGGCTTCGTGAACGCATATGGTGTTAGGCACGGTTTAAG
>JALVFK010000023.1 GCA_027030065.1 Desulfurococcales archaeon | reverse complement strand
TATGAAATGGAAGGACTATTAGGTCAGCAACAAACCCATATAGGAGTATTCTCTTCACAAAATGTGTATAAAGGGCTAATCCGAGTAGAGGACCACTAAACTCTATTAATACACCTGAAGCAAGCTCTGGCTCTGCTTCACCTATGTCATAGGGTATCCTACCTGACGCAACATAACATGCTATTATCAGAGAGACAACCAATACTATATAGGCTATGACGGGTATATTCCCTAGAGATATGTTGGCAAAACTAGACGTACCACACATTAACATAAGTGCTATAAAACCTAACGCTAGGAAGAACTCATTAATAATACCTAGTGAGGCCTCCCTAAATACTCCTATTGTAGCAAAAGGATTACTAGTTACTAATGAACCAATAGCCCATAAGAGCTGTATCGAAATTAATAATACGAGTAAGAGGACTATATCCGGTAACATGAATTGAGATATAATAGGATATCCGTACGGCAAGATGAATAATGCAGAAATAACTAATGAAACAATTAATCCTATAACAATGAAAATACTTCTAGCCCCTTCCGGTATTATTAATTCTTTAGAAAACAGCTTCAATATATCATACCATGATTGAAGAATGGTTGGAGGACCTATCCTACTATGTATTTTAGCCTTAATCTTACGTTCAATACCATCGAGTATTGGAGCTAGTACTAATAATGCGATGAACACCGCTATATAAATGCTAACGTGTAGCATAGAGCAACACCGTCAAGACAACCATTGAAACAGTTAATAAGAATCCTATATATAGGGACGATAATATGAGGGATTCTTGTACAGATTTCTGTATGGAATTTATCTTTACTGCAAGGTTTCTTGAAAGAGACACTATTTTTCTCTCCGTGATCTCGCCTATATTAGTTGATGCAACGAATATAGAAGCTAGTACACTCATTAATGAAGGTTTCATCTTCCTTATTCCACGACGGATCTTTTCCAGTGCTTTTTCGATACTAAATATTGATGAAGCTCTAGTATAGCTCACGGTCTGGCACCTCCGAGCCATGGTTCCTCTATTCTAGTAGTACTGTGCTTTAGGATCATATATGTAAGAGAAATTCCTAGTATGCCTATGACGTTTATAAGCGTGACAACTATGGTAACGGTATTGAAGCCCATGAAAGGTAATGGTATAATGATACCTAATACTATGTTTAATAAAGCACCAGTTTTCTCGGACACATTTAATATATAATACTTTAAGATCTTGCCGGGACTAGTTTTATATCCGCCATAATATGTACTTAGGTATTTTAACCCATAGATTATACCTGAAGCTGATAGGAATATTAGGGCGATTAAAACTGGAATAGCAAATATCTCGCCCATAAGACTAGCTTTTATGAGAGCAATAATCGCTATTGTTTTACCTACGAATCCTATTGTTGAGGGAACTCCTAGTAAGCTCATTACACCTATAGTTATAGTTTGAGAACCCACCTCATCTATTCTGGATAAGTATCCTAGATCATATATGTCTCGGGTATTAGCTAGTAATTCTATGCTACCAGCGTTAACGAATAATAATGATTTCGAAAGTCCATGGGCTATCATTAACGCGTAGATTGCTTGAAGGATTTCTTGCATGAATCCTGCATAGACGTAAACACCGATCATGGACATCAATATGCCTGAGTAAGCCATAGTAGAATATGATAGGAGCCTCTTTATGTCACGTTGAATAAGTGCTTGAGCTGCCGCGTAAATAGCAGTAGTAACTCCCAAGCCTACTAGGATATAGACTAATACGAGCTCATTTAGGCGGATAATTCCAAGTATTCTTAAAATACCGTAGATACTCATTTTCTCCATTACACCACTTAATATAGCTGAGGCTGGTGATGGTGCAAGCGTATAAGCGTCGGGTAGCCAGAAATGTAGAGGT
>JALVFK010000022.1 GCA_027030065.1 Desulfurococcales archaeon | reverse complement strand
GCTCCTGCCCGCCTCTGTAAGTTTTTTAGCAGTAATGTTAAAAAATATTGCAGGCGTGACGAAGCTGTATTACCGCTGTCGCGGGAGCTGGCGAGGCAGGGGGGGCGTGTGGCGGTATAGCAATTAAGGCTATCCAAATAGCTTCCATCGTTAATCTTCTCCCTTTCAGGGAACTTAAATAAATTCACCAAAAAGGATTTATATGAGTTTCAACAAAAAAATAATAGAAGCAAGAGCAAAAGAACTTGGACTTACAAAAAGAGAAATTATAGAAGTAGGAAAGCGTATGGCAAACTTTATAAAGAAAGAAGCCGAAAAAACAGGAGGAGAAATAACTTCTATAATAGTGCTTAAAAGTTTTTTTATCCTTAATGAAGTAAAAAACAAAAGATACAACAAAAAAGCAAAAGAACTCGCACTAAAAAAGGCAAAAATAAAAAATAAGCGAGAAATAATGGAAAAGTATGCAGACAAAATAATAGACCTAAACATTTTAAGAGGCTGGGGAAGTAGGAAAATAGCAAAATATCTAAAAGAAAAATACAATGTAGATATAAGTCATACGACTATCTTAAAATTTCTTAAAGAATACAAAGAACCAAAGGAACAAAATGGCTAATCTTCGTGGTGGAACATTTAAAAAACAAGTTAGAGACGCTTTTTTTCGCTTGGAGAAATTGAGAAATAGCAGACATAATAAAGATGTTAAAGGGTTTGTATCTCTTAATCGTTTAAAGCAAGCTAAAACAATGTTAAATAAGTTTAGTAACTATTTACAGGGAAAAGGAATAAATACCGGTAAAATTAACGAGTATATGAGTGATAAAGAGATTTTAAGAGATTTTGCAAGAGAAGAGATATTCAGACACGATTATGCTCCAAGCACAGTGCAAGAGTATGCGAGTTTATTTTCAAAAGTAGTAGAAAATTTAACTCATAATAATATAACTATCTCCCAAGAAGCTATAAATTACACAAAAGAGCTATACCAAGAGGCTAAGGAAGCTTTTAAATCAGATGGATATGAAACAGGACGATATGTAGATAATCTCCAAGATAAATTATATAACCTGTATAACAATAATTTTGCGAGTGGAGTTATTGCAGAAGTGCAAGCGAGTATGGGGCTAAGAATTTCAGAAGCGTATGAGGTTGTGAGGAATTTTGATAACTATTATAATGCAGAAAATAACACAATAGAGGGCTTAATAGGTAAAGCCAACCACGAGTATATGCCAAAAGAGATATCACACGATTTAGTGCAGAAAATAGAAGCTATACACAATAATAATGCTCCTATACCTTCTCCAAGTGCTTATCGTGAAGATTTAAAAGAAGTAGGAATACCAAAAAGCCACGACCTTAGAATTACTTATGCTAAGGATTTATATGAGAGCTTAAAAAATCAAGGATATTCAGAGAGGGAAGCTCTAAAAGCTGTATCCCAAGAGCTTAATCATAACAGGATTGAAATTACTCAATACTATTTAGCAAGAGCTTAACTTCTTCCCTATCCTATTGTCTAAAAATCCTAAAACAGATGAAGATTATCGGTTACATATTTTCGCACTTTTCCTAAGTTTCTTTCCTTTATTATATGCTCTTGGATAAAATCTATTAAAGTGCCTTTATCGCTACCTGTTAGATTTACATAAAAATATATTCCAGTAGAATAATCAACTCTTATCCAAAAGTTATTACCATTCCACTTGATTAACTTTCCGTATTTACTGCTCTTTTTTTTCTTTAATTCTCCACCAAGAGAGAGCAAGAAATTCCAGAAGTTAAGACGCTTGATTTCGTCAAGAGATATGGTATAATTACTCTTGGTAGGGAAGAAGTTTTCTTCCTTTTTATTCTTCATTTTTCTTAGCTTTATCCAATTTTTTATTATCAATAGACTTTTTAATAGCTTTATTCATTTGTCCGTTTACGGCAACAA
>JALVFK010000021.1 GCA_027030065.1 Desulfurococcales archaeon | reverse complement strand
CGAGTAAGGCTCTTCGCCCAATCATTCCTGGCTTCCCTCACTTAATGATTGTTGTATTAAGAGTAGTTGTGGTAGACGCGGGTAGAGATAGTCTACTACTAGAGCTGTGATAATACCCTCTACTACACCTAGTATTAGGTGCCATACACCCATTACTGGAACCGTTATTAGAACGCCATAGGGGAAGGAGGGAGAGAAGCCTATCTCTAAGCCACATGCTATACCAGCTAGCGTTATACCCATCCATCCCCCTAGAAATGCTCCTATAAGCCTACTCTTCCTATTATCGCCTAAAGTACTGGTAACTAGCTTGTATATTCCATAACCCACTAGTACGTCTATTACTGCCATATTCAATACGTTTGCTCCCAGAGCAGTTATACCGCCATCATGGAATACTAGGCATTGGATAAACAATACTAGAAACAATGTGAGAAAACCTAGGAAAGGCCCCAGTAAGATTCCGGCAAGAGCACCACCCACAAAGTGTAGGCTTGTACCTCCAGGTATAGGCCAGTTCAACATCTGAGCTGCAAAGATACCAGCAGCGAGTACTGGTACGAGAGCTATTCTCTCCCTATTTACCTTGATACGTGTTAACGCTACTACAAGGTATGCTATGAAAGCCATATAGGTTATCGCGACTGTCACTGGGTCTAGGAAACCATCAGGTATGTGCACATCTTATCACCAACTGGTGCACTGAGACAAGGGATACATTAGAGGATTAAAAAATTATCGTAAAATAAGGATATAATCTAAAAAACACGTGGAAACAGATTATAACAGTGGTGTAAATAAATGATAACCGTACAGAATTATAGAGAAGTTCTCCGCCTACTCCACCCTAGACCAGTTGTTATAGTTGTAACTATTAGTAGTAGTGGATTAGTTAATGGCTGTACTGTTTCCTGGATAACACCAGTAAATATTGATCCGCCAACAATAGCTTTCTCTCTATCACCGAAAAGATATACCTATAAACTCCTTAGGGAATCCAATGAGGCTACCATAAATATAGTTGGAATAGAGGACTTAGAAAAAGCCCATTATGTAGGTACGGTTTCAGGTAGGGATGTAGCAGATAAGCTTGTTAAAGCAGGCTTTACGTTAACGAGTTCGGTTAAAGTTAAACCGCCTACTATAAAAGAGGCTTTAGGAGTCCTCGAGTGCCGTGTTGTAGGAGAAATAGAGTTTACCGATCATAACTTGATAATATGTGAGGTTATCCATGCTAGGGTTAGAGAAGAATTATTTGCAGATGGTGGGTGGACTGAAGAAGCGCGAATACTATTACATGTTGGTGGAAACAAATATACCTCTACAAGCAAACACGTAAGGGCAGAAGGAGGGGATTAACTGGAGTATGGCTTCCATATGGTTGATTACGGGACTACTTCAATACGAGTCCGGTAAGACATGGTATACTATAGCATTAGCTAGGGTTCTCTCCGAGAAAGGATACAGGGTAACCCCTTACAAGCCCGTTGCTGGTCACTCAGCTTGGTACCAGTTTGAAACAGTTGAGAACAGTATTAAGTACAAGCTCCTCGTTGGGGAAGATGTAGTAAAATACAAGCACTATCTTGGAGTAAAACACGGTTTAAATACTTTGAACCCCATTGACATTTTATCTGCTCCTCCAAGCCCACGAAAATATAGGATCATAGCAGAATATCTTGCTGCATTAGAGGTTTTATCAGAACAAATGGTTATGGTGAGGATAAGCAACCCCTTGGAAGAGATAGACGACTACTACATCGTTAAAGGTTCTGAGGAAAAAATAGTTGAAGGCTTAAGGCCCTGGATTGAGAAGCTTAAGAAAGAATTCAATCCGAAACCAATAAATATCGAAGACTTAGTAGACGAGCTATATTCTCCAAGAATAAATAATCTCCTATTAGAGGTTACAAGGTTTCTAAGCGAGGCCAACGATATATTATTAGTTGAGTC
>JALVFK010000020.1 GCA_027030065.1 Desulfurococcales archaeon | reverse complement strand
GATGAAATCCGTCAAATGGCAGTAACACCCATAATAACGCCAGAAGCATACGATGAGGATGGTTTACCAATAGAAGGAGGTGTAATGGATCCCCGTCTAGGTGTTATAGAACCTGGTCAGCGCTGTCCAGTCTGTGGCAATACACTTGCGCAGTGTCCTGGACACTTCGGTAAAATTGAACTAGCACGCCCCGTTATCCATGTGGGCTTCGTTAAGCATATTTATGATCTCCTACGAGCTACTTGTAGATCTTGTGGTAGAATTCTAATCCCTCAAAAAGATGTAGAACGCTACTTAAACTTATTGAGAAAACTTGAGAAACGATGGCCTATTCTTGCCCGTCAACTTGAGGAATACGTTAAGAAGAAAGCTATAAAGACAATGGAGTGTCCTCATTGTGGCACAAAGCAATATAAAATACGTTTAGAGAAACCAACAACGTTCTATGAGGAGCGTAAGGAGGGAATAGTAAAGCTAACCCCACTCGATGTAAGAGCACGTCTAGAGAAAATTCCAGACGACGATGTACGCTTACTAGGTCTTGATCCGCAAAATGCGAGACCTGAATGGATGGTATTAACAGTTTTGCCAGTACCACCAATATCAATACGTCCATCTATTTTATTAGAAAGCGGTGTAAGAGCAGAAGACGATCTCACACACAAACTAGTTGATATTGTTAGAATAAACGAACGTCTAAAAGAAAACTTAGAAATGGGGGCTCCTCACCTAGTAATCGAGGATATATGGGATCTATTACAATACCATGTAACAACATATCTAGACAATGAAGCGCCAGGTATTCCTCCAGCAAAACACCGCTCTGGAAGGCCTTTAAGGACATTAGCTCAACGTCTGAAAGGCAAAGAAGGTAGATTCAGAGGCCATCTCTCTGGAAAGCGTGTTGACTTCTCTGCTCGTACTGTCATAAGTCCCGATCCTAATATCAGTATAAATGAAGTAGGTGTTCCAATAGATATAGCGAAGACACTTACCGTACCCGAACGAGTAACCCCATGGAATGTAGACGAACTAAGAAAATACGTGATAAACGGACCCGACAAGTGGCCTGGGGCAAACTACGTTATTAGACCCGATGGACGTAGAATAGACTTAAGATTCGTAAAAGATAGAAAAGCACTCGCAGAGACATTATCACCCGGCTATATTGTTGAACGACATTTAATAGATGGAGATATTGTATTATTTAATAGACAACCATCCCTTCATAGAATGTCTATAATGGGGCACCTAGTAAAGGTATTACCTGGAAAAACCTTTAGATTAAACCTATTGGTATGTCCACCCTATAACGCGGATTTCGATGGAGACGAAATGAACCTACATGTACCACAAGGTGAAGAGGCTAGAGCCGAAGCTAGACTACTAATGCTCGTACAGAAACATATATTATCGCCAAGATACGGTGGGCCGATTATAGGAGGACTCCAAGACTATATAAGTGGCGCCTATTTGTTAACAGCAAAGTTCTCCTTGTTAACTAGAAAGGAAGTTGTAGAGTTATTAGCAACAACGGGATATAAAGGTCCCCTCCCAGAACCAGCAATATTCTCACCAAAAGAGTATTGGACAGGTAAACAATTGGTTAGCTTATTCTTTCCAGAAGACTTTAACTACCATGGTAAGACTAATATTAGTGTAGGAGAATTAAGATGTGATAACGAGGACTGTTTCACCGATTCATATGTTGTAATAAAGAAAGGTGTATTGCTTGAAGGAGTATTAGATAAGAAATCAATAGGAGCACAACAACCAGGGAGTATGTTGCATAGACTCGTAAAAGAGTACGGAGAAGATTTTGCCAGGGAATTCCTTGATAACGCATTTAAAATGTTCTTAAGGTTTTCCGAAAAATATGGATTCACTATGAGTTATGATGATGTAGTTATACCAGAAGAAGCGGAAAAAGAAATAGAAAAAGTATTGAGGGAAGCGGAAGAAAAAGTAAGAGAATTAATAGATAAATATAATCGCGGTGAACTCGAACCATTACCCGGAAAGACGTTAGAGGAAACATTAGAATTAAGAATAATAGAAGTCCTCTCTGAGGCTCGTGACAAATCAGGTGAAATAGCCTCGCAGTATTTAAGTCCATTAAACAATGCATTTATAATGGCATTAACAGGTGCTCGCGGTAACATCTTAAACCTAACACAAATGTCAGCAGTTCTAGGGCAACAATCCATTAGAGGAGAGCGTATAAAAAGAGGATACAAGGATAGAACATTACCTCATTTTAAGCCTGGTGACAAAGGACCTGCAGCACGAGGATTCGTATATAGTAGCTTTAGAAGAGGTCTAAAACCTACAGAATTATTCTTCCACGCAGCTGGCGGTAGAGAGGGATTAGTAGATACAGCAGTACGTACATCACAAAGTGGTTACATGCAGAGAAGACTTATAAACGCATTACAAGACTTAAGAGTAGAATATGATGGAGTAGTTCGCTCGGCTTACGGAGGAATAGTACAATTCGTTTACGGTGAGGATGGCGTTGATCCCATGAAGAGCGACCATGGAAAAGCAGTTGATGTAGACAGAATTATTGAAAGAGTAGTTGGATGGAGGTTGTGAAAATGAGCGTAGAAAATATGATTAATAAAAGAATAGAGAAAATAAGAGGGATAATACCAGAGAGCATTTTAGAAGAACTGCGCGAAAAAGTTGGAAAGATACCAAATCTAACACCAGAAGAGCTAGACAAGATAATAGAACTATTAGTAAAAGAATATCATAATGCTCTAGTAGAGCCAGGCGAAGCCGTTGGTACTGTAGCAGCTCAATCTATAGGAGAACCAAGTACTCAGATGACTCTAAGAACGTTTCACTATGCTGGTGTAAGAGAGTTCAACGTTACTCTTGGTTTGCCGAGACTAATAGAAATAGTTGATGCAAGAAAAACTCCCTCAACTCCTATAATGACTGTTTACTTAGATGAAGAACATAAATATGACGAAGAGAAAGCTAAGGAAGTTGCACGAAGAATAGAGGTTACAAGAATAGAGAACGTTGCACGTAGTATTGAGGCGGATCTTTTTGAAAACGCTATAAGAATAGAACTAGACCCCGTAATGTTAAAGGATAAGGGTGTCACTGTAGATCAAGTTAAGAGAATAGTGGAGAAGCTAAAACTCGGGGCGGCAGAAATAGAACTTGTACAGGAAAATGATACCAGCGTTATAATAGTTAGATTCAGTGGCGAACTAGAAATAGCTAAACTAAATAAAGCCAGAGAAAAAATAATGAATGCTAAGATAAAGGGCGTTAAAGGAATAAAGAGGGTTATTGTACAAAAACGTGAAAAGGAATATGTATTATTAACGGATGGATCTAACCTTGCAGGTGTTCTAGGGATAAAGGGGGTTGATCCTACAAGAACTACAACCAATAGTATATACGAAATAGAAACTGTACTAGGAATAGAAGCGGCACGAGAAGCAATAATTAGAGAGATAAACGGAGTTCTACAAGAACAAGGTTTAGATGTAGACGTACGTCACATAATGCTTGTTGCAGACATAATGACGGGAACTGGTAAAGTCCGTCAAGTAGGTAGACATGGTGTTACTGGTGAAAAGGAAAGCGTATTAGCACGTGCCGCCTTCGAGGTAACCGTGCGGCATCTCTATGATGCTGCGGCAAGGGGAGAATTAGACGAGTTAAAAGGAATAACCGAAAACGTTATAGTAGGTCAAGTAATACCCGTAGGCACAGGCATGGTAGCATTACAAATGAAGCTAAGACCAGAGAGTAAGGGTGAGAATTAATGGTTATCGATAGATCAACCTTTGAGAACGAGCTGCGTATTGCTATACGAACAGGTAAAGTGGTTTTAGGTTCAAATAACACAATAAAGTTAACAAAACTGGGTAAGGCTAAACTAGTAGTTATAGCATCTAATGCACCACCACATATTAAGAAAGACATAAAATATTATGCTAAATTATCGAAAATACCTGTATATGAGTATGAAGGTACTAATCTTGAACTCGGAGCCATATGTGGTAAGCCATTCAGTGTTGCATCCTTGGCGATAATAGATCCGGGTGAGTCGAATATATTACTATTATTAGGAGAAGAAGAGGTGAGATAATTCGCCTGAGCGTATAAGGTTAACACAAAAAGAGATAAAATACATATCATTATTTCAAGACGTTACGGGAGCCTCGGTCAGAGATTGTATAATCGATGAAGATAATAATAGGATAATATTTCTAGTAAGGCCCGGCGAAGTAGGATTAGCGATTGGGCGAGGAGGTATAAATATAAAAAGATTGAGAAAACTATTGGAGAAAGATATAGAAGTTGTTGAGTATGCTGAAAAACTAGAAGATCTGGTAGCAAATGCGTTAATGCCAGCTAGGGTAAAGAGCGTCAAATTAGTGAAAACAGCTAATGGTCGAAGAGTTGTATATGTTACAGTAGACCCTAAAGACAAAGGTATAGCGATAGGCAAGGGCGGGAGAAATGTTTCCAAAGCAAAATTGATTCTAAAAAGATATTTTGATGTAGACTCAGTTGTAATAGTGTAATTCATTAATATTTATAAACCAATTATTATAACCGGAAGTTAGAGGGTTGCTAGAAAATGACTGGTAAAAAAGCCCCTAATGGTCTCTTCGCGGCTAGGAAGTTAAAGCGCAAGAGGCTAAAGTTCAGGTGGAGTCAAAGAGAGTTCAAGATAAGAATGCTTCAATTAAAGAAGAAATATGACCCGCTAGAAGGAGCACCTATGGCTCGTGGAATAGTATTGGAGAAGGTCGGTGTTGAAGCACGCCAACCAAATTCTGCAGTTAGAAAGTGTGTTAGGGTACAACTAGTTAAGAACGGTAAAGTAGTTACGGCATTCGTGCCAGGTGATGGAGGCCTAAACTTCATAGACGAGCACGACGAGGTAATAATTGAAGGCATAGGGGGTCCTAGAGGACGTTCTATGGGTGACATACCAGGAGTACGTTACAAAGTTGTAATGGTAAACGGAGTATCACTAAAAGCGTTAATTGAGGGTAAAAAGCAGAAGCCAGTACGATAATATTGATTTAAAAATCCTTTTAGTTATAGACGATTTCCTAATTGGAAATACGGAGTATATATTTAATCTAACGATTAGAAATTATGGCAGTGGGTTCTGTTTCAGCTTTATCTGCTTTAAATTTTATAAGGGGAAATATTCCACATTCAAAAGGAACGTCTCATAGAGGCTTCACAAAGATGAGCGAAATAGAGGCTGTACCCGAGAGAGTAAAGCTATTTGGTAAGTGGGAGTTCATAGGGGTTGAGATAAGGGATCCCAGCTTAAAGAAGTACATTAGTTTAAAACCAATATATGTACCACATACTGGCGGTCGTCATGAACATAGAAGATTCGGTAAGGCGGAGGTACCTATAGTTGAAAGACTAATGAATAAACTTATGTTACCCGGGAGAAATACCGGTAAGAAACACTTAGCATATAATATAGTTTCAAAGGCTTTTGACATAATATATCTAAAGACAAAGAAAAACCCGATACAAGTATTAGTTAGGGCTATAGAGAATGCGGCACCACGCGAGGAAACCACACGTATAATGTATGGTGGCATAGTATATCACGTGGCTGTCGATGTTGCGCCTCAGAGAAGAGTTGACCTAGCCCTCAAGTTTATAACAGAAGGCGCGAGAATCGCTGCTTTTAATAATCCTAAGCCTATAGAAGAGTGTTTGGCCGACGAAATAATAGCTGCGGCAAACAATGATCCAAAGAGCTATGCAATTAGAAAGAAAGAGGAAATAGAAAGAATAGCTTTAAGCTCAAGGTAGCTTAACTAACAAAACCTTTTAAACTTCGCTCTATTCACATGTTTCCAGGAGCAATTAAATAGGTAGAGTAAAATGAGCGCGCAGAAACCACACCTAAACCTCGTAATAATAGGGCACGTAGACCA
>JALVFK010000019.1 GCA_027030065.1 Desulfurococcales archaeon | reverse complement strand
ACTCTAACTTTCCACAGTACTAGGTGTGCAACCAAATTCTTTAAGCTTCTAATTGAAAGAATAGAGGATAAGAACCCTATAGAGAAAGCAGCAAAACAGTTAATGCGAGAACTAGAAGAAGCGAGAAGGAGAAAACAAGAACTATATAAGAAAAAGATATAGTATCTCAGAGAAAACACCTTAAAATAAGCGATGACGAGTGTGGCGGTCACAGATAATAGCGATGAAGACTTAGGAGCCCACCGAGCTTAAAACAACCATGATATTACCTATGATTACTTATAATAAATGAACAAAATCACGCGAGTTATGATTTGATTATGATAATAATAATGTAGTGGTTGTTGTAGTGGTGCGGCGGCCGGGATTTGAACCCGGGACTTCCGGCGTGGCAGGCCGGCGTCCTAGTCCAGGCTAGACTACCGCCGCTTCGTGAGATCTTACATACTGTCTAGTTTATAAAAATTATTTTATTTCATTCAAAACATACTCTATTGACACAGAAACATGTTTTCTAAAAATTTTAATAAGGCTACTTTCTTAGGCTTCAACTGTGTGAGAAATATGAGCGACTACATGAAACAATTAAGAGATATACTAGTAAAAGAGCTAGCAAAGTGCTATGCTATAGGCATCAAATCTAAGACTGTACTCCAGATACTTCGCGGTGGAAACGTTGAAGCAACAATAAAGGATAGTGGAGAATACGTTATCGTGACTATTAGTGGAAAAGAATACAAATACGATAAATGGTATACGAAGCCAGTGCATTTAGCAAAGGTAATAACCAACTACTTTAACCCGAAGTGTCAGTAAAATCGAATATATCAAAAAGCAATTTTTCGCATCCCATCTCTTTCACATTGTAATACTGTAGTTATTGTTAAATAGTCATGTAATTAAATCTAAGACGCTTCCAAAAACTAACTACACATTTTAACAGCACATAAATGCGAGAATATATCATGCCCGCGCTATTATGGTGCCGCGGCCGGGATTTGAACCCGGGTCACGGGCTCGAAAGGCCCGCATACTTGGCCGGGCTATACTACCGCGGCACCAGACATGCTTAGATACTAGAGTCCTTCTTAAGTCTAACTTGTATAGCGTTTATAACTTTATTTTTCAGAAGTCTTCTTGAGGTAAAAAGGTTGCACAGAGGGCCTAGGCACTGGCGTTGGGGGAGAAGTGGGCCGGGAAGACCAGCTAAGCCTAGATTTATATGGTATAGTCCGGGCAACATAGTATTTGTTCCGATGAAGACGGACGATGTTGAATATTATGGTGAACCTATATACTTGCTACCAGATGAACTCGAAGCATTAAGGCTTGTTTATTTTGAGGAGCTCACCCAGGAGGAGGCTGCGAAGCGCATGGGTGTTTCGAGAGGTACTTTGTGGAGGGCATTGAGTAGTGGTAGAAAGAAGGTGGTTAGGGCTTTAGTAGAGCTTAGACCTATAGCTATAATATCACCTGAAGAATAATTTATGGGGAATAATATATGATGGTGTAGTGTTGATGGATAAAATATTTAAAATGATTGAGTGTACTGAAGTATTCAAACTAATAGGCAACACACCTTTAATTAAATTAAAGAATATTCATAGAAAATCCAGTAATATATGGTTAAAACTGGAATACTATAATCCTACGGGAAGCCATAAGGATAGAATAGCTCTTTTCATGCTATGCAAGGCTTTAGAACAAGGAGTAATCAGGAAAGGCGATATTGTTGTTGAAGCAAGTACCGGGAATACTGGTATAAGCATAGCCTATATTGCTTCACTATTAGGGCTTAAACCAGTAATAGTAGTCCCCGCAGATATAAGTCCTGAAAAGAAGAAGTTGATAAAAATAATGGGTGGCGAAATAATAGAGATAAAGGAGAAAGTGGATCCAGCTATTTATCGGAGAAAGGCTAGGGAACTAGCAGAAGAACTTGGAGGATACTATGTGGGACAATACGATAACCCTGCAAACCCCGAAGCCCATTACACGACAACGGGGCCAGAAATCTGGGAGCAGATGAAAGGAGGAGTAGACGTATTTGTTATGGGTGTGGGGACGGGGGGAACTATTACGGGAGTCGGTAGATTTCTAAAAGAAAAAGACAAGTCTATTAGAGTTGTAGCTGTAGAACCCGAGGGAAGCGTGATATCAAAAAAGCTACGTGGAGAAGAAGCAGTATACAGGCCCCACATAATTGAAGGATTAACAGGCTATGATATACCAGCAAATCTTGACACAAGTATAGTTGACGAATACGTTATGGTCTCGGAGGTAGACGCAATTAAAACATGTTATAAATTACTGAGATATGAGGGAATATTTGCTGGGCCAAGTACTGGTGCCAACATTTACGCCGCTCTTAGAATAGCCGAAGAGGTAGAGGAGAACGTAAATATTGTTACGATTGCTGCCGATACCGGCTATAAGTATTTGTCAACTATTTACAATGAGAAATGGCTTGAAAAGAAGTTCGGGTTAGATATCAAATCCTTGCTCTCGTAAACACTCTAAAATAGTGTTACCCACGTTCTCGTATACTCCGTTTTCCGTTAATACTAGTTTCCATGTCTTCTCCATATATTCTCTTAGACTAGCCAGCGTCTTATCGATCTTGTCTTCTAGAACACCGTACTTATCATAATCTGCGATAACGCTAAGAGGGGGTCTAGGCCTCAGACCCGGTTTCTCGTCCGGAACCCCTATAGTTAAGCCCACTACTGGTAAAGAGCCCCTGGGAATATTTAGAAGACTTGCTATCTCACATGCTGCTGAATACACTGCTATGTAGCATATACCGTAGCCTAAACTCTCAGCTGCTATAGCTGTAAAAGCTGAAACTATTCCCGCATCAATAAGTCCCGCTAATAGAAACCCTATGTTATGTTTACCTGGAGCTACATTGATTTTTCTCAAGATCTCACGCATCCGCGCGTAATCTATGGTAAATATTAGTAGTACTGGTGCTTCCTCCACATGCCTTTGACCCCCTACGAGCTCGGCTATCTTTTTTCTCAGCGACTCATCTCTTACAACAATAACGTTTATCCATCCAAGACCCCACCCGGTTGGAGCACGTCTAGCAGCCTCCAATATTGTCTGCAAGTCTTTCTCATCAATGCCTGTCTTCTTATACTTCCTTACACTCCTATGATTTAGTATCGTTTCAATACATTTACCACTCATTGATTTCACCTATTCTGGACAAGGAGATTATTTTACACTATAAAGGATTTTATACATACTATTAAATGTTTCACTAATAATTTTATCTATATTTTTTAACCTAGATTTATGATCGTCAAACATGTTTTGCCCAGTAGTATCAATCGTTACAAGCATAGGTCCCAGGTTCTCTACTTCTAGGACCCATAATGCTTCCGGTATACCCAGTTCGATCCAATAGACCTCCAATACACGTTTCACGGCACTAGAGCCTAGGGCACCGCATCCTCCGGGAAACATGGCAACAACTGAATTATATTTACGGCAGGCTTGAGCAGTCTTATCACCCATGAATCCTTTTCCTATAATCATCTTAACTCTTGTCTTCCTTATGAAGTCTGCTTCATAGGGCTCCATTCTCATACTTGTCGTAGGACCTATTGACACTATATGGCATCTATTATCCTCTATTTTTACAACGGGTCCTGCATGAAATACTGCAAGGTTCTCCAAAGATATTGGTGGCTCCATATCGTCTTCTACTATTCTTTTATGTGCTTGGTCACGTGCTGTTACAACAATGCCGGATAAGTAGACTATATCGCCAACGCGTAGTTTACGTATGTCTTCTAGTCTAATGGGAGACCTTAGATTATACTCCAAGGCTTTTCACCAGTAATCTAGGAACTTGTACTCATTTGATGGATATAGTACTAGTACTCCTCTCCTCAGAGCCCAACAACTTATAGATACGCCTACCGCAAAGGTTGCTGGATGCCTATAACCGTATTCTATGTGTACGTCTAGTATACCGTTTCTCCCCCTAAGCCCCTGGGGGCCTATTTCAAGTTTATTCAGCTTCTCCAATAATGTCTCCTCTAATCTAGCTATTCTTTCATCATCATGTTTCTCTCCTATTCTTCTAAATAATGCTTTTTTCGATAGAACAGCTGCTACCTCCATAGTAGGCCCTATACCTATACCGATAACTAGTGGTGGACAAGCATTTACACCGTACTCGGCTACTACTTTGAAAACCAGATTTACCATATTCTCCCATCCGGTTAAGGGTTTGAATACCTGGGCTCTTCCAGGAAAACTGCTTCCACCACCCGCTACGTACAACCCTATTTCTACTACATCATTGTCTATTAGTTCATCCCAATGAATCCACGGTACGTATCGTCCAATATTATTACCACTATTATTATTTGTTAAGGGATTAACAGCATTGGGTCGAAGAGGTATTGTTTTTGTTGCTATTTTAACTGCTTCAACTATCTTGTTCTTCAGCAACGCGATATGGGGTGAGCGTATACCAGCTTTTATAAAGAACATTAACGTACCAGTATCCTGGCATAAGGGTAGTCCCTTTTCTTCCGCTATACTTATATTAGAAAGCATTGCATGATACACGACATCTAGAGCCTTATCCTTGTTCTCCCTATAAGCCTTCTTCAACGCCTCCCTAACATCTATCGACAGTCTCGTCTCAATTCTTCTTATAAAGTCTACAAGAATACTAGTTACGTCTACCCCAACCACCCGGACATAATCTTATGTTTTACCGCCTATATAGTAGTTATAACACCTAGAAGCCATTAATGGAGTATTGAAAGTGGTAGCACATGGATGAAGATAACGTTATTGTAGTGAAAAGCGACACGACGGAGTACTTGGACATCATCGGCGACATCATAGAGGGTGAAATGGGCTTCCCACATTCATATTATGCACTAGAATCAGTTAAGAGCGGGTGGGCTAGAACCGTAGTCGCATTTCTTGATGATACCCCTATTGGCGTGGGCATATACTATAATATTGACCCAGAGATATGCGTCCACTACTACATAGTCGTCACTAAAAACTATCGGGGACTTGGGGTAGGGAAAATCCTTGTATCATCTATAGAAGAATTAAACAAGAACTCAACTATATTTCTAGCTACAACAAGAGAAGATAACCATGCATCGCGTAGACTGTTCCGATCACTCGGATACATAGAGTATACGTGGGATTACTTGGAGGAAAAAGTGGGCTTCAAAACCGTGAGGGAGATAATGCGTGCTACATGCGGCTTCGATGATGATCTAGTAATGGTTAAAGCTTCCTCAGATGACTCGTTGAGCTTGCTTGCCAGGTATGTCTGGAAGAGGAGGAAGACGGTATTGAAGGTTTGGAGAGATATATGTTGGAAACCGTGGATAAGGTTGAGGATGCATTAACTAATCCCGTACCGTATTATTTCGTATTTCTTCAATTATAGTAAAAAACAACCTTTATTTTCCCATGCATTAACCTATTATAGTGTAAGGAGGTGTAATCGGGTGCGGATAACCAGTTTCTTGAAAAAGACTCCTCTAATAATAATAACACTAATAATCCTAGTAAGCATCGTCGCCTCAATGGCGGCATATAATGGGAATGGTATAGGATTATTCTTCCAGACGACCGTTAAGGAGCCAATAATCCTAGTAGAGAAGAAAGGGTTACCGGAGAGCATGTGGCCCGGTAGTACTGCTACCGTAGAGTTTAAGCTAAGCAATATCCACTTAAAACCATACCTAGTAAACTGTACCATCACCCTCCCATCACCAGGAGACGGGTTATCCGATGGCAGAGGCTTTGACGTGCTATCATTTACGGTCAACGGTGAGAATAGAACCGCCGACCTATTAGACGATGGAGTAGCCCACTTCGTCATCGACGGTGGTAGTACGGTAAAGGTAACGGTAAAGATTATAGCTAGAGGCGATGCTCCATCCGGGCCAGTTGATATAGGGATAAA
>JALVFK010000018.1 GCA_027030065.1 Desulfurococcales archaeon | reverse complement strand
TTTACAGTAATATTAATAGTTATTTTTAGTTTAGTGATATTAGGTGAAACTTACCTCCTAACCCACGATACTATCATCATAGAAGGCGGAAACTATCCGGTTAGTGCAAACCTAAGCGGAGCAGTAGTATTTTCGAAGGGCCCAGGCACTTATAAAGTGGAGCTCACCCCTGCGGGCGGTACAAGCATATCATATAAGGTCTGCTGCCTCAATGACGGTAACCTGACCTCCTGCAAGAGATTACACGGGACCGGAGGCTGCGCTATCAACTGTGGGTCCATTGCTATCGTCTACAACGCTACCGTCCCGCCACATCAGGTTAAGATAGCTGAAGTGAGGGTGGCTAAAGAATGGCCCTAAAAGCCGTAATCAAGGGTCTGGTAAAGAAATTTCCCAAATTCACCCTAAGCATAGACTCTTTAGAGTTAGTTGAGGGATTGCATGTACTAGTAGGTCCTAATGGGAGCGGGAAAACTGTTTTTCTAAAGCTCCTTACTGGTGTGATGAGGCCGTCGAAGGGCTCGATTATTTATAATTTAAACGGGGAAAATGTGCCTTCATCTAGAATACTGCCCTACGCTGCACTGGTTTCAACCGATGTAGTCTTACCTAATTGGAAGGTAAGAGATCTGCTTGAGATCTATGCCGGGGACGAGGACCCGGAGGATGTCGCTGAGAGTTTTATGATCAAGGAGTTTCTCGATAAGAAGTATTACGATCTTTCTAGTGGTTATAAGAAAAGGGTCCAGATAGCCATAGCCATGAGTTTACCAGTGAGTGTTCTCCTACTCGACGAGCCCTTCATAAACGTTGATTCCCAATATGTTAACTTTTTAGAAGAAAAAATATTAAATATTACGGGAAAGCTCGTTGTTGTAGCCTCTCATATCCCCACTAGACTACTAGAGCATAATATAATATTTATAAATAATGGAAGGATATTATTTAGTGGTAAGATACCAGGGATAGTCAAGAAACTCGTTGAAATAGAAACCGAGAAAGGCGGAATAACTCTTGATGATGCCTTAACCATCTGCGGGATGGACGGAGAAATAAGGATTCGATCGTTACAAGAAGTTATCCTAGAGTACTCTAAGACCGTTTCTATATCATAAAGGAGAATAAATAACAGATCATTATGAGTCTAAGTTATTCCTCTGCGGCCTGGGCGATGAGCTTGTTGAATAGCATGAATCCTAGCAGGTAGACTATTATCGTTGCTAGCACCGCGGGCCATGCCTCGACTAGGGCTTCCCGTGGGGTTGCGTTGTATATGGTCATGTCCCTTATCGCCTTTATGCTCATGCTTAGGGGGTAGTATTTGGCGAAGCTCCTCAGGTATGATGGTAGGACGAAGTCCGGTATGACTAGGCCTCCTATGAACATTATTGGGAAGGCTAGCCCGTTGACTATCGCCATGGCCGCCTCCTGGCTCCTGGCTAGGGGTGCTAGTATTAGGCCGAGGCCTATTGTGAAGAGGGTTCCCACTAGTAGGAGTGTTATTAGGGCTAGGGCCTGGCCCATGGTTAAGTGGTAGCTGGCTCCTAGTGGCAGGCTGAAGAGTAGTATTGCTAGGGCGGATATTGCTACTCCGTAGAGGACTTCGAGCGTCATGCTTATGAAGGCTTCCCAGGAGCGGATGGGGCTTGATAGGAGGAGGCTGAGGGTCCCCTCCCTCTTCATATCTATTATGGCGAACACTCCAGCGCTGAGGCCGATGAAGAGTATCTCCACCCCTATCATGCCTATCGCGTAGAACGCCCTAATCCCCTCCTTAGTCGCAAGCATCTCAGGCGTGTAAGAAGTATTCACGATTCTCACGGGCTTCTCAACGAAGCAGTACCACTCCCGGACATAGCTACTCATATTCTCGGGGACGTATTGGAGAGCGTATTGCAGGCTGATGTTCAACGCTCTACTGCGGAGGCTCTCGCTGAACTTCGAGATAAATCCTGAGACTACGCCT
>JALVFK010000017.1 GCA_027030065.1 Desulfurococcales archaeon | reverse complement strand
AGTAATAGACACTGATGGATGGATTCATGGAGGACAAGCAGTTGAATACAAAATAGATCTAATACGCACAATAAAACCCGACCATATAGTAGTATTAGGTGAGGGATTAAACCATATTCTTAAGAGAACATTTAAGAATACTTCAATAAATGTAATAGAGCTTCCATCACCTAAGATTGTTAGGAAACGGAATAGAGAAGATAGGAGATATTTGAGAAGCAAAGCATATAGGAGATATCTTGAGAAAGCTAAGATACGTAAACTGAAAATAGATGAAACACCAATAATAGGATCATATTTATTTTCAGGGGAAAGTATAGATTTAACGAAAATATCGAATGCAATCTCTCCTTTAGGTATAAAGCCTCTTTATGCATCCCTACTACATGAGACAGTATTTATTGTGATAGATAGGCCTGCTAACATAAAGAACATAGTCGATATAATGAATACTTTGTTCCCGAACAAAGAAATATATGTCTTCACTAAGGGTTTTGAGAGAGGCTTATTGGTAAGTATACTTGATAGCGAACTAGAGGACAAGGCACCGGGAATAATATCATCAATAGACTTTGATAAAAAAGAAATAACAATACAAACCCCCTATGAAGGAGAGATAAGAGCAATACATGTAGGTAAGATAAAATTATCTGAAACCTGGGAAGAGGTGGGTAAGCCTTCAAAATACATGATATAAGCTTGAAATCCTTCATAGGATCCCTCAACGTGGATGAGTTATCAATAATTGAAGAAGAAGTTTCACCAATATATGATATAACTAGAATTCTATCTAGAAAAGATGATAAAGGAGTAACAGTTTACTTTAAGAAAATTAAAGGAGTAGACTTTGAGGCTGTAGGCAATGTTGTAAATACGCGAGAGAAGATACGAAGAGCCCTAAAGGTCAATAGTGATGAGGAAGCATACAAGAAAATAATAGAGTCAATAAATAATCCGCTAAAACATGTAGAGAAGTCCTTTACCCTTAAGAAATATGATAAAAATATGCTGAGCCTTCCAGCTGTAAAATTCTTTGAAAAAGACGGTGGAAGATACTTTACGTCATCAATAGTTATATCGTGTATAGATAATCAATGTAATGCTTCTGTTCATCGAATCATGGTTTTGGGCAAAGATAGCCTGGTTATAAGGATAGTTCCAAGACACTTATACTTCATCTATAAGGAGAACCTAAGAAAAGGTAAGGAAACACCTATAGCAATAGTAATCGGAGTTCATCCAGCGATAATATTCGCCTCTGCGCTTAGCCCACCTTTCGGAGTCTTCGAACTAGACGTTGCTGGTAGAATACTTGGCTCTCCCCTCCGGTTAACGAGAACTCCAGTTTACAGTATACCAGTTCCAGAATCATCGTCAATAGTCATTGAGGGAAGAATAACTAGGGAACAAGCAGATGAAGGCCCCTTCGTTGATCTAACAAAAACCTATGACAAGATTAGAAAGCAGCCAATAATAAAAGTAGATAATATATACGTTAGCGACGATCCATTAGCACATATTATACTTCCAGGCGGACGTGAACACCAACTATTAATGGGGTATCCGAGAGAAGCATCAATATGGGAGTCGGTGAGTAAAGTAGTTCCCAGAGTACATAAAGTTAGACTAACAACTGGAGGAGGAGGCTGGCTACATGCAGTAATATCAATAAGTAAAAACGTGGACGGCGATGTCAAAAACGCTATATTAGCCGCGTTCGCTGGACATCCAAGCCTAAAACACGTAGTTGTTGTTGACGAAGACATAGATCCAGATAACTTGGTAGACGTTGAATGGGCTATAGCCACGAGATTTCAGGGAAGCCGAGACCTAGTAATAATAGAGAATGCGAGAGGCTCAACACTTGATCCATCATCAATAGATGGACTCACAACAAAGATAGGAATAGACGCAACAGCACCTATTAAAGAACGAGAAAAATACGCTAAAGCAAGAATACCATAGACTAGAGGCGTAGCATAGTGTTCCTAAGCAAAAAAGAAGAAAGAATACTCGAGGGAGAAGAAGGGGAAGCAGCAAGATTAGCTATGAGAACTATAGTTAAAGTAGGAGAAGCACTAGGAGCCAGCAGACTAGTTGAAATAGAACATGCCCATGTATCCGGGGTATCCTATCTAAACATAGGTGATCCGGGACTAGAATTCATAGAGCACCTAGCAAACCTCGACGCAAGAATAAGGGTTTTTGGGACAATTAACCCGTTATCCTTTGACTTAGACTCACCACACGAGTTCAATATAACTGTTGAGGAATATGAGAAACAATTACGTATAATTAACGCGTTAAAGAAGATGGGATTTAACCCAACATTCACGTGTACCCCATATTATATCAGGAAACCTAGCCTAGGCGAGCACCTTGCCTGGGGAGAATCTAGCGCAGTAGCTTATGTCAATATAGTCTATGGAGCTAGAACAAATAAAGAAGGAGGACCAATAGCTCTCTTATCGGCAATAATAGGACGCATCTATTATAGTGGATTACATTTAACAGAAAACCGAATACCAAGAGTATACTTTAAGACAACCTTTAATACATCAAATACCGTAGAAGCAGGCCTATTGGGCTACATTATAGGCAAGCTCTCTAAGGGCAGGACAGCTTACTTAGAAAACAATATACAATGGAAGGAGTCATGGGTTAAAGCATATGCAGCAGCTATTGGCACAACAAGTGACAATCCTTTAACAATCATAGAGAACGTATCGCCTGAAACAAACTTATTCAATAAGGAGTACATTGAAGACAAGATAACTATAACTAGAGAGGACTTAGAAGAAGCATACAACGAACTAGTAGATAATAGTAGTCAAGAACAAGTAGTTTTCTTCGGGTGTCCTCACCTAGGACTAGAAGAATTAAGGGAACTAGTACTAACAACTAAAGGATACGATAAGCCGATAATAGTGTCTACAAGTCGATACATATACGCTAAAGCAGTTGAGGAAAACCTGGTAAAAAAGCTTGAAGAAAAAGGGATAAAGATAATAAAAGACACTTGTCCCATAGTTTCACGTCTATTTAAACCCAACACCACGGTGAAAACGAATTCAACTAAAGCCTCATTCTATCTAAAGAGGCTTAGGAAGGTGAAAACAATCCTAAGCGACTACGGGGAGACTGGTGGATAAGAGATGAAGTACAAAATATTACATGCACGCCCCATATTATTCGATAGAGAAGTGATTGAAGGAACTGTATTAAAGTCGTCAACACCCATCTCACCCCTCGGCGATATAAATCCAAAAACTGGTGAAATAATAGATCCACGATCTACAATTAAAGGACAGAAAATCACTGAAAAAATACTAGTAGCACCACACTTTAGAGGCAGTACTGTTGGATCCTATGTATTATTTGCATTAGCAAAATACGGTACAGCGCCTAAAGCTATAATAGTTGGAAGAATAGACCCTATGCTCGTTGCTGGATGCGTTCTCGGAAATATTCCATTACTAGAATTAAGAACATATGAGGAGATACCCTCTAATGCACTAGTAATCCTAAAGAAAACTAATAATGAGGTAGAAGTACATGTCAAGTACTAAGGGACTACTAATAGCAATAGAAGGTATTGATGGTGCTGGTAAAACAACGCTTGCTAAAGGGATAGTCTCATCACTAAGAAAAGAAGGCATACCAGCAGACTACACTATGGAGCCGACTAGAGAACTAATAGGCAACTTAATAAGAAGTCTCCCAGACGAATACCGCGATGGAAGAATAGAAGCACTACTCTATGCAGCAGATAGAATACACCACTACGAGAAATACATAAAGCCCAGACTAGAAGCGGGAATCATAGTTGTTGTCGACCGATACATACATTCTTCGATAGCATATCAAGGAGCCCTGGGAGCACCAATACATTGGATAAAAACATTAAACAGTCAAGTAAAGTATCCAGATCTGGCATTCTATATAGACGTAACAGTTGATTTAGCACTCAGCCGTATAAGAAATTCTGGGAGGAGAAAGACATTTTATGAAAAAAGAGAGCTTTTGGAAAAAGTTAGAAACATATATTTAAGCCTAGTTGAGCAAGGAGAACTAGTACTATTAGACGGTACATTGGGAGTAAATTCCCTCATAAGCGAAGCAATAAAAACAATATTAGAGAAAATAGACAAAGGCCAATGAGATATTATCTCTGTTTCTCTAAATCATGTTTTCCAAGAATACCTTTAATCCTCTCAACACGTTCAAGAGCATCAAGAAACATGAGCATAACACGTAGCTCATCAACTAGTTCACTAGGCTCTCGTTTCTCAACGATACTTCTCACTTTCTCAAGCTGTTTTGTAATAGTATTCTCTAAAGCGTCTAGAACACCAGCTACAGTAACACGACTAAGCTCCTCATCAGATTTAACGACAACAACTCTACCATGAATCGGGCAGACTATTTCACCGCTCTTTAACTTAAATAGAGGTGAACCACATTTAGGGCAAGTCTCAGATAACATTATGGCTCCAGCTCTTAGAAGCTCGCTCATCTTCTGCAATGCAATTCTTTTTTCTTCAGGCGAGAGTTTAGCCAAAGCTACTACACCGTCCTCGTCTATAACGATATACTACTAAGTATTTTTAAAATAAATAAACATATTTAATACTATGAGCCTACTAATCTCCTAGAACTCAGAGAAACAATCATACATGGGGTGAATAACCTATGGCATATGATAATGAAGCAAAGATTAAACAAGCAATCCTCATGCTAATAAGAGTAATAAACGATACAAGTGTACCACGAAACATTAGGAGAGCAGCAACCGAAGCAATAAAGAGGCTACAAGATCTAAGCCTAAGCCCTGGCGTGAGGGCTGCTAACGCAGTCGGCATACTAGATGAGGTAAGCCAGGATCCCAATATGCCCACACATACAAGAATAGCTGTCTGGAATGTTGTAACGCTACTCGAAACAGTAAAGGACTAAGAAGATGCAGTCGGATATAGTAAAGGTTAGGATAAGGGGAATCTACGCTACAGCACTAACGAAAATTCTATTAGATAAAGGATTCGTAATAGTACAAGCATCACCAATAATAAGGCAGAGATTCAATATACCAGAAAACAATACAGCTCCCGATCTAACAATAAAGACCACTGAAGACCCCCACACGCTATTAGTAATAGGTTTTCCTCGACAAGTAGATGAGACATTAAGAGTCCTCGGAGAAGAAGTAAAATATACTATAAAATGGGAGTCAAAGCTAGGACTCTACTCTATAGTAGTAGGCAGAATCTTAGAAAAACGCGGGGATGAATGCCTAGTATCCCTACCTTATGGTTTAAGAGGAATACTCAGAAATTGTAACGAGCGGCCAGGTACAATAATACCCGTAGCAATTGCTAAAACAGCATTAAAGCCGAGAGAAAACATAGTGTTGACAAGGAATCTAAGAGTCATAGGATACTATGCCGCACTAATAAAGGATTCAAATAGAATAACAATAAGCGAACACATAAGAGATCCGGAGAGAAAAGCAGAACTAATAACACTATCCTCAAACGTCATTAGAGAAGGCTACGGAGTACACTGGAGAAGCAGTGCTGGCAGGGCCGAAACACAAGTACTACTAATGGAACTCGAAGAATTGAAGAAAAAACTAAGAGAAATAGCTGAAAAAGCCGAGAAAGCTAGTGAAGGAGAAATAGTCTATGAGGGCGAAAAAATAGTATTATTAACACTAACTAATCCAGCAAAACAAGTACTCGATAAAATAAGAAGCGAAGTCACAGCAACAATACCTGGCCATCACTCCTATAAAGCACTAGGAGGAGAATTGTCAAGCATAGTAGACTATGCCGAAAAACTAGTAGAAAACAAATGGCTAGCACCAGAAAACGCTGGAAAAGGAATGCTACAATACATTGCAGAAAAGTTAAAGAACAATAAAAGAATAGAGATAATACACATAAAACCCGATGGAACACCAGTACGCCTAACACCCGGGA
>JALVFK010000016.1 GCA_027030065.1 Desulfurococcales archaeon | reverse complement strand
TAACATACTTCTACGACTCGAGTGGAACACTAACCGAAGGACCAGTAGCACAAACAAACATAATAGTAAACTCAGCAACAGCACCAATACCAGAACCAACAATAACACCAATAATACTAGTAAGCGTTGCCGTGATAGTATTTATCTTACTAAATAAGAGAAAATAAGTGTAGTTTAATCTATTTTTTCTCCAATATTACTTGGTATATAGTATCCCTCTAGACCAGCCATTATTTTTCTTATCTCGTTTTTAAGAGTTGTTATGAATGTGTTCACCATTAATTTCCTAGTAGTATTAGTGTTTATAATGAAGTCATAGTGTTCCCTAGCTATGTCCATAAACTTTAACCCATATATTTTAGCTAGGTGTTTTATCGTTATACCAGCATCTGCTTTGCCTGAGGCGATATATTCTGCTACATCCTGGTGTGTGCTTACTTCAATACTATAGCCTCTTATCTTATCATATAGAAGGAGTTTACCTTTTCTCTCTGCAGTTTCTTTTAATATTCTATCAAATAGTATGCGGGTTCCCGATCCCTTGTTTCGGTTGACTATCTTTATCTTACCATCAATTATATCAGTTACTATGTCTTTGAGTTTATTATAAGAGTAGTACGGGTTATATGCAAGTACTAATTCTCTATCGTATCCTCTAATCAGTATAGCTGACCCTTTTAATCCATATTTTTCTATGATGCCTTTGTTATATGCCATTGTCTCCTGGTTAAATAAATGTATTCCAGCTATATCGGCTTCATTTGTTATTATTGCTAGCACTCCTCCACAAGATCCTATCCAGGCTTTCTGTATTTTTGCTTGATACTTGCTAGATATATAGTAGAGAATTCTCTCTAATAGTAAATCATGGCTACCCATGACTATCAAATCAGGTAAGCTATCTATATTTCTCTCTATAAACGGTGTAGCACCAATATTCTCCCTCTGTAGCTCCTCATAATATTCTAATAGTCTTCTGCCAGCATCAGTGAGTCTAGTGCCACCCCGCTTCATTCCACCTCGTTTCTTTTCTACAATTTTAATACCTAGTGTATTTTCTATCCGTGTTATCATTTCCCATGCTTTAGAATATGGTATTCCAGCACTAATTGAAGCCTTAAGTATAGATCCATGCTTATCTACTAGTTTTAACAGAATAGCTGTTTGAGAATCCATTATTTTTATTCCACGATACTCTAATAGTACCTCGACCCTCTTTGTTATCTCACTTATAATGGACTCTATATCTCTCACTACTTGACCCAAGCATAATTATTAGACAATAACTATATAAATGAGTATTATCGGATATCAGATAACGGTGAATTGCATAGTGGATAACAAGAAAATAACAATACCATTGATCATAGCACTATTATTAATCGCAGCAATAGTCTACTGGTATAATACTTCTACCCAAAAGATTTTCCTAAGAATAACAACTACTACTAGCTTATATGCTACTGGATTACTTGATAAGCTTGCTGAAGAATTCCATAAACGGCATCCTAACGTAATAATACAGTTCATTGCTGTAGGTAGCGGAGAGGCTTTACGGAAAGCGTCTATGGGTGACGCTGATATGGTTTTCGTCCATGCACCGAGTCTCGAGAAACAGTACATTAATAAAGGAGTTCTAATTGATTGGGGTATAATGGCCTATAATACATTCATAATTGTTGGTCCATCAACAGATCCAGCGGGTATCAAGGGGTTAAGAGATCCTGTTGAGGCCTTTAAGAAGATATACTATGCTGGAGAAGAGGGTAAGATCCTCTTTGTTAGCCGAGGAGATAACTCTGGTACAAACATACGCGAACTAGCATTATGGAGGCTAGCTGGCTTAGACCCCCACGGTAAACCATGGTATATTGAATCAGGAACTGGTATGACGCAAACCCTCATGATCGCAAATGAGAAGAATGCATATACTTTAAGTGATATAGGAACGTATACGAAGCTCAAGCTTGACGGTGACCTCCCATACTTGGA
>JALVFK010000015.1 GCA_027030065.1 Desulfurococcales archaeon | reverse complement strand
CTTGGAACTCTACCTACTAGAGTCTTAGCCATTATTCTATCATTGTTTTTAACCATGTACCCAGCAGTATAGGCTAGGGGATGCAATATCAATGCTATTCCGAGACAAGTATTACCGCCTCCGTGGACCCTCATCGAACGTTTAAGCGAGTCATATACTAGGTCTCCAATACTATATCTTCCCCTTACTCCTCTCAACCCTCTTTTCACGGCCCTTAGATTATTCAATAATATGATATGAGAAGATAATAGGAAGTCTTCAAACCATATATCCTCATAGTCTCTAAGACGATGAACATTACCAGGCTTGGGGTAACCTGCAACCTCTAGTAATGCTCCAGATGATAGGAGGATAGCGTACTCTTCTACTATCCTAGTATTAGTCAATTCTCCAGCACCTTTTTTCTTGGACGAGGGGTTTAGATCCAGTGTTTTTTCTTAAAGTATACTAGCATTATGATAGCTATTAGAGCCATTACTGTGAGGGTTATAAAGTAGCCGTAGGGATGGTAGAGTTCGGGCATATACCTAAAGTTCATACCATAGATACTCGCTATTAGTGTTAGAGGTAGGAATATCATTGAGAACATTGTTAGCCTTGCTACAAGCTTATTTAGCTTATCTGAACCAACGTCGTGTAATAGCCCCAACATAGTGTTTAATCTCTCGTAACTCTGAGTTAAATGGTCTTCAAGCAAGGCTATGTCATCTTCTAATCCTCTAAGCACTTCTGAGAGAACTCCTTGTAAGCCCTTAGACTTCAGGACAACGTGGAGAAGGTTTCTCGTAGTCCTCCTTACTAGGCGTAGCTTTCTCTGTACTCTAAGGAATCGTTTTGTCTCTACAGTCTCTTCTCTAGCCAAGCTCTCCTCTATCTTATCGAGTTCAGAGTCTATTTCCTCTATTCTATCAGAAACCTTGCTTACAAGAAAATGGAATAGCTCGCGGAGAAAACTAGTTAAATCCCTGCATTCTATTGTTGAAAAGAATTCTCGGTGAAAATTATCCTTAGGTGGGAGCCAGGCTATTTTATTGGAATCTTTCTCAATAGCTAATCCAAAAGAAGATCCCAAGAACTGGGAGAGATATAGTAGTTCACTATTATCTGTTATTGATAATAACGCTCTCTTACGTTTTGTATCTAGGTTAACTCTATCAGCCCATTCACGATAATCACTAAATATCTCCAAGCGGAATACGATGTCTTCTTTTCTAAAACTTGCCTTAGAACTTTCAACTATTTTCTCATCAACACAGACATATTTCTCCATGACTACCACTACATTAACATTAGATCACACTAGTTTTACTCTATAGTCTATATACTCTAATCACATACTATATAATGCTTCTAGCTATTAATTTACGGATAACCCTCCAAGTCATACCCCATAGAACTCCGCCATGAACACTATAGCCTACAACAAGCCTATTATCTTTAAATAGTAAGCGATAGGCATTATAATGCCTCGGATTAAACCAAAAGATGTCATCAACCTCTGGTCCAGGCCTTATATTAAGCTCTTCTCTAGGCTTTGATAATAATATTGCTGTTCTAAGCCAGGGAGCGTTTCGAGGATACTCTATCCCCACTACACCGTAAACATAAAGGCTTTCCGGGAGAATACCTGTTTCCTCAAAAGTTTCACGAAGCCCTGCATCAACTATGCTCTCTCCAGACTTTATCATCCCGCCAGGTAATGCTATATCACCAGACCACGGATCTTCTTTACTCTTCTTTCTCCTAACTAGGAGGATATGACCATTTTCCACTATAGTGTTTACAACTGCTCTAACATACAACCATGCACACCAACAGTACTATAGAATTATTATGAAGGGATAGGTGCCGCCCGACGGATCCCCTCTTCACTCCACCCCGTTTACGCGGGGCACGGTTGGAGGGGCGAGGGCCAATAGAAAGTTATGTTCTCTACCCTTATATTTTTGCTTTAGTGTCTAGACACTTATTTGTTAATCTTCAGATAATTTTATTTTGTATCATTATATATGAATAAACGTGTTAAACACTACTAGTTCGAAAACGATCTCATAGTATCTGGGGTGGTCTATTCGCCTCACTCTCCAATACTAATTATAACACAGTGCTCTAAGAGGAAGCGGGTTAGAGAGTATTTTCCCAAGGGACCGCGAAGAAGAGTACTAGACTACTTAGACGAAGAATACAAGCGTAGGCTAGTCTTAGCCCGTGAGAGCCAGTTGGGGATAATAATAAATAACCCAGTAGGAACAGCCTTGAGCGTATATGATGGTTGGCTGTATAGGGTTCTGAATAGAGAGCTTATAAGACAAGCTTTTCTCCTAGAGGCAATTGATTTTACTATTATTTCGGCTGGGTATGGATTTGTTAACGGATTCGAATTAATCGGAATATATGATATAGAGATGAATGCTACTGTAAAGAAGTTCTGGGTAAACGCGGGGCTCCTTGAGATTATTGGAAACTATACGGAGAACATTGGAGCGAAAGTAGTTCTGGGTTTCTTTGCATATAAGACGAAGTATAGGGAGATCTTTGAGGAAGTATCATGGCCTTCTAATATTAGGAAAATTCTTCTCTATACCTCGACATGTACTTCCATATCAACTACCCTAATGTCTATTGGTGAAGCAATAAGTATTGTTATAGATAGAATTCTAAGAGGAGAAAATATACCAGAAACTATAGATACAAGTCGCTGTGTAGTTGAAACAATATAGTATTAAGGGGAAGTAATGGTGCCACCTCAACCAGAATACGTATTGGTACGTGATAAAGCAAGAAAAATACTGTATTTAGCGAAGGAGGAATTTGATAGAGGAAACTATAGTATCACGTGTTTTCTCGCATATTTAGCAAGGATACTTCTCAATTACTCGATAATGCTTAGAAGAGGGGTAAATCTAGACAGATATGTAATTGATTTTAATGAAATAAGAAGCCTACTGGTTAAAGATACTATGGAAGCTGCTAGGACTTGCTTAGAAGAAGGGTTCAATGCACTCAGTGATACCGATAAACTGTTTATGGAAAAGCGGGAGAAGGAGTGTGAGTGCTGGGGCGAATGAAAACATTATTTATACTTATATCAATATGTAATTGAGATTAGTAAAAACTGTACTATAATATTAGTAGGTATATTTTATCTTATTTATTTATAGGTGATCATATCTTTTAAGGATTATTTCCAGACAAAAATAATAAGTAGTATAAAATACACAACACAAGTATTTGAGGAAAAGTAATATGATTGAAGAGGATTTACTCCTCTCAACCATAGATACGAGAGAACCCTCGTTATGCCCCTTGGGCATCGAGAGACTAGATAGCCTTTTGGGAGGAGGAGTACCCTGTGGCTCTACGATTCTTATAGAAGGTCCGCCTGGAAGCGGTAAGACTAGCTTTGCCGCTAAATTTATCTACGAGGGGGCACGTGGGGGCGAGAAAGGTGTTTATGTAAGCTTTGTAGAGGGTAAGTACTCGTTCTATTCTTTTATGAAAAGCCTGGGAATGGACTTCTACGATCTCGAGAGAAAGGGGCTTGTAACGTTTATAGAAGCTATACCATTACACAACGAGGAGGCCGCCAGACTAATAATCGAGCGAGTACTCATGATGGTTCTAGAGGAAGGTGTGAAGCGCGTCGTTATTGATAGCGTTACCGTCCTCATCCAGACTTTTGGACTGGAGAAGGCGAGAGAGCTGTTAACGACCACATTGTTAAGAGAGCTTAAGCGGGCTGGAGCTACTACTATATTGATATCTGAGAAACCTAGGAGCTATACTGAATCCGAGGTAAGTGTAGAGGAGTATATTTCTGATACTGTTATAGAGTTAAACTATAGGCTCGAATATGGTAAAATAGTTAGGTACATGCGTATATTAAAGGTACGTGGTGTCAGCATACCATTATCAGAGATAACCTTTACTTTAAGAAAAGATGTCGTCATAGACTTAGCCGTACCAATAGTCCCCCACGAGATACCCGCAATAGATACCTCAACTATATATAAGACCGATATAAGAGAGATAGACAATTTACTGATAGGTGTTCCACGCGGCTCACAGACACTCATAATAGCTGAGCCCGGGATAAATAGCCTAGACTTGCTTCTCGTCCCACTAATACCGCTGGTAGCACGTTATGGGGGACCAGCTATAATTAGAAGCTATGTGAGGGCACCCGAGGAAATAAAGCGTGTTATCACTCAAACAGCTAGACGTTTAGGATTAAATACTAGACAAATATTAGACGAAATAGTTATCAGCGCTATTAACCCGGTTAGCCAAAGCCTACACGAGATAGCTGCGGAGAACGCTAGAATAGATAGTACAGTTAAACCAAAGTTCGTAGCAATACACAGCTTAAACACGTTATTAGAACTCTACCCTAATACTAACGTGTACTTGGGCTCTCATCTAAATAATGTACTATTGAGACGAAAATACGGCATAACAGGTTTCTACACATTCTCTGCTGATCCCCAGGCAAAGGTTATCCCAGGAATAGATATATATGATATAGTAACATTAGTTAGAACAACTAAAAACGATGATGAATATGAAGTAGAAGTTCTAAGACACCCTCTATACGCTTTCCCTAAGAGGACAATCGTCAAGAAAAGCTTATTTAAGACGGGAGGCATATAACCATGTCCTTATCCAACTTTAATATTAGTGATAGAGCACTTGAAAAAATAATCGAAGAAATATCAAGGAAGCTCGATGTGATGCCGGGACTTTCAACAATACTTGACGTATACTCAATGAGAACTTATCGTAAAAGATTTGCGGAATTATTTGTAGAAGAACCCGTGAAAGCTTATAGGATTATAGAGAAAGTCCTTGCAAACGATAAGACTAGTATAAATTTTGTATTAACATACTTGCTGAGAACCTTTACTCGTAATGATGAGCTAATAAATAAGGTTATAGAGGAACTTTCAAAGGGAAATGATGAGTTATTAAAGAAGATTCTTCGAGGAGTAGCTGGCTAGTTTTATTTTTCCTAAAACTCTTCCTCTAAGTGGTGTACAGCATCTCATGAGATTATATGCAGATTGTATTCCATGTATAGTTTATGTTAGATATAATGAGCTTGAAAACATTGTGAAAGTAGAGAAAAGTGTTGAGTATTTAGGGTATGTGCTTAGAGAGTTTTCTAACCATATACTTGGTGGTGAGACTAATGTTACGAGAGTTGCTACAAACCTCTTCCGACTAGTTAAAAGGCTTACTGGTTTCGAAGATCCTTACCGTGATCTTAAGCATAGAGCAAATATTGATGGACTGAAAGTATATAAGGAGATAAGGAGGTTACTAAACACTATTGCTAACGATAGAGAGAGACTAGAGCTTGCAGTAAAGTCTAGCCTACTTGGGAATGCTCTTGATCTTGGTGTTGCAGGTTATACCCCGCCCAGCCTAAGCGAGCTAGTGGAGATTCTCCATTCATTAGATGTGAGGGGATTAGAGAATATTAACATCTTAGAGAAAGTCAATTCTAAAAACGTATTGTACTTATTAGATAACGCGGGTGAAGCAGCTCTAGATCGTTTACTCGCAGAAGAGCTACGTAGGCACGGCGCGATAGTAGTGGGTGTAGTAAAGACTGGCTCTTTTCAAAACGATGTAACAATATATGAGGTTGAGGAGCTAGGGTTAAATGAGAGTTTTAACAAAATAATTGAAACAGGTACTGACGCCTCAAGTATATTCTTAGATGAGATCTCACAAGAACTACACAATTATTTAGAAAAAACAGATATCATAATTGCTAAGGGAATGGCGCACTTCGAATACCTTACCGATGTAGAAGACATTATAGGTAAACCCATACTATACATGTTGAGAGCCAAATGTAGGCCCGTTGCAAGAGAACTCGGAGCCCAGGTAGGAGACTTCGTAGTACACCTATATATCAATAACGAGATTAAAAAAGAGTTAAACTAAAAATAAGTCACCTTCTTCTCATCACAAGGTATACTGCTACAAACAATACTATAACGGCTATTATCGGTGTTATTGTTGGTTCTGGTATTGGTGCTGTTGCAGAGTTCACAACTATACCCGATTGAACTGTCGGTCCCTCTATAAGTGTTCCACTTGAATCATAGA
>JALVFK010000014.1 GCA_027030065.1 Desulfurococcales archaeon | reverse complement strand
TCTCCACATAGTTTTCCATAGGTGTAAAAATGAAAAGCAATACTTGGTTGAAAATAGTAGTAGCGGTATTGGTTCCCCTACTCGTAGTCTCATTATACTATAATGCTGTCGTATTAAGTAATAGAGATAACAATGCTGTACCCTATCAAACCGTTACGACTGGCAAGGACAATGTGATTGTTAGTGGTATGGGGATAGGCAGCCTAGGAGTTCTAGGCCAAGACCTAGGCTTATCAGAGAACACTATCGTTGTGTCCGGATCAGGAACTATTTATGCTGAACCCAATATTACGGTAATAAATGTTAGAATAGTAACTGAGACTCCCATGAAGACTGCTAGTGACGCATATAACTACGTTGTATCTAAGGCTTCACAACTAGTAGGAGGATTAAAGAATATAGCTGGTATAATAGAGTTGAAGACAGTTAACATAGGCTTACAGCCCATATACGATTATAGTGGTGGTTCAAGGATCTTTAGAGGATACAATGCCTACTACCAGTTAATGGTTACAACTACAGTAGACGAGTCTGGTAAAGTAATAGCCACAATAGTTGAAAAAGGTGGAAACGTTATCGAATCTATATATCTAACTTATCCGAGACAAGTAATGAGTAAAGCCTATGAGCTAGCTCTTGAAAAAGCATTAGATAACGCTAGAGAAAAAGCCGATACAATAGCCGAGAAGCTAGGTATAAAGATAATAGGGGTTAGAGCAGTATCGCTAGTATCATTACAAAGCTATCAACCAGTACAATACATTAGAACATACTATGAGGCAGCAACGGTTTCCTCGAGTCTACCCCCAGCACCTATAGAGACTGGTGAACAACCAGTAGCAACTGCCAACGTAATAGTAGTATTCAATATCGCAAACCCCTAAACACGGTAAACCAAGCGTTTAAATAAAAACGTTGGGAAACACTCTTTTAAGCCCAACACCTCTATTTCTCATCGCAATAAAGAGTGATCTAGTTTGAAGAAACTTATAGTAGCCTTAGATTTCGATGGAGTACTAGTAGACTCTTACAGCGGTCTGGTCAGTGTCTACGTGGAAGTCTTGAATAAACATCCTGATATAGGGGGAAGTAGTCTAGAACACGTTGAGAGACTTGCAAGAGAACTAGTTGAACTAGAAGACTATTATGACTCTATTAGAAAATATGATAGACGCATACTCCTCCAAGAATTCCTCTCAGCTAAAGGCTATAGAGTGAATGAGGACCTTGTAGAAGACTTGCTAAGAATATACTGGAAGAAAAGGATAGAGTATAGTAGGGTTCTCCCAGATGCGAAAACACTGTTGGACAAGCTCTACGGCAAACATACGTTAATATTGTTAACAGACCATGATGGTGAGCCAGGGTTAAAAATGCATAGAATAAAGGCGAGCCAACTCCACGAATACTTTGATGAAATAATAGTAGCGGGTGAGCCCGAGAGCCCGACTACTAAAAGAGAAGGACTGCTATACATAATGGAAAAACACCGGGTTGAACCAAGAAGAATAGTATTTGTAGACGATAAGCCAAGAGTAATAACGAGCATAGAGGATCTAGGAGTGATAACCGTGTTAAGGAAATTCAAGCCACCGATAATGAGGCTCGCATGGATGGGTAAAGCCAGACCAAAATATACGTTAAATTCTCTCAGAGAACTATTAGGAGTTATCAATGAGTTGGAAAAAGATCCGTGAACTATGTGTCAATAAAAAGCGTTATCTTACTCCTCCACCACCGCCACCGAATCCTCCACCAGCTCCAAATCCTCCTCCAGCTCCACTGCCACTTGCTTTCGGGTTTGCTGTCTTCATTACAGCGTAGTAGTGTCTAGGCCATATATACACGAAGTAGCCAGCCGGTGGTACGGGTATTTTCAGTTTTTCCATTGCTTCAACTACCTTTTTCCCAACTCCTAGTGCTGTGCCATATACTAGCCATTCCTTCCATATCATTAGGTCTTGGGGAGCATATCTCTGTATCATAGCGAAATCCTTTAACATATTCTTGAAGGCGTCCCATTGTAGTTTTTCTTTATAATAGTCTTTTCTCCACCTACCAAACAATTGGGATGGCGGTATAGTAGCGACTATATTCTGTAAACCCAGCATGAAGAACATTGCTGCTAATCGCTGATTGTAGGGCATATACCTTGAGTCACTAATAACTACCACAATAATTATTGCCGCTATAATGAAGACTGCTGAGAGAATAGCAAACCATCCTCTAATAGATGTTACATAGTTTTTAGCTAGTTCCTTCATCCAGCTCGGTGTTTGTATTAGGCTCTTCATCCACTCATATATGGATTTCTTATGTGAGTCTGGCATAGACTTTACTCTCTCCTTTAACTCCTCTATATCTAGTACTCCATTACTACTCCAATATCTTATGAACTCGAATACGTCTTGTTCATACCTATCTAGTTCTTCTTCCCCGGGCTTCTTCTTTATCTTTATGATTACGTGTTCTCTATCACCAGTTATCTCTAAGTATCCTTTCCGTTCAAGGTCTAGTATTGTTGCATAGAGAGCGTCTGCGTCTATTGTTAGGGCATCGCCCTTGAATAATAGGTTTACTTGCCATGGCTTCTTCTTGGGGTCGGGTATATAGCTTAGATATTTGGGGACAACGTATTTCTTCTCACGTCCCCTCCAATAATATATTGCAAAGAGTATTGCGGGGTATGCTAATAGTACTCCTAGTATAGTGTATGCAGAGTACTTTACAATATTATAGGATAGAAGATAGCCTTCATTAGCCCTAACGGTTTCGTCTACAGCATTATTTATTGTGGAAATAAATCCTTGTATGTTTATAGATCCATGTCTATTATATGCAAACTCTATTTCCAATAACTGGTCTTCGGGGCTAACACCAGTTACACTAATCCTCCCATCACCCTTCTCTACGTTGTAGTCAGGTACGTGGACATAAAACACCTTTACATCATTACCCGGATCTAGTAACGTTACATTAATGTGCGAGTAGGTTATATGGTCTCTAGCAAGCATGAGGTTCAAATGACAATAACTGCTATCGCATTGTAGAGGCGGATAGAGCTGATACTCAAATACTACCCTATAATCACCAACTGGTATCTTGCTCGGAAAGTAGCAACCAGCCTCATTACGATAAGCTTTCACACTTATCTCATTCACATAGATTGAAGAACCTTTCCATAGAGTTACGCGACCCCTATAGTCTTTAACGTAGGGTATAGCATTTCCCGGACAGCCGATTGACAACAACTTTACATGTGGTTTGTCGAGGTAACCCAATGTTAATGGTGCTTCCCAGTAACGGTAAAGCATAGAATATTTGTGATCCTCACCTATATGATATACAAATACTTCTACCAGCCTACCATCCGGGTACAACATAGCATTATAATCAGCCGCTACTTCACCCGGCAACGGTATGAGGTTGAATACATTGAATCCAATGAAGGACAATATTAGTACGGCAACCATCACTATTACTAGTTGTTTAAGTTCTCCCAAGCCTTATCCACCATACCTAATGTCTTCTCATTATTCCTTGTTCTAGAATTCTATGTGGGGTCTCTCTTCTCTTTCACTAACACCTAGTTCTAGGTATGGTAGTTTTCTAAACCCGTTCATCTGGGCTACGATTTTTGAGGGGAATGTGTCTACCATAGTGTTATATTGCTGTACTATGTTATTGAATGTATAGCGGTGCCTGGCTATCTCGTCTTCTATCTCCCTTATAGCCTGCATTAGCTGTCCCACTGCTTGAGAGGTTTTTAGATCGGGATAGGCTTCTACTACGGCTATTAGTCTTCCGAGAATACTTCTTGTCTCACGTTCAATCTTATTCAATTCCTCGGGACTAGCCCTGCCAACAGAAGTCCTCATAGCTGTCACTTTTTCTAAGACTTCTCGCTCAAACTTAGCGTAGCTCTTAACAGTATCAACCAGCTGGCCTATAAGGTCAAGTCTCTTCCTAACCGCTACCCTTATCTGACCAAGTGTAGCATCGGCTGCATTTCTGAGGGTTTGGAAACGGTTATATGTTCTAAAATAATACGCCGCTAATACTATTACAACTACGACAACTATTACACCAACTATTAGGCCTGTTAAATCCAAGTGTTATAGCACCAATTGTTTCTAGAGAGAAACCCACATATATAACAATATAGCATGTACTTGGCATAAGCCTACTTAATTCTTATATTGCTTTGAATCCCAAATACTATACTGTGAAAACTGGAATGAAGCTGACACCACTAATAGCTGAAGCAATAATAAGGGCTGCTAAGAAAACCTCTTCAACATGCATGGAGCTGGGTTTACATTGCTATGATCCTCCGATAGTAATTTCACCTTTACTTAGATGTTTAGGCTATAACGAATATCAGGTTCGGAGATTTTGGCGTTATTTTGAAGAAGGCGGGAAAATAAATGTAGAAGTATATAAGTATCTCGAAGCACATTTTGATATTATATCAGTTTATAGAAAGGAAACTGTTTCCCATATAAGGTATAGTTGCGTACCCGTCGACTATCTTGACTGCCATAAACTCGGCTCGGAGTGTATAAAGACTCCACATACACATGCCTTATACCTTTACGTAAATGGTAAAGTGGGTAATGCGGGAATAAGAGTGAACATAGTCAGACTTCTAAGCCTCCTATACTCAATAAATAGAAGAATTGTGGATAGTCTATTAGATTCTATACTGGACATATTGTGGAATAGGATTAATGTAGAAGAACTATATAATCGCGTACTCGATGCCCTCAACCTAGGTGATCACGTACTACGTATAGCCTTGCCCTTAAAACCGGATAGTAAGGAGAAACTTTTACAACTCTCACCTATTCTTAGAAAAATCCAACAGTGATCCCACCTATTTATTAGAACACTATTTCTCGGACTCTATCTACAAAACCTCAATAAAAGCCTTCATCAGTGATCTACAGACTGCTTTATTCTTAACCAATACATTATTCTATTCTAGAAATAAGGGTGAGATTCAATGAGAGTACTACTCACGCTTCCCCCTGATATCCATAACCTAGAGATCTACCGTATCACGGGTATGAATGCTCCGCCCTTAGGCTTAGCCTATATTGCAGCGGTACTAGAGAATAGTGGGCATAAGGTTAAGATCATTGATACTCCAACACTACGGATGAAAACTGATGAGTGGATTAGAGAGGTAAAGTCTTGGAACCCCGATATAGTTGGAATATCAATGCTAACACCAACAGCACCAAAGGGATACAAGGCTGCCAAGCTATTAAAAGAAGAACTCGGAGAAGACCTAATAGTCATAGCTGGAGGACCACATCCATCATTCATGTATACTGAGGCGTTAAACAATAACATTGACGTTGTTGTACGCGGTGAAGGAGAGTATACGACGCTAGAGCTCGTGAATGCCATTGAAAAACACGGCTTAGACCGAGACGTTCTCGTCAATATAAAGGGTATTGCTTTCAAAGATAAGCGTGATGGAAAGGTCGTTGTAACTCCTCTAAGACCATTCCTAGAAGACCTCGACAAGCTACCATGGCCTGCAAGACACTTGTTACCGATGGAGAAGTATACTTTGTTTGGTAAGCCTATAAGAATAGCACACGTGTTAGCTAGTAGGGGCTGCCCATACGGGTGCATGTACTGTATTACTAGCTATTTCTGGGGCCGTAGAATACGCTTCCGCTCAGCTGAAAGCGTTGTAAAAGAAGTTGAATATCTCGTAGAAAAATATAAGACAAAGCAAATAGTCTTCGCTGACGACGAGTTAACCGTTAATAGGAAGTTCATATACGGCTTTGTCGAAGGAATAAAAGAACGAGGACTAGACATAACTTTTGCCTGCGGATCTCGTGTAGACCACGTCAACAAGGAGATCTTGAAGTACTTGTATGATAATGGCTGCGTCGTACTCTACTTTGGAGTTGAATCAGCTAGCCAGGAAACATTAAACCGTATAGGCAAGAAGATAACAGTTGAACAAGCGAAGAGAGTATTCAAGTGGATTAAGGAGCTTAACGGATTCGCAACTGGGTCATTTATACTAGGCTTCCCATGGGAGACTATTGATGATATGAAGAAGACAGTTGAACTAGCAATAAAGCTAGACCCCAACTATGCACAGTTCACGGCATTGACCCCCTACCCTGGTACACCATTGTATGAGTATGCGTTAAAGCATAACTTAATAGAGGATTGGAACTGGGAGCACTATACAACTGTTAGACCAGTTATGAGGGGCTTCTACTTTACACGTGAGCAACTCGGTAAGATGATAAAGTATGCTTATAGGAAGTTCTACTTGAGATCAGCTTTTATTATGAGAGAACTGAGAGCCGGACGGCTCAAAGACCTAGCTGGGATTTTGTTTAAAGAAGCATTGAACATGCTTAAAGAAGTCATAATACATCCCCTGAGGTGGAGATAAAATGGTTGACGGGAAACTTGTTTCAAATAAAAATAATGGAAAAGAAGAAAGAGGTGGAATGGGAGCCCTATTAGCGGGGCTAAGACTATTATTTGATAATCCGCTGACAAGAGCGTTTCTAAGAGCAGCAGTAGATGAGGCAGAATGTAGATATGATGGAAAAAGTGTGAGAGCACCAATAATATACCATGCACTATCAGCCTATGCAGGAGAACCTATTACCTCTTGCCCAGTAAAAGCGAGGTTCATTGGCTTTCTAGTAAACAATATCATTAGCCTGGGCGTGAAACTGCTCAAGGGGAAAGAAGAGGAAGTAGTAGAAGCATTAAAGGATCCCGCAGTAAGAAGAGGTATAACACTCGTATTAAAGGGGCTGGGACTCTATGGAGTAACGGTACCACAACAGCTACCAGCACCCTTCCTAATAGTATGGAACTTCACCAATATGTGTAACCTTAGATGTAAGCACTGCTACCAGAGAGCCGATAAACCACTACCAAACGAGTTAACCCTTGAGGAAAAGATTAGAGTAGTAGACCAGTTGGATAGAGCTGGTGTAGCGGCCATAGCTTTAAGTGGTGGAGAACCAACAATACATCCACACTTCTACACAATACTACACGAGATAGCTAAGAGGGGAATATATGCTGCAGTAGCAACAAATGGTTGGATGTTTGCAAATATTGAGAACCTTGAGAAGGCTAAGAAGCTTGGACTAAGATATGTTGAGGTATCAGTTGATAGTGCTAACCCGAGGAAACACGACTGGTTTAGGGGAGTACCAGGTGCGTGGGAGAGAGCTGTAAAGGCTCTTGAAAACGCTGTAAAGCTGGGGTTAAACCATGCGATGGCTGTAACAATTACTAAGGCTAATATAAACGAAGTTGAAGACCTACTAGACCTAGCGGAATCCATCGGCGTTAAAAGAGTGGTATTCTTCAACTTCGTCCCAGTAGGTAGGGGGAAGGAGAACATATGGCTAGACCTAGACCCGATTGAAAGAGAAGAATTCCTTAGAACAATATACAAGGAGATGAGCAAGCGGAAAATAGAGATAGTCAGCACAGCCCCCCAGTATGGTAGAGTATCACTACAGCTGAGCGGTGGAAAAGACGTAGCTCCAACTCACTTCTATGTGGGAGGAGACCCCGTGGTTAAGGCGGTAGCAGAATTCGTGGGTGGTTGTGGTGCTGGGAGAATATATGCTGGACTACAGCCAGATGGAACAGTTATACCATGCGTATTCCTACCTATACCAGTAGGAAATCTCCGTGAAAGAGACTTCTGGGATATATGGGAAAACGCACCATTATTCAAGCTATTAAGAGATAGAAGTAAGCTAAAAGGTTACTGCGCTATATGCCCCTACAAGAATATATGCGGCGGGTGTAGGGCGAGAGCCTACGGATACTTTGGAGACCCAATGGCACCAGACCCAGGATGCATACTCAACAAGAGGTACTGGGACGAACTAGTAGAAAAGATGAAGGAGGCACCAACAAAAATAGTAGAGAAAGAAGTAAGCGTTCCAGCAGTAACCCATTAAAATTTTCCCGCTCCTCCCCTCCCCCTCTTTTTCTCCTATGGAATCACTAGTTCTTAGCTACTGGATGGGATGAAAGAATAATCTTATATCATAGTAGATGATTCTTTAGTTATGGGAGAGGTGGAATTAGTAGTGAAGGCTCATATCGCTTATCCTGATGCAAAGGCTTTCCGCATGATCATGGAGTCTCTAGCTAAAATAGTTGATGAAGTAGCTATGCATGTTACTCAAGACGAGGTTAGGATTAAAGCTATTGATCCAGCACACATAGCTTTAATTGAGATACACCTACCCTCTACCTCCTTCATAGAATACGAGATAGAAGCTGATGGAGAAGAAGTTGTTGGAGGAATAAGTATTGCTAACATGTTTAAGGTTATTAAGAGGGCTAAGAAAGGCGAGAAACTAGATATAGACATAACAGATGACAACGTCGTATTAACTATTACTAGCTCTGCCGTAAAGAGGTATACTTTCAAGAACATAGAGGTATCGGAACCAGAAATACCGGAAGCAGTAATGGAGTTTAATGCACGAGCATTACTAATAGCCGATACATTGAAGAACGCGTTAAAGGATGCTGAAGCAGTTGGAGACACTTTAGAAATAGAAGCACCAAGCGAAGAAGAACTCATACTCCGTGGCAGAGGTACAGGGTTTACGGAGACGAAGATAAAGACTGGTTCACCAGCGCTCATCGAATTAGAAGTAAAGGAGGCTAGCAAATCCTCCTATAGTATAGAGTACTTAAAACACGTTGTAGCGTTAACAAAAATAGCTGATACAATCCAGCTAGAATTCTCGTCTCAAATGCCTATTAGGCTACAATTCAACCTACCTGGTGAGGGCAAGGTAATATATCTCCTCGCACCTAAATCCTAGCTTTTGAGAAATAACAAGCGTGATGAACACTCCTGGCTCCACCGACGCATACATGTCATGGGGAGGGCCAGGACAGCTGACTATTTTCCAACCCCTATTAGTCTACTAGATTACATGACTGTGTATATAATGTCTACATAAACAGTATTACTTCCTTCCACAACCAGTATTATTGGCTATAATAAGCTCAAGGACTTCCACTCATAAGTAAAGTTCATTCAACCCATAAACACCTAGTACGACCTACCTTTCTAGTGAGAGGATTGGTAAGCAAGACTACTATTGCTATTGTAGGAGTACATGGTGTTGGGAAGACTGCTACAGCACAAGTCCTTGCTAAGAGAGGATACCATTATAGACAGCTAGAAGTAATAGAGGAGGCCTATGGGCTTAATCCTCTCGAGAGACAATTATTGTTCTTCCTATCATATACTAGAGAGTACTTGAAGGCTACTACACGAGTAAAAGGCTACACGGTATTCGATAGCCACCCCTTACTTGTTGTACCCTATACTGAGTATTGGTTGAAGCAGCAGGATTATAGTGATTTAGAGATAAGAAAACTTACTAAAATGATGGTTGACACTATATTATTTCTGCCTAAAACAACTCTACTCGTATACTTGAAACCGTTATCCCTCGAAACAGTTGTTAAGAGATTAAAGATTCGGAGACGCTTCAACCTTGACGAGGAGGCTAGATTAGATTACATAGAGTTCATTGACCGTAGAACGAGATTCTATGTCGAGTTACTAGGTAAGCGTATTGCCCGAGAAGTATTGGTTATTGAAGCAGAGAAGGAGGCTCACGAGAGAGCAGATGTTATTCACCGAGTATTATTGAAGCATATTGCAACACTCATATAACAATTGATACTATATTATAGTTTTACTCTGTTTCACCCGGAATCTATTTATAATTGTTTCTTACTAGCCGTGTTCTTAGGCAAGAAACGTGGCAGGAGAAAAAGCGGACTATAAGCTGATACTAGCTGCTATACTGTTGTTTAGCGGGCTTGGGGGAGCCGTTAAGATAGCTGGCGGTATACTCTATGGTTCTAGAGCGTTGTTTGTTGACGCCCTTACTAGTATTGCTAATTTTGTGTCAATTATTGCAACTGTATATTATTATCGTAAGTCTCTTCTCCCACCCGATCTAGACCATCATTATGGTCATCATAGACTGGGTTTTGGTGGGGCCTTCACTACTATAATGGCGTATTCTTTTGTTGCTGGTCTCTCAGTATGGGAGTTGCTGTCTTTTGAGCCCTATAGGGTTTCCCCGATGGCTCCGTTCTATGCTTTTCTTGGATTCATCTTCTATGCTATGGCTATATTCTTGTCTAGGAGGGCTGGTGAGTACTTTGTCCCCTACTCTGTTTTTACTGTTAGCGAGCTCATAGAGAGTGTTACTGTTATCGTTGCGAGCTTTTTGGGCTCCGTCTACTACTACCTAATAGATTATGCTGGGGCTGTAGTAATAGTTGGCTACCTCTTCTATGAGCTCTACGATATAGCTAGAGACTTCATCAAGGTTATGAGCGATATAGCACCAGAACCCGGTCTCGTTAAGAATATTAAGAGGGAGGTGGAGGATATGGGGCTCAAAGTAATCAGTATACGTTTACGCATGATACGTAGAGGCTATTATCAGGGAGACATAGTTATCCGCGTAGACCCCTCTATGAGCGTTGAGGAAGCCCACCGCGTAGCCGATGAAGTAGAGAAGAGGCTTAAAGAGAAATACAATGTTGACGTAATCGTTCACGTAGAACCATGTGTTTCAATGGAATCCTAGTCTTCTATTAATACTATTGTTTCGAGTTCTTCCACTATAGCGTCTAGGCTCAATAAGAGGTCGTTGAAGGTGTTAATGGGTGATATGAGGACTTTTCCTATATGCCTTATCCCTGGATCTGTTAGAGTTACTATTACTGGGACAATCTTCTTAATATTCTTTAATTCTTCACCGTATTTTCTTGCTAGAACCCATAGCCTATTCTTCAGCTTACCTATCCTCTCTAAGTGGTCTTCAACTGCTCTCCTAAGCTTCCACTTCTTACTATAGCCTGGGCTCCAGTGCTTACAGTCTACTATAACCGTGTACCTGGGGCCAAGGCCTAGTACATCTATTTCCAAGCCATGGGGTGGTGGGAGCCTTAGGTTGCGGTATACTTTGTAGCCGTGGGCTTGTAGGTATTTTGCTGTTAATGCCTCAAAGTCTCTCCAGTCTAGGTATAGGCTTGCACGGTCAACTGGTACTCCGTAGCGTAATGCTTCTTCTACGAGGCCTATTCTTGAAGCTACTACTACTCCACCAGCTTCTAATACTATTTCCTCGCTCTTACTCAATTCTTCTAAAACATCTAATAATACCTGGCTAGCGAGCCTGGTTTTCTCCTTTAAATAGTTGTATTCGATAAAGCTTGTCTTCTTAGACGCTTCAAGTAAAGTGAATAATACTTTACGTATTGCTAGCCTGTAGGGATCCAACAACTTCGTCTAGCACCTGGGCGAATTCTTGGAGCTTCTCCCTCGTTATATGAGGCATTACTACTACTCTAACACCATCAACTATTCCGCAGTGGTAGGGATACCATTTCCTCCTCCATAGCTCGCCTAGTACTCTTTTAGCTTCTACTCCCTTAGGCTTAATGCACACGATAGGTGTTTCTGGTCTAGTTGCTAGCTCTAGTCTCGGAGAATAATCTGCGAAACCCGCTAGAAATACCGCATTACTCATACACTCACTAACAATATTCAAGTAGCCATCAAAGCCCAGACTCTTTATAACAGCCCAGGTAGCCGCAATACTACCCCCAGTCCTCGTACCAAATAATCCCTTCTGATAACCCATGGGAAGATAAGAGGAGTCGAATAAGAGTGGTTCAAACCACTCCCTACTACGCGCTACGAGACCGCCAGCTGGTATGGGTGCTAAACCCATTTTATGGGGGTCTATTGTAACCGATACTACTGCCTCATTAGTGAACCCTATATCTGGTAGTGGTGCCCCCATCGCCTTTAGGAATGGTACTATAAAGCCCCCATAAGCTGCATCTACGTGTACAATTGATTCATATTCTAATGCTATCTTAGACACCTCGGGGATAGGGTCTACTAGCCCAAGCCCCGTGGATCCAGCTGTAGCTACTATTACCCCTCTCCCATGCTTCTCGAGTTTCTCCACAAGATCTTCTAGGCTAATCTTATAGTTTGAGCCGAGTCCTACTCTAACAGTATTCATTCTTAGGAAGCGTGCCGCCTTAACAACTGATTCATGAACATTTAATGGTATGTAAACAGTATCATAGCCGTGCTCCCTAGCAAGATAGAGTGCTGAGACATTAGCCTCCGACCCCCCACTAGTAATCATACCCTCAACTCTCGCTGGATCACCACCCAACAAGTCCCCCAACATCGATACAACCTCACTCTCCAGCTTAGCGATCTCACGAAAAACCAGTGGATCATTAGCATTAGCATGCCAGAACAAGCGGAAAGCCTCCACCCCCAACGGGTGAGGATACGTAGTCATAGAGCCAATAATATTCTCCAACAAGTGTACTGGAACTATCCTAGCACGACTCTGAAGCTCCCTCAAAACCTCCCTCCAATCAACCCCACTACGAGGAAACCTCGAATACAAGACCACCAACACACCCCTCACTAGCCAGGACACAACAAAAATAACAATAGCCCTTAAACAATATTTCCCCAACAATCTCCTCTAAAAACATGTAAACTAAGTAAATTAGATGTTCAAGAAGTCTCCATAAAGATTATAATGTAGACCTTATATAGGTAGGCATATATAGCCTACCTATAGGTAGGTGTATTGTGAACTATGTAACGGTTTCAGCTAAAATACCCCGAAAACTAAAGAAGCTCCTCGATCAATATGGTGTAAAGCCTGGTCCAGTTATAAGGAGGGCTCTTGAAGAAGAAGTTAAGAAGAAAATACTTGAGGAACTAGAAGAAAAAGCCAGGAAACTAAGTGTTAAGATGAAAAACATTTCTGATGAAGAAATAGCACGTATTATCAGAGAGTATAGGGAGAATAGATAATGTATTTATTTGATGCTAGCTCAATAGTAAATCTAGTTAAAAGAGGTATACTAAGAGTACTGGGACAAGGCTCAACAATAGACTTAGCACGATACGAAGCCCTAAACGCGGTCTGGAAAGAATATTTGCTCTTAAAGCAAATAGATAGAGAAACCATGCTAGAGTTCGCTGATATACTATCTAAAATATTCGATATAATCAGAATAGAAAATATACAAGGAAATGAAAGAGAAGTAATAGAGCTAGCTGCTAGAGAAAAACTAACAATATATGATGCATCATACCTACTCCTAGCAATAAAGAAGAACCTAATACTCGTTACAGATGATGAGGAACTCAAAAGAAAAGCATCAAAATACGTCAAAGTAAGGAAAACACAGGAGATCATTAACCAGGAAACTCATTGAAATAAGGCGAATAAAACAATATACCTTGTAAATAGCTAGGCTGTCTCAAATTCTATATCAGTGTATCCGAATCCTATACTTCTACTACGACCTACCCCAAATAGTTGTGCAAGTCTTAGTAATGGAGTTATCTTCTCGGCAAAGTCTTTGTCTATTATCTTATATTTTATCCAGCCTACGAATCCACGGTGCTCTATTAGTTCTCTATTCTTGGTGTAATAGGCTGTAATAGGTTTCACATCATAGCCTGTTTCCATTAAATAGATGTCAGCAAGCCTAGACAACTTGTATCCATCTCTAAGCTTTAGATCCTTTGAAGCATACTTGTTCCAAAACAATACAAGACTCCGAATCCATAGACAAGGTTGGGGGTATAATCTAAGAACATTCATGGGGGTTTCAATACGAAGCCTAGGTGGGAGACAAAGCTTAGGAGATAGTAGTGTTGGTGTAAGAAAAATCATTTTAAAACTCTCTACTCCATCTCCTACAAGCTCTCCGAATTCTTTCCTAACAAAACCTATCTCATCGACCACTAGCTCCTTACCGAAAACTCTTAAGCGATCCCTAAAATCAAGCTCTGGTTCAAAGCCTATTAGAGTCACGTTAAACCAATAAGTTCCCCCAGCACGCAAGATCGCTACGTGATTCCTACTACGTTTGAATAATGCATTTTTACCACTAAACACTGGAGAAAAACGATAAGGCTTTAGTGGCTCCCGAGACGAATGCAGCTTTCTTAAATAATCAACCCAGTAATCGGATAGAAACCTTGTGAAAAAGGTAAAAGAAAACTTACTAGAAAAACCAGGCACTATAACGTCTTCTAATGGAGAAAAAGAGAACTTATACAATAATATATTTGTGTCTTCCATCTCCGCCACCACTATTTCTTATCTGATGGAGAGCATAGCCAGGGAGCTTCTCTACAAATATCCATATAGTACTTGGAACTCACCCCTCCTCTCTCAATACTTGCTACTATATAGTCTGCTACCGCTACCTGGCTAACAATACCGAAGTACAATAGTAAGAGTCTCTTATTACTCCTATAGAACTGGTCAATATCAAAGAATAAGTCTTCTATATCAATTATTTTAACTGGTTTTGACACAACTCTTTTCTCAATAATCCTATCCTCTACATCCACGTTTCTGAGAGTCCTCTTAATAGCCTCAATAATTATATTAATTGCCTCCTTGTGGAGGAGGACTTTTCTTCCAAGTCTATCCAAGTAATCTCTTATTTTCTCAAAATCTAGTCGCTCCATAGTATAGTGGTGATAAAGAGCTACTATTACTGGAATCAGTCGAAGCTCTTCTAGTTTAATGTACTTGGCCAATACGTTCTCCATTAAGCGCCTTATTATTACAGCTGAAAATACTTCATGGAATACATATGACGCCTTACATTCTCCCTCTACGACTTTATAGCGGGATGGGTCTTGATAAATCTCTAATCCTTTTCCGATATCGTGGAGGAATGCTGCTAAGCGTGCAAGTTCCAGACATTGATTTCTTACTAGTTTTTCATCTATACTCTTGTGTTTTGCTTTCAACGTATTTGTAATCTTATTGCATAATACTATAGAGTCTCCTCGCTCGATGAATACTTCGAGTTTTTCTGCTACGTTTATTGAGTGTTGAAGGAGACTACTATTACAATACGCGTAGAGGGTTTGGGTCATAGCTCTAGCCCTAACATCTCATCGTATTTCTCTATTCTACCCATTAGTGAATGCAATAATATCCTCTTACCGTTTACAGTATATGGTAGGAGGGGACAATACTTTTCAACTAATGTCGCTAGTTTGTCTTTTTCTATGAAAGTTTCAGTTAACTCCATGTTCTTACTTGATAAATCCCATGCTATAATCTTACACTTATTGTTTGCACAGTCGAGCACGTCTTCTTTCAATGCTTTCCTAATCTTCCATATACTTAATGGTACACTATTATCACTTAATTCTGCTAAGTCTATGTTGACTTGTTTTTCCGAGAAAACTACTGGTAATAATATATTGCTTCTTATGAAACCTCTCTTCTTAATGCACTGGATCCTATAGTATCTTAATGCCTCACTAAACCCCTTTGAAGGATTGACTGCTAGCTCCCATAATCTTACAAGAGTAGCTCCCTCAATTACTTCTCTAACCTGTCTATCATCGGCATATATCTTCTCTAATATCATGTAGACGTTAGGCTTGCTACAATTACTAGTACAATATACTCTCCAATCTAAGTCCTCATAATGTGCAATTTCTATTAAAGTCTCTAATACTATTTTCTCATCGTATATTTGATCACCATCTCCAGAGATTATGTATACTTTTGCATCTCGTTGGCTATCTACGTGTCTCGCTATTCTTCCAGCTCTCTGAATCATTGCTGGTAGGCTTGCAGCATCTGTTATGAGGATATCGAAGTCTACGTTTATGCCAACCTCTATTACCTGTGTACCTATCAATACATCAGTTTCTTCTAGTTCCTTAACAATTCGTTTACGGTCAATACTACGCATTAAGCCATGTATTAATCCTATTCTTCCATCAACTACTTTCTCTGCAATTCTATACGTGCTTATTGCCTTTTTTGGAGTATTCCTTACGATGAGTACTCTGCTTCCATTATTTTCTTTAAGAACCTGGCTTATCTCTGATTCATTAATTATCTTGGTACTCCATCTAACGTTTTCCAATGTATCATAGTAGTCTTTGTCTTCTACTACTATTTCGTTTGCCATATTTTTAGATGGCTTTTTCTCCATTACTCTTATTCTCCTACATTCTACCATCTTGTATCCTTTCACGCTATCTATTATCTCACGCACAATTATTTGGGGAAGTGTTGCTGTTGCAACAAGTAGGGGAACCATCATGTTTACGAGAACTTTTAGTGAAGCTAGAAGTGCAGTAAACATGTATGAAGTATCATTTACTCCGGGATCTCCTCCATAGAGGTGGGCTTCATCCATCATTATAGTAGAAGTCATTATATTGGCTCTAGGCGTCTCATAGTGAGCTACGTGCTTATACATTTCGGCTACGGGGATTTTTATTAAATTGAAGATGAAGCTATCAATAGTTGAAGTTATAATGGATTTGAAAAAATATGGTGATTTTCCGGGCCCGTGGCCCATCATCTGGTATCCTATATCATCTTTATTTACACCATTATCTCTAAGGCTTGGGAATAGGTCTCCTAGAAGCCTTTTCTCATATATGTGTTCTACAAGCGATCTCAGTGGTGCTACGTGTATTAGTCTACTTGAAAACCCCGTTTTAGTAGAGACCTTGTATAGTATTGGGATTATGCTTGTCTTCCCATACCCTGTAGGTGCTTCATATACTACTACCGGGATCTTGTTAGATGATAGTGTTTCTTCGAAGAATCCTATTACTGTCTCATTTCCTTTACGCATAGCCTAATACCACTATCTCACTATTGTTTTACGCATCCCCTTTACTATTAGGTCGTTTATCATTGAAGACAACATGCTATCATATTTTGATCCCATCTTATTCTCTACAGCCCTGATGATGTTCCTGTTTTCTCTCGAGGGCGGGGGGTTTATGATGCTCCTCTCTATTATTGATATAGCATTATACATATGGTCAGGGTTTCCGGATTCTACGTATAACATTATGTACTGTATAAATGATAGTAGAGTATTTGCTATCTTATTCATAATTCTGTCCGTCTTAGCTTTTTTAGCCTTAGCTGATGCCTCGGCATATAAGTCTACTAGGTGTTTTAGGGTTTCCAGACTGGTATCTTCTAGTTTCTTAAAGAATTCTACTTCATCGCCAATACTTATCACATGTGATTCTATGAGAGTAGCCC
>JALVFK010000013.1 GCA_027030065.1 Desulfurococcales archaeon | reverse complement strand
GTATTCAAGAAATACTCATGGATGCTTGATAGAATGTTTTATTTTCTACTCCACACATATAGTTAATGGTGTATAGTCATGCTCCTCTTCGACTGGGGAACATATAACTCTCTATCAACACTAGCAAAAGCAGCAACCCTAGGAATGAAGCTTACAGAAATACCACCAGCAGACTTCTCTAGGAGGAGCCGTGGACCAGAATACTTTGAATCCTATAGAGAATTCGCTAAAAAAGCATTTACCACAGTTACCGCTCATGCACCATACTATAATGTTGTAAGCGATAGCAAGCTAGTTAGGCAGAGAGTATTAAAGGCTATGAAAGCAGCTCTAAGGAACGCTGCACTAGCTGGAGCAGAAATATTCAACCTCCACCTTGGATGGAAGGTTTACGGTGGCGACAAGGATATAGAGCTAGCAGCTGAGTTCATAAAAGAATTATTGAAGGAAGCTCCCCAGAACATGTATATCTCCCTTGAGACAACGTATACTCGTAGACAATTGGGAAGCATAGATGAGATAAAAGCAATAATAGAAGCCGTCGGAGACGAGAGAGTAATAATATCACTTCAATTAGAAAACGTGTTCATGTATGAATTCCACGTAGACGAGCACGGAAACTTCCACCAAGCAGACAGGGAGGCTACAAAAGAATTCTGGCTAAACATATTAAAGAAAGCACTACCATTAAGCAAGGGCTTCCTAAGCCTAAGATTCGCACAGGTAACAGGTATCTACTTTGGTAGAAGGCTATTGAAGAAGAGAGTACCATTAGGAAAAGGCTACCCAAGCCTAACACCTCTAGCTCAAGCACTAGCAGAGTTCATGGTCAAAGAGGTAAGAGAAAAAGAACTACCACTAAGAATGCACCTAATCTATACTGGTACACCAGAAACAAAATACGAGGACACAATAACACTCTACGCAGAAATAATGAAACAAGTAGTCCAACACATATAACCCTAAACCCCCTAAATAACTTAAAGCTATTTTTAAAACAAAAGCTCTAGTTTCTTCAACTATAAACATGTTTTAACATTAAATAGCTCTCCAATTTAAAGAGGGAGTAGTGTTGAGGAAGCCTAAGAGCCTAGTAGAGTTCATTGACAAGTTCGGCGGGAAGAATAGTATAAAGGTGTTGTTCAAGTATCGTGGAGAAGAGAAGTTAGCAGAAGATGAGAGATTTAAGGAAATTGCCAGCGAGACTAGTTAGTTGATACTGACATACTATTGTTGCCACTGACTAGAGAGAAGGAATGGAGGATTGCCCGTGAGCTCTTAAGGCTAGGTGAAGAGGGCTCCATAAAACCGCAGACCCGGGGTTATTCAATATAGCTGAAATAGTATCAGTAGTGTATAGAATGGGATACAGTAGATCTATAGAGTATTCTATGTGGATAGGGGGTTCTCAAAGCAGAAGCTGTAGGGAAGAGATACAATATACCGTGGGAAGACATATTCTTGGCTGCATCAGCTCTAACAACTGGGAGTCCCGTGGTAGTATTAGATAACGATCCTCACTTCAAATACATAGTAGAAATCGTGAAAGAATTGAAGAAAAACATAGAGATAGTAAGAATAAGCCACCTTAACAAGTTCCTAGCCAAGTAAAAAGTAATATCATGTTAAGATTAAGAATGTAGCAGAAATATTAGGTGGGTTTCAAAAAAGCCTGCCTAGAGTTAAGATAAGGAGGAAGTTAATGGTTTTGCTCTAGATTTTCTCTAGTTTAAGTCTTACCTCAGTCTGCGATCTCAGGGTATCTGCTACTGGGCAGTGTGCTTCTACGAATTCTACTAGCTCCTTTATCTTCTCTTCTGGTTCAGGTGACTTTATCTTTAAGTCTACTTCAACCCATTGTAGTCCGGGTTTAACGCCCTCCATTCCCATAAATCCTCGTAGGTCTAGGAGTCCTTTTGCCTCTACTTCTATCTCATCTATTTGGATTTTCTTTTTATTTGCGTGGAACCTTAGTGCTATGGATAAACATGATGCTAGAGCTGCTAACAAGTATTCTATTGGGTTTGCTCCCTTATC
>JALVFK010000012.1 GCA_027030065.1 Desulfurococcales archaeon | reverse complement strand
GAAGAGTTTGTCGCCCATATAACTGTAGCTAGAGTTAAGAGTGGGAGAAAACGTGAGGCTCTTAGGAAAGTAATAGAAGAATTCCAAGACTTTGATGCAGGTGAAATGGTAGTGAGGTACATTAGGCTTAAACAGAGCATACTTACTCCTCGAGGACCCATATATAGAACATTGAGGGAAGTATCAGCAGAGGATTAGCGATATTGAACTACGAAGACATAGAGAAAAGAGTATTAGAGAAGATTAAGCCTAAACCAGAAGAATACGAGAAAGGTTTACGCATATACAGTATTGTAAAGGAAGAGTTGGAGAAAAGCCTTGAGAAAAACAATATACCTGGAAGGATAAGTTTACAGGGATCCTTTGCAAAAGACACATGGATATCTGGCGAACTAGATCTTGACGTGTTTGTATTGTTTCCTGAGGAATACGATAAAGAATGGCTTGAGGAAGTAGGATTTAAGATTATACTAGAGGCATTTCAAAACTATAATTATATGATAAAATACGCAGCGCATCCGTATCTTACTGTCAGAATAGATAATGTAGACGTAGATGTTGTCCCAGCTTTCGATGTAAGTGATCCTTCTAGGATAAAATCAGCAGTTGATAGAACCCCCCATCATACCAGATATGTTAAATCAAAGTTAACGGAAGAGCAGAAAGATGAGGTTAGGTTACTGAAAAAGTTTATGAAGGGTATAGGAGTCTATGGTGCTGAGATAAGAGTAGAGGGGTTTTCAGGTTATCTAGTCGAGCTTTTAATAATATACTATACTAGTTTTAGGAAGACATTGGAGAATGTTGCAGAATGGCGTCCACCAATAATAATAGACATTGAAGGATATTATAGTCCGAAGGAGGCGTTAAAGAAGTTTAAAAACAAAGAACTAATCGTAATAGATCCCGTTGACCCTAACCGTAATGTTGCTGCAGCAGTATCTAGGAGATCCTTAGCCGTCTTCATAGCTGCATCTAGGAGGTATCTAGCTAAGCCTAGTCTATCATATTTCTTCCCATCTTATCCAAACATAAATGCATTTGAGATAATGTCTTCGCGGAGGACTAGCCTTGTAGCATTACTATTAGATATAAGTGAATTAAACCTAGTACCCGATATACTATGGGGCGAGATAAAGAGGACTATAAAGAGTATCTACAAATTCATTGAAAACAATGATTTCAAAGTAGTTGACTATGATGCATGGAGTGATGAAAAAGATCTCGCATTAATAGTAGTTGAAGTAGAAGAACATACGTTATCCCAATATAAGCTACATGTAGGGCCTCCCGTATATAATAGGGATCATAGTGAGAGATTCCTCGAAAAATACCTTAGTGATAAACAAGTCTATGGGCCTTGGATAGGAGAGGATGGGAGATGGAGGGTATTGAAGCCTAGACGATACCGTAGAGCCTATGATTTACTACGCGATAACATTGAGAAGATAGTAAATGCGCCCGACTTATCTAGAGCACCAAAGAGAATACTTGGTGAAGCAGAGATTCTAGAGTTCGTCAAGAATAATAAGGATATTCTACAATGGATTAAGAGATTCCTTTATAAGAGGCCTTCATGGCTCTTATAAGTGTAGATAGAAAAATGCTTCATCAGCTCAGTTCTGAGGACTTCTGCAGAATACTTAAGCAATACAAGTACAACTTGAGAGAGTGTTTAGAACTTCTCTCCGAGTTGCGTATACGTGGGTTAGAGTACTTCTATAATTATGGTTTACGAAACATTTATGGTAGTTTTAGAGTAGTAGGTGCTGGTTTTACAGGGGTTTCCCTACTAGCATTATTTAACAACAAGGTTTCAATAGTAAAAATTCTACGAAAAGACTCTCGCCGCACAGACATGTTACATGAATGCAAAATTCTTGAACTCTCATCTAGACTCGGCGTATCACCCCATGTGTATTCTTGTAGTAAAAACTATATTGTAATGGAATTTGTTGACGGTCCTACACTAGCCGAGTATCTAAAAGAATACCAAGCGCTCGAGAGACTTTATGATCTGCGATTAGTATTAAGATCAATAATATATAAGGCGTATCTGTTAGATGCTCACCATATAGATCATGGCGAGCTTTCGAGACCCTACAAGCATGTAATCCTATCTCCCCGTGGGGTATACTTCGTGGATTTCGACTCAGCTAGTCTTTTGAGGAAGCCACGAAACCTTACGAGTATCTTGGGGGGAATATTTTTCCGCTACAATGAGTTCTCGAGAACTATTACTAGTAGTCTGGGCATCAATGTAAGCGATTTAGAGCAAGTACGTTCATTAGTGAAAGATTATAAAAAACACATGGAATTCAACATAGTTGAGAAAATTATGATAAAACTAAAAATTTTCTAGACTGATGTCTCTGAGGTCATTGAGTCTTCTATGTTGAAGCCTCGTATTGAGGGTTGTGTTTCTGGAGCCCTAGTTATTATATTCGATACACTGTATTCCTCGAGGCTTGGATATCTATATCTAAAGCTTGAGGACAAGTATGTTATCTTGATATCGTTTACACTCGGTATTTTCAGTCTTGAACCACATTGAGGGCAAACACCACCGTATAAGCTTATGACCTCGCTAGGCGTGGGTATACCAAAGTAGTCTTGTCCAACCCTATTGAACACGTATAGTATTTTACCACACTTACTGCAACGAAATATTACTGGCATGCTAAGAACGCCGAGAGATACCTATGGATTTCATAGGAAGTAAATATTAATCCTGGTAATACGTGGGTATTACTAATTACTTCTTGGGTATTACCTTATGGTGTTCATGTATGTTTGGAGACCAGGTTCATGGGTATTTCCGCGTATTTTTAACATTATAAATCCCACAGAATTCCCCTACAAAACGATATTAACTCCATATCCAGTAAAGTATATACACCAGAACACTATTTCAGACTCTGGGGCCGTCGTCTAGCTTGGCAGGATGCCAGCCTGGGGAGGAATCCCCGCCTGCCAGGTGTCTTAGAGGGGAACCCCAGATCGCTGGTGGTCCCGGGTTCAAATCCCGGCGGCCCCACTACCACATGTTCTAGTCTAGGGTAACACTATATAGAATACTAGCTATGTCTCGTAATTCTATAACTTATTAACTGATGGAGGATTTTAGATTATTAAAGTATTGGTTACCGGGTATTCTGATAGTAGTATGGAGAATTATTGGATCATTTATTGTGCTGACTGAACTAGTTTTCTGCGATGCTTCCACATTGATGGCGGTATCCACAGTATCCATGCTGGTATATTTTTAATAAACTCATAGGCTTCTTCCCATGATTCGAGCCCTAGTTTCTCAGCGAGTTTTTCCAACGGCATTGCTGTGTGTACGTATTCGTATAGTGTTTCAAGTACCTCGTCTGTTAATTCTATTTCTTTTTCACCAACCTTTACGGTGAAACGTTGTTTTTGTTCTGCCATTAGCTTGCACCTTGCTTTTGTATGTTGTTCGGGTTTAAAAGTATAATTCATAATTAGTATTGTTTGTCTTAGAAATTATTTCACGACTGCATAGCAGTGTGGTTTTGGCTCATATATTGTTCCTTCTCGTCTTAGTATTCTTAGTGCTCTTTCAACGAAGTCTTCCGATATGTTGTATTCTTTTGCTCTTTCAGCTATTTTCTTCATGTATACGCAGCCGTAACCTGATTCTAAGGTTTCGTTTTCGATTATATCTACTATTATTGATAGTTTTTCTTGCTGGCTTCTAGGCTTACCTGTCATTATTATGTCTATGTCTATTTTACCGCTTTCTATGTCTATTCCAACGCTCTCTAGGAAGGCTTTCATCAATCTTATAGCTTCTTCGGCGTCTTCTACCGTGACATACTCTCGTAAAGCCATCTTAGCGTGAGCTTCTGCTAAACGTACTAATGCTTCAAGTTGTCTTGGTGTTATTGCTACTGGGCTCTCACGCCTCGATGAATCTTGGGCTTCGCTCATTTTCCTCATTTCTACGAAGAATTCTTGTAGTAGTTTTATTGCTTCATCGGTTAGCTTGGGTCTAACATATCTTCTCGCATAGCTAATATATTTCCTCAATAGTGATGCGGGTATATCGGGTTTTACTAGTTCTATTTCCTTATGCACTCTTAGTATATGCTCGGCCATTAGGTAATCTAATTTTGAGTTAGGTTCGTCTTTTAACACGAATATTAGGTCGAATCTTGAGAGAATGGTTGCTGGTAAGTTAATGTTTTCTGCTAGACTCCTATCCTTCATGTATCTACCGAATTTGGGATTACCAGCTGCTAGTATAGAGGATCTGGCATTGAGTCTAGCAACAATGCCTGCTTTAGCTATGCTTACTGTTTGTTGTTCCATGGCTTCGTGTATTGCTGATCTATCTTCTTCTCTCATTTTGTCTATTTCGTCTATTGCCGCCATGCCACCATCGGCTAACACTAGTGCTCCCGCTTCAAGGTACCATTCTCCAGTAGACTTGTCTCTAACAACTGCTGCTGTTAGACCCGCTGCTGTTGCTCCTTTACCGCTAGTATATATTCCTCTAGGAGCTATTCTCGCTGCATATTGGAGGAGCTGACTTTTAGCTGTACCTGGGTCTCCTATTAATAGTACGTGTATGTCTCCTCTTATTCTAGTTCCGTCTTCTGCTTGCTTGGGTACTCCTCCGAATAAGAGGAGGGCTATTGCCTCCTTTATATCCCAGTGTCCATAGATTGTTGGTGCTATACTTGCGATTATCCTCTTATGTATCCACGGGTCTTTTGCTAGCTCTTTTATTTTCTCCTCATCTTCTTTTGTTATCTCAACTTCTTCTAGGAGTCTCTGAGAAGCTTCTATGTAGTTTACATCCAGGTATATGTCAAATATACCTATGCTAGCCTTCTTCTTACCCGTCTGCTTTATCCGTAATACTCCAGTTAAGCTTACTCTGTCTCCTGGTCTAGCTTTATCGACAAGATCAGCTGTGACTACTGCTTCTATACTGCGGGGTATTTGTCCTGAAGGTATTTCCTCGGGTCTTTCTTGTATTACTATTTTCTGCCAGTCTATAAACTTCGACTTCTCTGGTACGAGTTTGAAGCTGCCACCAGATTTACCGCAGAGGGGGCAGAAGAGCGGGTATTCTATTACTTCTCCCATTTCTCCTTTAGGCGGCCACATAAATTCTTGCCCGCATTCTGGGTGCATGTGTCTGAAGACTGCTTTGACTACTTTTTCTCTAATTGGGGTTGCTCTTACGAGTATGCCTTCAATCATTATTAGTTTTCCTATATGGTCGCTTCTAATGTCTCTTATACGTACGATATTGGGGAGCCCCTTTATGCGTGGGTAAAATTTGTCAATGGTTTTAACGTATTCTGGGTCTTCTATTTCGGCTAGAGACCTTATCGCTTCTGATAGTGCCGCGAGCATGGTGTCGGGTTGGTTTATGAGGATTCTCGCTAGATCAGAGTCATACATGTAGAGGTCTTCGAAGTCTATTACGAGGCTTTTCATTCCTGTTATGATCATTCTCCGAATACGTTCACGATACTTAAACCTACCCGTAACCCTATCTTGGAATGTCTTTAGGAACTCTTCAAACCTAAGCTTGGGGTCTGATAATTCTTCTAATCCCATTATCTCGGTTTCATCTATGCTCATATTAGTACTTCCTCTAAACCTGTTACTTCTTTCTGCCAGTCCTCGATAAGTCTTCTTATAGTTTTGTAGAGTATTAATTCTTCTGGGGTTAATCGGGCTAATTGTTCTCGTATCTCGCTTGATTCTTCACCTGCCTGAACTAATGATAGTATGCGTTGTAGTCTTACGCGTAATATGTCGTAGGTGTAGCTTCTAGCTCTACGGTACTCGTCTATTATTTCAGGTGATGGTGATTCAGATAGTTTTCTTCTAATTGTTTCAAGATAGTCTCTTAGTTTTTGGTAAAAGTCTGTGGGTAGCTTCTGGAGTAGTGCTGATTGTTGTCTAGACCTTGTTTCAAGGAAAGAGTATCTCCCGAGCTCATTTATCTTCATCGGCTCTTCTCTAGGTTCAAGTATTTTCTGCTCAGATAGCATTCTTACAAGCCAGCGTGGTGCTACGATTTCTGTTCCACGTCTCAACTGTATTGTTGTTCCGGGTAAAACTATGTCTTCGTGATCCCTTAGAACTATTGCCCTAATATTAGTCCACATAT
>JALVFK010000011.1 GCA_027030065.1 Desulfurococcales archaeon | reverse complement strand
GATAGCATTCTTACAAGCCAGCGTGGTGCTACGATTTCTGTTCCACGTCTCAACTGTATTGTTGTTCCGGGTAAAACTATGTCTTCGTGATCCCTTAGAACTATTGCCCTAATATTAGTCCACATATAGTCTCTTCTAAGATTCCTTAAACCTAATACTAGTTCACTCATCTAGTATTTCCTCATATACGTGGTAGGGCGGGCGCCCTCACCCTTATATAACTTATTATAGAGTGTATCGTTTATAGTGGTTGGGGGACTTAAGCCTTGAGTAGTATAGCAGAGCTTCTATGGGCTGAGAAGTATAGGCCGAAAAGCCTTGACGAAATAGTTAACCAAGAAGAAGTTGTTACAAGACTAAAGAAGTTTGTAGAAGAAAAGAACATGCCTCACCTATTATTTGCAGGACCCCCGGGTACTGGTAAGACTACTGCAGCACACGCGTTAGCCCACGACCTCTATGGTGAAAACTATCAACGTTACCTGTTAGAACTCAACGCTAGCGATGAAAGAGGCATTGACGTTATAAGGACTAAGGTTAAGGAATTTGCTAGAAGCCGTGTTCCAGGAGAAATACCCTTCAAGATAATAATATTAGATGAAGCAGACAACATGACTGCTGATGCACAACAAGCTCTTAGAAGACTAATGGAAATGTATACAGCAACAACACGCTTCATACTAATAGCAAACTATCCTAGCAAGATAATAGAACCCATACAATCACGTTGCGCCTTCTTCAGATTTACACCGCTAAGAAAAGAGGATGTTATCGCTAGACTTAGATGGATATCAGAGCAGGAAAACGTGCAATATGATATAGAAGCATTAGAGGTCATATACGAGATATCTGAAGGAGACATGAGGAGAGCAATAAACATCCTACAAGCTGCAGCAGCATTAGGTAAGGTGACCGTAGAAGCAGTATACAAGGTTGTAGGCTTAGCACATCCGAGAGAAATAAAGGAAATGATAAAGCTAGCATTAGACGGGAGATTTACCGATGCTAGAGACAAACTAAGACAACTCATGGTTGAGTACGGGCTATCTGGTATAGATATAATAAAGCAAATCCATAGAGAAATCTTTAGCGCTGACCTAAAGCTACCGGAACCCCTAAGAGTACTCATTGCTGATTATGCAGGTGAAATACAGTTTAGACTAGCTGAAGGAGGAGACGATGAAATACAGTTAAACGCTTTCCTAGCTAGACTAGTACTCGTCGGCAAGAAATTGAAGGCATAGAAGAAATCCTATAAACTTAGCCTAGGGTTAAATCATTGCCTACTAAAGAGCTCCCATGGGTTATAAAGTATCGTCCCAAGAAGATAGCTGACGTAGCCAATCAGGATAAGGCTAAGAAGGAGTTCATTGAATGGCTAACCGCATGGCTACACGGAAAACCCAGTAAAAAAGCAGCCCTCCTCTACGGACCTCCAGGATGCGGTAAGACTAGTATGGTGGAGGCAGCTGCACACGAGTATGGCTTAGAACTAATAGAGATGAATGCAAGCGATTTCCGCCGTAGGGAAGATATAGAAAGAGTAGCTAAACTAGCTGCAACACAGATGAGTCTCTTTGGTTCTCGTAGAAAGATCATATTATTAGATGAAGTTGACGGTATTTCGGGTACTGCGGATAGAGGAGGATTAAATGCTATACTAGAATTGATAGAGATCACCATACACCCAGTAGTTATGACCGCTAATGATCCCTGGGATACGAAGCTAAAGCCACTAAGAGACGCTTCCAAGCTTATAGCTTTTAACAGGCTTACAGAAACGGTTGTTGCAAGAGTTCTCTCATACATATGTAAGAGCGAGAAAATAGAATGCGATGACAAGGCCCTAAGATATCTCGCAAAGCTATCAGATGGTGACCTACGATCAGCAATTAATGACTTAGAAGCTATAGCACGAGGATACGGTAAAGTAACACTAGATCTCGTTAAGGCATTAGTACGTAGACGTGATAGAGAATATAGTCCCTTTGAAGCTCTTAGAAACTTGTTTATGTCAAAATATGCTTGGCAAGCCAAGTTAGCTGTTACTCAAACAAATATAGACTATGAGACAATGATGCAGTGGATCAACGAGAACCTACCTAACCAGTATAGTGATCCAGAAGACCTATGGCGCGGCTATGAGGCCCTAAGTAGAGCATCAGTCTACTTGGGAAGAATAAAAAGGACTGGTAACTGGGATCTCCTATCATACGTATTTGACATGATGGGTGCAGGTGTGGCTTTAGCTAGAATGAAATCAAAGTATCGATGGGTAAAGTATAGTTTTCCCCAGAGAATACTCTTAATGTCTAAGACCAAACAAGTTAGAGAAATACGCGATGCTCTAGCTAGACATTTAGCAGCAAAACTCCACGTATCTTCTAGAATAGTAAAGTCAGATTATATTCCAATGCTACAGATAATATTCGTAAACAATCCCAAATACGCTGCACGTATCGCAATAGGATACAATTTAACGGAAAACATGGTGAAATATCTAGCTGGGCCACGAAGCAATGAAGTACTGAGATATATTAGAGAGCTAAAGGAGCGAGGTGTTCCTGAAGAGGAGAAAAAGGAGGGAGAACGCGTTAAACGAACTCGTCGTACCAGTGGGCGTTCTGGGAGACGTAGTTCTGGTAAAGGTACTCAAACACAGCTTCCTTTCTAGCGTGATACTGTATTATCTTTTCAAGTCTTTTAGGATTAGTTATTTTAAACGAGTAGCCATATCTAACATTAAATAACATCAAGTTTTCCGGTCTTGCTGGTTTTAGAGATTTGAGTCTACGAGATGTATTTTTTAATTGAATAAAGCTTATTATACGTCTTATCATTTGTCGGGCAAAACTTGATCCAACAATATGGTATACTATACTGTTGTTCCATTTCACTATACTTATCTTAAATATACAGTGAAAGGATTGCACATCTTTAGGTAGGCCTAAGAAGGAGTAATCCTTGCAGCCGAGTAATCGTCTTATTAATGTTTTATTTTGTGTTTCTATTTCATCTTCTTTTTCTCGCTCTTGTTTTACCACGTAGATGTATTCTCTCCATAGGGCCCAGTAGCGTGGATGGAATTCTCCTGTACAATCTACTCTATGAGCCCATACATGTATTTCTGGTTCTAATTCACCTAAAGCACTGATTATTTTATCTATACTGCAACTAGTGTAAAAGGATATTGTCTGAGCAAATGCGTGTACTCCTTTATCTGTTCTACCGCTAGCCGAATAATATGGGCTTCGAAAACCATCTATACAACCATGTTTTTTCAAGACCTTCTCAATTTCTCCTTCAACTGTTTTAAGTCCGGGTTGTCTTTGGAACCCGTGGAATAAGCTGCCATTGTATAATAGTCTTAAAATTATCTTCTGCATAGTTTTATTTAACCTGTATGGGTCTCTTAATCTTCTCTACTACTCTTATTTCCTCGATACGAGTTTGAGGGTATTGTCCCTTCTCGTCTTTCTCGTATTTCTTAACCATGTCCCAGATAGTTAGTAGTGAAATAGTTGCTGCTGTTAGAGCCTCCATTTCAACTCCAGTTTTTGCTATGGTTTTAACGATTACGGTAACCTCTACGAATTCTTCCTTAACGTTTACGTCTACTTTGATGTTTGTTAATGGAATAGGATGACATAATGGTATTATTTCTGGTGTCTTCTTTGCTGCAAGAATGCCGGCGATTTTTGCTACTGTTGTAACGTCTCCTTTTTCTATTTCTTTTCGGCGTATTTTCTCTATAGTTTCTTTTCTAAGCCTTATTCTGCCCTTCACGATGGCTATTCTTTCTACTTCACTCTTACTGGTGATATCAATCATTTCGGCAGATTTCATGTTTCCTCAAGGGCTTCTAATAGTTCGCGTATTAAATATGTTTTAGGGTTTGTATAGTTTAGTTTAAATAATCTTAACCGCCCATAACGGTGTTCCTCTACTATACCGTAATCTTTTAACTGTAACAAGTATTTTTCAACTAGTTTATGATGTAATCCGGTTATTCTCGCTATTTTCGATATATTTGCTTCCCCAAGCCTAAATATAGTCTTTATTACTCTTACTCTACCACGACTTGAGAATAATTGCTCTATCATTATGTTATTCTCGTCCTCCACTTATGTTCACCTATTCTTCTCTTTATTATATCCAGTATACGGTTCTCTAATGGATCAAGTGGCGCCATGCTTATCCCTATGAGCGTGCTCTTACCGCGATAACCTCTACCAGAAGTCTTTGTCTCTATGAGATCTAGTTTTCTTAGATTCATAGCATACTCATAGACTTGTGTATGTCTTCTCGGCTTCTCGCCTAACTCTTCACATATGTACTTGTACTCTTCTTCTACTTCACCTATCCTAACATAGGCTTGCTGACTCCTCTTCAAAGTCCTTACAACAGCTAAAAGAAATAATAGCTCGTGTAATTGGAGAGTTATTAGCCTATCATATAGTATAGTTATCTGGGGATTAGCTTTAACGTAGGCTTTACGGACATGTTCTATAGTTATCCTTGGAGCACCCTCAGCATCTGCGGCTTCGCCAGCAACTAGTAGTGTTTCTATTGCAGCTCTAGCATTACCCTCTCCTCCTCGATCCCTACCATGTATTTCAGCAATATACCTCAAGACCTCATCTGGAACCGTATCCTCATAAAATGCTAGAGAACGCCTACTATCAAGTATATCGTATAGTTCATCTGAAGTATACGGGTAGAAATGTATGATATTTCTCAATAAGTAAGTTTCAGTAGCATCATCTAGCCGTGAGAGAGCCGTTGTATTCCTCGTAATGAATATGAAGTTTATTCTCCTAGTGTACTCTGAAAACTCATCATACGTTCTTATCAAGAAGTAGACAGCATCACTTCCCGCAGTCTCAATAAAATAGTCGAATTCGTCAAGCGTTATAATAACATACTTGTTCTCGTCCTCAAGGTACTCGAGTATAGCAGAGTATATCTCATAGGCGGATAGACCCCTATTCGGTACACTCATGCCTATCTGCTTAGCAATACTCGAAACAACAGCATAGAGAGTTCTATCACGATGACAGTTTATATGAACGTATTCTAAGCTAATACCTCTACTACGGGCAAGACTAACAATCTCTCTCCCAAAAACACGGGCTGCAGCGGTCTTACCAGTACCAATATTACCGGTCAATAAAACCCGCTGACTAATCTGTCCAGGATTAACTATTACAGACTTAAATAACTGGGCAAGCTCACGTAGCTGTCTCTCCCTATGAGGAAGCTCTGGTGGAACATACTCTGGAAACAGCTTCTCCTTACTCTTAAAAACCGATGGCCTATCTATAACACTCGCGATAATATCTCTAGTGCGCACAAACTTTCACCAAACCCCGAATCTAGATTAAAGTGTAATACTTTAAGACTTTTACGGAAACCGGAGTACACCGAAACTATTACAAATAAAATTCGTAAGAAGAAGTTGCGGGGGAATTCATAGTTTTTCTGTGACAAGGTATTTTACGATGGGGTCTGGTATTTTGTATTTATTGTTCTCTTTTACTAGATAGCCGTATTTTACTAGGTTTTTTAGTAATCGTGTAAATGTTTTATCATCTATGTATCCCGACTTTACTATCACGTAGGTTTTTATATCGCTCCATGTTGTTGCACCGTGTGCTACTGCTTTGAGTATACTTAAATACCTGTTTCTTGATGGCTCTATTAGTTTTTCTAGTTCCACTAGCTCTAATTGTGATCCCTCCTCAAAAACTTCTTCTAATGCAGCTTTATGACTCATTCCTTTCACGGCGCGATTGTATCCATAATGTGTTAGCCATCCAACAATACCGTCAAATGTTTCAATAACATCTTCTATCTCCTCTAGCTTCACCTCTTTTCCCAGCTCCCTAAATCCTTGAATTAAGAAGTCTATGCCTTGTTCTCTAGTGAACCTTTTAACATATATTTCCCTCATATATCTACCAAATAATGGTGCTTTAGGATCGTTTACTCTAAGAAACTCTCTCAAAACCCCGATTTCACTACCCGTAACAATTATCGTTATGTTCGGCAAGTTATCAGTACACCAAGCGAAAACACCATCATATCTTACATTCCCGGAGAAGCGGAGGTATTGTGCTTCATCAAATGCTAGAACAAATCTTAATCCTCTTCTCTCACACCAATCATTTATTCTTTCAAGTAGATCTGTAAAACTTATTTGAGGAATAGCTTCAACCTCTACTCCAAACTCTGAAACATGGAATCCCTTGAGTCTCCCAAAGAAGTCCTTGATCTTAAACCCTAGCCTATTAAAGAAGTTAAGGTTTCGAGTAAAGTAGTTGGCAATCTCTCTGTAAAGATGAATCCTTGACACACTCTTATGCTCAAAATACACTCCCTTAACATCAATAATAGCGTGGAGAACATTAGCTTCCCTTAGAGCTACTCTCAACAAGCTAGATTTTCCAACACGTCGAATACCATAAATAGTGATGAACCTCTCATCTAAATCAAGAGCCTTAAAGATTTCCTCAAGCTCATCCTCTCTATCATAAAGATCCTCTCTTTTCATCTTAGGATTTATATCAAAAAGCAAACCCGTCACCCCAGAATAACTGGAACCCCTACCAGTAACTGGTACCCCCACCAGTAATAACATTTTTTCTTAACTACTAAAACCTAGCTCTAGATTCATTCATTGAAAATACTTTAATTTTCAAAACTATAAATCTCAATAATGAGAAGCACATATTAAGCCATATCGCTAAAATGATCGGTGTCAGTAGCTTTATGAGCAATTCTTGACAAGATAATACCGTTTTCCTTCATCTCTTAACAATAGAGGGCAAAGACACCAATAGCTATTGTAGTAATGGAGAAAGGGATAACCTCATATTAACTGATAAGTAGAAGCAACTAAAATTAAGTACTAGAGGACAATAGAGATGGGTTCTCTCCCGCTAGAGCTGGAGAGAGCATTGATAGAGGTTTCAAATACTCTCCTAAAAGTGGGTGCTAGATGGGTTCTAGTAGGTAGTACTGCAAGCTATCTAAATGGGTTAAGCGTTAAACCAAGAGACATAGACATTATCGTTGAAGCAGACAAAATATATAGAGTTGACGAGGTCTTTGCATCTGACTTCCTCCCTATAAGAAGAGTCAAATATAGTTCCAATGGAATCTACTCAAGCCATTATGGAGTATTCAAAGTCTACAACGTCAAGGTAGAAGTAATGGCTGACCTCACGATATGCAGAGAATATGGATGCCTAAAAGTAGAATTTGAAGACCTCTACTCATATTCGAAAAACATCAAAATCAGAGAAAACATAGTGAAGATAGCCCCTTTAGAATGGCAGCTAGTTGCTAACATCATGATACCAGGGAAGATGGAACGTGTAAAAATAATACTTAATGCCCTAAAAACTAGAGGAATAGATATTGAGGTTTTAAACAACGTACTCAAACATACACCAATAAAAGCTAGAAAGCAAGCTATAGAACTTATCCAAAAATACAGGTAAAACATATAATCAACACTACACCTAAAACACCGAAAAACACGAGATACATTGCGTCCCAGAGTTATCTAAACCTATTAAATTAGGCGAGTTGTCAGCGGGGTAGTCGAAGCCGGAAAACATGAGCCTATAGAAAATCAATTCGGGAAACATATAAACTAAGAGATATACGAGGCTTAGGGGTGGATTGTTTTAAACGACTTAATAGTAGCAATAGATCTTAGCGAAAAGGGCCCCGGAATAATAGTGCTAGTAGGTGCTAGAGAACATGTAGACGCTGTCGTAAAGTAGGACTGATAGGAAAAATAGATGTCTAAAATCGTTTACTGGGAAATATCAAAGGTTGAAGACATTGATTAAAACATTTCTCGAAGTAATAAGACCTTTCTCATTGAGAAGGTATCAGCACTCAAGACCCCGTTCATCTCCCTCGGGAAGAGGGATCCGCCGTGCCGAGTTCATCACCAAGTATAGTTTAAGATTATTTAGCCCCTACTAACTCTTACTATTATTCCGGAGAAATCTAGACATGCGGCGGTCGTCTAGCCTGGACTAGGACGCCGGCCCCCCAAGCCGGAAGTCCCGGGTTCAAATCCCGGCCGCCGCACCACTACAACAGTTGCTTTTGATGTCATAATTATTTCGCACGATTAATAGGTTGTCCGTCAAAAGCATTTCCATGTTATGGATTCACAAATAGGACTAGCTTAAATGAATTATTTTGTGCGACATTATGATGTAGAAATAACTACTATATTGTTAAAACATGTTGCTAATATACGAGATCTCCATGAACAATTACTCATTTTCATAATGAGGAATGATGACTATAGAACATAATATGGATCGTCCAATGGGTTGCTAGAAATGGCTTGTTTTTATTATTTGTTTTATGTTATTGATTAGATTGTCTACGTGTACTGTTAGGACTCCGTATTTTTTGAATAGATCATAGCGTGCTTCATCTATTGTTATTATTATTAGTTTTTTCTCCAGAGATATTGCTGCGTGTATTATGTCTATGCTGTCGGTCCATGTGTTGTGGCGAATTAGGTCTGAGAGTATTAGTGATGACTTGTATATTATTTTCTCGTCTATGTCTATTATCTTGTATATGTTGTATAGGTTTTCAATGATTTCTTGGGTGAAATTTACTTTATAGTAGTTTAAGAGGGATAGAAATTCTATTATGGCTAGTTTTGTAGTATATACGTTAAATTTTGCTATTATTGATGGTATGAAGTCCTTGTAATCTCTCGTGTGTAGTAGAGCTAGTGCACTTGCATCTACTAGTATGTCAGTGTACTTGTCCAGTAAGCTCATTTTATCTTCTTCCCATAACTTTTTTCTTCATATTAACGTACTCGGCGACAGCAGTGGGAGATAAGTCTATCTTTATTTTATCAACTGCCTTTTTAAATTCTGTTACATGCCATCTCTCAATAAGTAAGTTTATTAGCTCATTATATGATTGAGTTCCGAGTTTCTCTCTCATCTCTTTTAATCTCTTCCAGGTTTTCTCATCAACTGCTATAGTCTTCATAGAGTTATACCACCTCTGTTTTTATCAAGTATTTCATATATTCTCTTGGTATTGAGTTTGATTGCACTATCTCCTTATATATTTTTGATGAGAGTCTTGGTATTCTATCTTTTGTTATAAGGTCTACTTCATATAACCCGAACTTTTGTCTGAATCCGTGAGCCCATTCGTAGTTGTCTGTGAGAGCCCAGTGTAGGTATCCATTGATTCTTATTCCTTCTTGGAGTAACTCGTATATCATGTATAAGTGGTTTACAATATATGCTGGCCTGTATATGTCTCGTGAATCTGATGTACCGTTCTCAGTGATATATAGATTATCTATGTAGCTTTTAGCTAACCTTATAGCAGTCTTAATGCCCTCGGGATAGTGCTCCCAGCCCATTCCATCACACCATCTACCGATCCCCGATATTCCATAAGGTGTACAAGCATAGCCGTAGCCTGGTACTGCATCGAAGTCTAGTATTTTGTAGCCTTTGAATCGTGTTTTTTCTCTCCTAACAACTAGTCTTGTATAATAGTTTACTCCAAACCAATCAAGTTTTCCTCCAAGTACTGGTGGTTTCACTATTGTTTCCTGATCAAGGCCTACGTCTAAGCTCCCCTTAACGATAGCGTTCAATATTAGCTCATTGTGAAAATACGAGTAATGCTCAGCCGCAATACTACTCTCCACGTCTCCTAGATCATATGCTGGTATTATATTGTGTATTAATCCCACTTCAGCTGGTTTACTGGAACCCGGATCTGCTTTTGCTTGATCGAATTTCTTTATCATATCATATGCTAGTGCATGAGCAATAACGATATTTGATATGGCTTTTGATACATGTTCTACTGCTAGTACACCTGGCGGGAACCCAGTATATGTACCCATGTATCCAAGTTCTACTGGCACCATTGGCTCATTCATAGTTGACCATAAGTCAACTAGATCGCCGAACTTCCATGCTAAGTAGGCTGCGTATTTAGCGAATTCTATTGGAAATCTATCGTCGAGGAGCCCTAACGGACCTTCTCTTAAATTACTTGCCCTAGCCCTTAAGGGATTATGTAGCCAGTATGGAAGTGTAAAGTGAAAGAGGTTTACAATAACCTTGAATCCTAGTCGTCTGAGGTCTAATATAATCTCCCTATATAGTCTAACCGCATCCTTATCGGCTATCTCATCAAGTTTGCGTAGATCCTCTTCTGTTATTCTAACATGTTTTACCAAGTTATTACCATCGTATTCTACGTCAACTTCTATTAACCATGTGGGATGAGGGAATATTCTACTCCATTCAATTCCTATTCTATAGATATTGAATCCCAGTTTATGCGCTATCTCATGATCTTTCTTAAACAACTCTATATAATCAATACCGTCTTCGGGTAGATCGCCGCTTACAAGTTTCATAGAAATGTTGTGCGGGTCTCTAACCCAGTGCCACCAATCTGTATTTGTATCAATAAAACGCCTATACATGTCACCCATTTCAAACTGAAAGCCTGATTGAGAAACTCCCCACTTAAACTCTTGGGGAAACTCCACTCTCATACCATTAATCATACCGTACACCATGTTTATCTAATACATTTATTGAATTTATAAATTTCTTCTAATCTTATAACTTATATTTCTTCAACAACCTTATAACTGCTGGAAAAACTTATAAGTTTAACCATTACCTACATTAATATGGTGGAATAGTATGAATAGAAAGTATTCTATTCTAAGCCTAATTCTGATAACCCTAGTGATATTATCAACTTCAACAATTGCCTGGGCACAACAAACACCACCTAGAGACGAGACTGTTATTATTGGTGGAGGTATGTGGGCGCCTCCAACAAACTTTAACCCACTAGTACCATGGGCAGCTACAACTGGTACTATCGGGCTAATATATGAGGTCCTATACCTATACTTACCACACATTAATGAATGGGTTCCATGGCTTGCTGCTGAGGAACCCAAGTGGTTAAATAATGATACTCTCCAAGTAAAGCTAAGAGATACTTATTGGTGGGACGGCAAACCATTGACAAGTGAAGACATAAAGTTTACTTTCTATGACCTACCGAAAATGCTACCATCAGTATACTATGCTTCGATTACAAGCTATCTTGTAAGCGTAGAGACTCCGGATGAGAAGACAGTAATCTTTCACTTTAATAGAACAACGCTCAACTACCCACAGTTATACTATTACTTGTATAGCATACCTATACTACCTAAACACGTATTTGAGCCTATAGTAAAAGAGAAGGGACAAGACATACTTAAAATGCAGATTGTCGGCGCAGATAAACCTGAAGATATTATAGGCTCTGGTATGTACAAGGTATACTCTACAACTGAGGACACCATATACTATGTGAGAAACGACGACTGGTGGGGTAAGAAATACTTTGGCACACCAGGGCCCAAGTACATAAAGTACATAATGGTATTCAGCAACCAAGTAGCACTAGCAATGCTCATAAGAGGAGACTTGGATTGGAGCAACTTCTTCATACCAGGTATACCGCAACTAGTAAAACAATACGACTTCATCGTGACATACTATAAGGATAAGCCATACTATCTACCAGCCAATGTAGCATACTTGTTCATAAACCATAATAAGGAGCCGCTAAATGATCCAGCATTTAGAAAAGCCTTATACTATGCAATCGACTTAGATAGAATAGTAAATGAGGTATATGGTGGAGCCGTACTAAAAGCAAACCCAGTAGGTCTAATCGAAATCCCGGCGTGGAAAGACTTTCTAGCCAAGGATTTGTTAGCAAAATACAATTATACCTACAACCCTGAGAAAGCAAAAGAACTACTTGATAAAGCAGGCTATATTGATAGAAACGGTGATGGTTGGAGAGATACTCCGGACGGTAAAACCATAGAGCTAAAAGTCAGTGTACCCTACGGATGGACTGACTGGATGCAGGCAGCAATCATCATCGCTGACTGCTTAAAAGCTGTTGGAATAAAAGCTGAACCTGATTTCCCAGCCTACGGAGTATACAGTGATATGATGTATAAGGGAGAATTCGATCTACTAATAAACAACTTCGGTAGCTTCGTCTCACCATCACCATATACTGTGTATAACTGGGCCTTCTGGCCGGATGCACCACCAGTAGGAGAATATAGCTGGAGTGGAAACTTCGGTAGATATCATAATGACAATTTAACTAGAATACTAGAGCAAATAGCGCACACACCATTATCGGACGAGGGGACATTAAAGAAGCTATACAGAGAACTAGAGAAGATACTATTAGATGAAATGCCGTACATACCACTATGGTATAATGCCTACTGGTTCCAGGCAACAACACTACACTGGAAGGGATGGCCTACAGCGGAAAATCCCTACGCAGTACCAGTTACATGGCCTGGTAGATGGCAAGACGGAGGACTACTAGTACTATTACATCTAAAACCAGTTACACCAGCAACCCCAACAACCAGTAGTCCATCACCTACGCCAACAACATCTTCGCCGAGTCCAACGACCACTAGTCCAACAACTACGAGCCCCACAACGACTAGCACACCGACAAAAACAACTACCACAAGCAGTCCAACGACCACTACATCAACTCCAAGCACTTCGCCTTCGCCCTCGCCGTCTACAAGCACCACGACAACACCCAGTGGTGGCGGAGGAACGGGACTAATATATGCGGCAATAGCGATAATAATCATCATAATAATAATAGTTGCAGCAATATACTTGAAGAAAAAATAACGGGTAAAAGCATGTTTTATTATAATTATCAACTATTTTTTACATTTAGATCCTTTAATTCAGACCACTCGGATAATATTGCAGTTATATTAGAGACCGTGTATTAGAGGCGCACAATAGTGGGATTAGCTGGATATATATTGAGAAGAATATTGTTGTATACTATTGTATTCTTTGTCGCTCTAAGTATTGCGTGGCTTATTCCTAGACTACTAGGCAATCCTATAGCTATAATTATTGCTAGGCTGGGCCCGGGTCAAGCCGGAGCTGCTATATCTGCATCATATTTCATGCAGGCTTTCGGCCTTGATAAACCCTTGTATCTACAATATCTATTATTCCTCCAAGGACTACTCCACGGAGACCTTGGAATTAGCGTATGGTTACTCGGCAAGCCAGTCTCAAGTATAGTGTTTAAGGCCTTTATCTTTGATCTTATATTAATGGCTCCAGCTATTATTGTTAGCTGGTTTATAGGCAATTATCTTGGAGCTCTTGCTGCTAGGTATAGGTCTCTCGACAGAATACTTCTACCCATACTCTATATTCTCGCTACTACACCTTACTTCGTATTAGCAATGTTCCTACAATGGGTATTATCTGTACAGTATAAGATATTCCCTACAGTAGTCTACTCAACAATATTTGACCAGCTCTTAACAAATCCAAGCTGGGATACATTTACTGCATTCCTAAGTACATGGTTTCTACCCTTCCTAAGCCTAGTCTTAATTTCTATGGGTGGTTGGGCTTCTGGTATGCGTTCACTTATGATATACGAGCTCGAATCAAATTATTCTAAATTCATGGAGATGCTAGGCTTATCTGAGAGAAAGATCTCTGCCTACGCTTTTAGATACGCAATAAACCCGCAAATCACTGGTTTAGGAATACAGTTAGGCACAATGGTAGCTGGAGCCATTGCTGTCGAATATATCTTCAATTATCCAGGACTCGGCTACTTCTTATTTAACGCAATAATAAACAACGATCCCTTCCTACTTCAAGGAGCAATACTAGTAGTCATACTAATGGTTATAGCAGCCAACTTCATCGTCGACATGCTCTACGCTATACTTGACCCAAGGATAAGGATAGGAGTGGTGAGCTAAGTGAGCTCTAGGTTAATGTCTTGGTTATCAGATGTAAGGGCTAGTACAACTATTAGACTGCTTAAAAAGAATGCAAAATTCTGGACAAGTTTCTCAATAGTTGTATTCATAATTGTCTTAGGAGTCATAGGCCCCTATCTGACCCCCTATGGTCCCAGAACACCTACAAGCGCATTAATGTCTCCTCCAAGCATGCAACATCCTTTTGGAACAGATTATTTCGGATACGATGTATTTGCTGAAACAGTTTATGGTATCCGTGTATCCTTATCCGTAGGGGTAATAGCTGCATTGATAGCTACTATTATTGGAGTAGTTTTAGGCATGATAGCTGGTTTAAAGGGCGGTTTAATTGATGCGGCAATAGATACTGTGATCAACATATTACTTGCAATACCACCGATACTAATAATGATATTAATAGCAGTATATATGGGTAAACGTGGAATAATTGAAATGGGGTTACTCGTAGGAAGCCTTTCCTGGCATTGGACGGCTCGTGCAATAAGATCACAAGTAGCTTCAATGAAAGTATCCGAATATGTATCAATGTCTTTTCTAAGCGGGAATTCTTTCATAAAGGTATTATTTAAGGACATTCTCCCAAACATTGCATCATATTCATTGCTTGCCTTCGTTATACAGCTAAGCAATGCCATCATGACTATAGTTACACTAGAGTTCTTGGGATTCGGCGCAACAGAGTGGTCTCTTGGAGCCATAGTTCAACTAGCAGTCCTCTGGGGCGGTATAACTCTTGGCATATGGTGGTGGTTTACTTTTCCAGGAATAATCATTATAGCACTAATAACATCATTGTACATCCTCGTCGTCTCATTAGAAGAAGTATTTAATCCACGACTTAGGAGGGAATAAAGCTTATGGAAACTATACTAGAACTAGAAGACTATAAGGTATACTATAAGACTCTCTCAGGATACGTTCGTGCAGTTGACGGAGTTTCATTCACAATTAAAAAAGGAGAAATAGTAGGCCTCATCGGAGAGAGCGGGTGCGGGAAGTCAACGCTAATAATGAGCTTAGTTATCCGGAAACCCCCCATGATAGTAATGGGTGGAAAGGCTAGACTCAAATCAATAGACCTAGTAAACATAAGTGAAAAAGAGAGAAGACGAATTCTACTAACAAAGATATCAATAATCCCACAGTATGCTCTTGACGCTCTACCCACTATAAAGAAGATAAAAACATTCCTAAAGGATATAGCTAAAGATAAAGGTGTTCCAGAGGAAGAAGTACTCGAAAAATTCATTGAAAGAGCAAGAATCATAGGACTTCCAAGTGAAGTCGTTAATATGTATCCAATAGAACTATCCGGAGGCATGCGCCAGAGAGTCGTGATAACCTTAGCAACAATATTCTCACCAGACCTATTAATAGCAGATGAACCCACATCAGCACTCGATGTAACAACTCAGAGACACGTCCTAGAACTACTTGCTGAACTACGCGATACAGGTATTATAGGATCACTTATCTTCGTAACTCATGATATAGCAAGTGTTAGACAGATTGCAGACAAAATAATAGTAATGTATGCAGGAAAAGTAGTAGAGATAGGAGAAACAGAAGACATAGTTACTGATCCAAAACATCCCTATACTAGAAAACTCATAGAAGCAGTACCCAAACTCGGTATAAACTATAAGAAGAAACGATTAAGCGGGCTTCCAGGCTCTCCTCCCAGCCTCTTAAATCCACCGCCAGGATGCAGATTCCACCCAAGATGCCCTCTAGTAATGGCAACATGCAAGACCAGGGAGCCTCCATTAAAACCCTTAAACGGAACACGCCTTGTCGCATGCTGGCTCTACGATCAAAGTAAAGGTGAACAATCATGAGGAGACAAGATACTATAGTTTTAAGAGATTTAACAAAGGTCTTCAGCCTAGGACTTTTAGGAAGGAAGAAGATCATTGCAGTAGATAGAGTAAACTTAGAGATAAGGAGTGGCGAGATATTGAATATACTTGGCGAGTCTGGGAGCGGTAAATCAACTATTGCTAAAATGGTACTACGCTTACTTAGACCTACAAAAGGAGAAATACTCTTCAATAACACCAACATATGGAGAATGACCAAGTGGAAAGACATAAAAGAATACTATAGGAGAGTTCAAGGCGTATTCCAAGATCCTTACTCTAGCTTTAATCCACGTAGAAGAGTACTTGATGTACTATATGATACTCTCTACAACTATTTCCCAGAGTACCGTGAAGATAAAGTCTCGGCAAAGAAGTATATCGCAGAAGCTCTTGAAAGTGTAGGATTAAATATAAATGATATAGAAGGAAAATATTCACACCAACTAAGTGGCGGACAACTTCAGAGAGCATCAATAGCTCGAGCTCTTCTACCAAAACCATCATTTATAGTAGCCGATGAACCCGTCTCAATGGTTGATGCGTCAACTAGAATAGATATTCTAAACATATTCATAGACCTCAAAGAAGAGTATGGCGTCTCACCAATAATCATAGGTCATGACTACTCATTAGCATACTATGCTAGCGATAGAATAGTAGTCCTATACAAAGGACAAATAGTAGAAGAAGGCCCCCCAGAAGTATTGGAAGACCCAGCACACCCGTACACTAGATTACTAAAGGAATCCGTGCCATTAATAGATAGAAAGTGGAGTAAAAAACTCGAATACAGCATAGGCGATATAGAGGTTTCTAGAAGAGGAAAGGGCTGCATATTCGCGGATAGATGTCCATTCAAGAAACCCATATGTGAACAAAAAGAACCTCCAGTGATAAACCTTGGTAAATCAAAAGTTAAATGCTGGTTATACGCGTCAAAATAAGCTTAAAACGATAACAAGCTTTCTACTACTTCTAACACTACTATACACACCTTCAACATCAGCTTATAGTCTCAGCGAAGGATCCATAGCTTTCCTTAAAGACGGTGAAGACCCTATACATTCGGGCATAATATTGTGGATAACACCTTGGGGTCACCAATATCCTCCAAGAGAGTTTCCAGCCTGGTATATCCCAGGAATAGTCATACCCTATGACGTAAGATGTGGGGCTTGTACAGACACCTTGAAGCTTTATATTAATACATCACTATCGTACTTGAAAGCCCTCTACAATATATCTGATACTATTTTCATTAATTTCTTCTGTGAAAAATACTATCCATCCTATGAATGGAGAGGAGAAATAGACGACATAAAGAATCCACCAAGTAGTGTTATAGAATACATAAAGAACGTGACCCACGATGGAGCACGTGTATATATTGGTTTCAGCGAAATGAGTGCTTGTGTTAACGATAACCAGTGCCTACTCAAGATGATAGGAGTATATAATAGTCTACACAATATTTTCCCGAATGCAAGCTTCTATTACTATGGATCTAGTAAAGACAAGCTAGACAACCTCATTAAGCTCTACTACGAAGCCAAGCTAGA
>JALVFK010000010.1 GCA_027030065.1 Desulfurococcales archaeon | reverse complement strand
CACAACCAGGTAGAAGAACCAACTGCTCACGTAACCCATGAAGCAACTACTGGTAGGCTTGGAGAAGACCAGTTATTCTACCTCCAATCAAGAGGACTAAGCGAGGATGAAGCTAAGAGCATCATAGTATTAGGCTTCCTAGACGAAATAATGATAGAACTACCCTTCGAGTTCGCAAACGTGTTGAACAAGGTAATCCAGTTAGAGTTCAGCAGAGTTGGAGGAGTAGGCTAATGAGTAAACAGAAATACATGGAGCTAGCAGAGAAACTACCCTACCAGTACGTAAAGGATTCTCCAACAGTAAAATACTATACTGATTGGAGAAAATACGACAAAGCCCTAATCCTCCCAAAGCCTACTAGAACCCTAAAACCACCCATAAAGATAGCTGAAAAAGCAAACATTATCCTAGGAGCAAGTAACTTGGAGACAAGGAATCTTCCAGGAAAAGTTAGCGTAGAAGAACTTGGAGAAGACTATGAGCCCGGATTCCACGTGGAGTCAAGGATTCAAGCAATACATTTTGCTAGACTAGAAAAACCCGTAAAGATAACTATTGAACCCTATACTACGCTGGACGAACCAGTTGTAATAGCATCCCATGGCGGAGACGGATTCTTAGCCCATCACATCGTATTGGATGTAGGAGCTAATAGTGATGTGAAAATAATCTTAGTAGAATATGCTTCAAGCAATAGCGGTGAAAGTGTTAAGACCTTTATGGTTGAGGGGAAGATTGCTGAAAACTCCAACGTGAGCATCTACACACTACCCCTCCACAGAGGAGCCGCGTGCTATCATTATAAGAGGCTGAGGCTTGGAGAAAACAGTAGAATAGAGTCAAGGATTCTCGGCTTAGCAGGCCTTATGTCTCATTTTAGAGAAGACTACGAGCTCAATGGATCCAATAGTAGTGTAGAAGTATATGGCAGTATTGTAGCGGGTAATGGGAGAATAGACTCTATAACCAATATAGTCCACCAAGCCCCGCGGACAAGAAGCCTCGTACTTATAAGAGGAGTAGTATTGGGTAAAGGACTACTAGTACATCGCGGAGTAGCTAGAGTAACCCCAAGAGCCCAGTGGTCTTCAACGAGTATTGACAGCCATGTATCAGTGCTATCTGAGGAGGGTAAAGGCTACTCGGTCCCCATGTTGGAGATTCAAACTGGTAGAGTATTAGAGGCTAGACATTCAACAGCTGTTACAAGTATTGAGGAAGACCAGTTATTCTACATGCAGTCGAGAGGACTTAGTAGGAGAGATGCTGAGAAAATCCTTGTAGAAGGTATAATAGGTTACTCGGGTCTCTTGGAGCGCTTAGGGTTAAGTCTAGATGAAATCTTAACTATAGTTTATTGAAGGTTTTAAGAAATATTTAGGTTTTATAAACTGGTTATTTAAAATTTTAGGTATTCGTGGAAAAATTTTTCAACCACACTAACTCTTCTAGCATAGAACCTCTATATTAAACGGTGTTATATAGTTTGGATTATGAAACACTCAAAACACTATTATATTCTAGTAAGTTTGAAGAAGTAGCACGCAAAGCAATGGAAGACGACGAGATGTTAAGGCTTCTCTTAAAAGCCGTTGAAGACCCAGATGAAACACTAGCCCAGCGAGCAGGCCAGATAATAGCCTTCCTCGCAACACCAAATATAGGAGAACTCGTTGAGCGACTCGAGAAATTCGTAGAAGACCCTGACCCAAAGGTTAGAGCTGGCTTATGCGGTATTGTCTCCGGTATTGTTATGGCTACTCGTACAGCTGATAGCGTTGAAGCACTAATACCGTATATTAAGAAACTGTTAAACGATGAGAACCCTGATGTTGTTAAGAGAGCCCTCCTAGCACTCTCCTTCATAGCCGAGATAGATGGAGAAAAAGTTAGAGACGTTATCAATAGAGTAGTAGAACTATTAGAATCAAAGGATCCAGGGCTAAGAGCATATGCTCTCGGATTCCTTGGAAGCGTTGCTGAAAGCCTACCCGAGGAAATAACAAAGCTTACAGAAGTTATAGCCAAGTTCCTAGACGACGAAGACCCCTTCGTACG
>JALVFK010000009.1 GCA_027030065.1 Desulfurococcales archaeon | reverse complement strand
TTGAGCTCGTATAGCTTCTGTGCAAGGTGTTTTGAAGACCAGTAGTGGTGAGCTAATAGTCTTAGAACTGTATCGTAGAGGCGGGTCAACTGTTTTTCTTCTTCCTCAAAAACCTCTCCTATAAGACTAGAAGGAGTTACAGCCAGTCTATCAGCATGTCTTACTATCTCATCCCAAGGGTTTCCGCGGAGTTCGAGAAATAATAGTATCCAGGGATCTCTTGCCACTACACTCCATAGTACTGCTTCACGAGGCTCTAGTATTCTCGACAATGATGCTATTGTGTCTTCTGGTGAAATAATGTCTATTTTGAATGGTGCAACGAGTCCTAGGAGAGGACTATTAGAGTTGAAGACTTTTCTAGCTATACCTAGACTCGAACCACAAAGCACTAATACTCCATGTAGGTCTACTCTCTTCAACGCTATCATATCCCAATAGTTCTCGGGTAAGCGTTGGAACTCGTCAATAACTACTGTTTTATTCTCATCAATGTATCTTGTCGTCTTCTTCATGCACTCGGGTAATGGTTCTTCTCTCACCTCTTCTTTATAGTCGACTATGCATGTACCAGTCCTAGTAATTGTTACATACAAGTCCCAGTCCAGGCATCTCCTCAATAGGAATGTTTTACCAGTCTTCCTCCTCCCATATACTAGTAGCCATGTATTGTTTTCCCTAAGCCTATGGCACTCCCATCTGTCTATAATTATCCTTATATTCTCACCAGAATATTCTGGTCAGAATACTGTATATAAGGCTTACCCGTATAGCATGGGTACCCGTATAAACTCTTAGACACTTCTAGTAATCAGTGTAGAGGCGGAATAACTCAATGGAAAAGAAATACCACTATGTATTCGGTCCAGCACCAAGCCGTAGGCTGGGGAGGAGTTTAGGTGTAAGAGTAGTACCATTAAAGGCGTGTAGCTATAATTGCATATACTGCCAGCTCGGTAGAACAAATATCCTGACAACTGAGAGGAAGGAGTGGCTTCCATCCCATGAGATACTAAGAGAAATAATAGAGGTCGCCGATAGGCTCGGAGAAAAAATAGACTATATAACCTTCCTAGGAGATGGAGAACCAACACTCCACTCAAAACTAGGATGGCTAATAGAGAAAACAAAAACCGAGACCGGGATCAAGGTGGCAGTGCTAACAAATGGAAGCCTACTCTACATAGATGAGGTAGCAGAAAGCTTGCTAGAAGCAGACCTGGTCTCACCCAAACTAGACGCGGGAAACGAACGATTATTCCGGATAATAAATAGGCCCCACCCCTCAATAAAATACAATGAAATGTTAAACGGGCTAATAGAGTTTCGGAGAAAATACCGTGGCTTCCTATGGCTAGAAGTAATGCTAATAAACCAGCTAAACGACACCATCCCTCATCTAAGAGAACTAGCAGAAAAAATACAATTAATAAAACCAGACAACATATTCATAAACACGCCAATAAGGCCTCCAGCAGAAGAATGGGTAAAACCACCAACAAGCGATCGGATACTCAAAGCAGCCCAAATACTAGGAGCCAAGAAAACACCAATAACTCTACCCCAACCAGAATTCCACATAGAAGCCTACCCGGATCCAGTTGAAGCAATAATAGACATAACCAGAACCCATCCCATGAGCCTAGACGAAGTAAAACAAACACTCATGAACTACGGCTACAATCCCAACGAGATAATAAGAAGAGTCCTAGAAACGGGACAAGTATCTAAGAGGCAATACATGGGCAAATACTACCTAGTATACCGTCAACCAAGATAAGAAGACTAGATGAGAGCATTAAAGTAATATTATATGCCCTTAAACCGCTCTTCCAGCCAAGCATTCCCCCTCTCATGGTATCCTAGAGCCTCCCAGTAGCCATCAACATAGTCTTCTCTAAATACTATCCGCTTAACCCACTTGGCATGCTTCCACCCATAGAGATGTGGTATAAAGATCCTAGCTGGAAACCCGTGCTCGAGGTCTAGGGGTTCACCGTTAATTCTCAATACTAGTAGGCTTTGAGGATGGAGAAAATCTTCTAATGGTATAATAGTAGTATAGCCGTCAAGACCCTCAACAAAAACCCACCTAGCACTACCCTTCACACCAGCAAGCCCAGCAATCTTTCTCAACGGCACACCCTCCCAACCACGCTTCCCAATACTCCAGCCCGTAACGCAGTGAAACATAGAATCAACTCTCACGAGCCCCATAGACAATAAGTCACTATAACTCAAAGAAAGCCTACGCTCAACCAAGCCTCCGACCCAGAGCCTCCACTCTCTCAAATCAACCCTAGGCAAACCCTTCACAGCATAAACGACGGGCTTGGGTATAACACGTTGTCTTCTAGGTAAGCCTTCAATAACGCCTCTAGGAGCTTTTGAAAATCTATTCTCATTCCTTGGAATTAGAGCTTGGTCGATAACACTATTTTTCAATTCCTTCTTTAAAGCACAGATAATCCTCATTATCCTATATTTTCTATCACTATCAGCTATAACTCTACACTCACCCAAATCACCTAAAATGAACTTATATAAAACAAACCTCTCACCAATAATCTCAACACCTTTAAAAGAAACCTCTAAACCTACGCCCAGATTATCCTCTAATGATTTCAAAACACTGTTAATAATCCTCTCAGCATCTTTCTCATCCATTACAACACTATCGACGTAGCATTCAATAGTGCTCATAAAACCATTAGCAAATTCTTCTACACGTCTAACAAGACACACTCAAGCATTCACCAAGTAAACAATAAGAAAACACGGGAAATAAACGTCATCTCTAGACTATGAATAGGCTAACTGGTATAGAATCTTATTGTGCTTGTAGAGGTATTGAGACAAATAATGTTTTAGTAATTACAACCGTTTTTATTTGCCATAATTCTCTATAGCGGTTTGCTTGGTGTAGTCAAAGGCAACTTTTTTATAGGTATCAGTATAAGATGCTCATTTTAGATAATGGTAGGAGAGTTGTTCCAGCCGTGAAAAGATGTAATAGTGTTCTAGGAAAAATCCTTCTAGCAATAATAACTGTACAACTAGTCTTGTCAGCACCGCTGCTATCTGCTAATGCTTCTACAGGAATAATAATAGTTGTCAATCAGACAGCAACGAGTATATCAGCCGACTACTATTTCAATAATCTTACAGCGGCTTTCGATTTTATCAATGATTCGAGCTATAACTATATTATCATATACGTTGAAGCCGGAACATATAACGAAACCTTTCCAAATACCTATGTGTTAAATAATGTTACTATTATCGGTAGGAACGCATTAATAAAAGGCAACGATATACTAGTACTCCACCTAGCGAACTCGAAGAATGTAACCTTTATAGACATGTCATTCTATAATTTTACAAGCGGAATACAGTTAGAGAATTCATCAATGATAAGGTTTCTGAACTCTAATTTAACGAAAATGACGCTACCATCACTCGGAGAATTCTCCCTACCCATCGGTTTAAATAGGCCTACAGTCATCCATAGGGCTCCAACACGACAATATCTAAAGAAGAAGCTTGTTGAAAAACCAGCATCGTATATGTTGTCTGGGAAAATATTTCTCACTATAATTCTCGGAGGATTACCAGCAATTCTAATCAACAACACATCAAACGTCATAATAGAGAATACTGTATTATCGGGTAGCTATGGAGGTATATTCATATTAAACTCTACTAATATCACTATAAGAAATGTGACAATATACAATATGTCTGGTACGCTCTTGGGAGGCGGAGGCATAGGAGGCTATAATTCCAACAATATCCTAATAGACAATGTAACAATACATGACGTAAATGGTACCGGAATATACTTGTACTCACCGAACACGACTACATTCTTAACGGGCATAACAATTACAAACATCATAGTATATAATGTGGATGATACCGGAATAGACGTTGACGCTCAAAACGGTTTAATAGCCAATATAAACGGTAACAATATAAGATTCGATCTTATAGACGTCTATGGATTCAATAATCGAGTAGAAAACGTTACGGGCTCCGATATAGGGTTCGACGGAATATATTTTGGAAGCAACTATTCAAGTATTAGCAATATTGTATTTGATAACGTTTCCATAGGCTTAGACTTTGACTTCTCCATAGGAAACAATGCATCAAATATTAGTATTTCAAATGCCTCTGATATCGGTATTTACCTATCATTTTCAAATAATACATTAATATACAATGCAAGAATAGAAAACTCGGTTACAGGTGTATATGTAGAGTATGCGGAAAACAACACGATTACTAATGTATCAGCATATTCAATTGGAAATGGCGGAGGCATTGAACTTGACACCTCTCTCAACATAAACCTTGTAAACATAGTAGTAAATATCAGTACATATGATGGAATAGGATTTTATAGTACCAATAATACAACTCTACAAAACATCATAGTATATGATTCACTATGGCCCATATACACATGGAACGCGAACAATGTCTCCTTTGAAAACATAGCCGTCTACTCCACGGGAGCTGTACCAATGTATGGCGTAGAAATAGAGTACTCAAAGAACGTATCCTTCCACAACCTCCTTGTCAGGAATATAACTGAACCCGACCTATGGTATGTTGGAGCACCGTTCCCCATAGGACTTCACGCCTACTACAATAGTAGTATAACAGTATTCAACGCCAGCATACTAGACGTATACAATGCTTCAAGTGGAGGTGTAGGAGTACTAATAAACAATAGCTCGGCTAGTCTAAACAAGCTCTACATAAACAACTCCTATACCGGGGTAATGACATGCAACAATACGAATGGTTTAACAATAGCCGATACGACAATAGCCAACACCTACTATGGAGTATACTTGGATAACTGGACGGGCAACGCATCCATTATTTTAACAGAGATAAACAATACGGTATACGGAGTATTCGCCAGTAAGAGTAATCTAACAATAAACAATCTAAGAATACACAATAACCTCCAAGTAGGAATAGACTTATACAATGCCTCAAACGCCTCAATAACGAACATATACATTGATACAGCTAATACTGGCTTATTAGTGGATAACGTTAACTGGTATTATGGAGTAAACGTAACAGTAGAAAACGCCACCATAATAACCGGAGCCACGGGCATCTACGTACTCGACATATCATATGCAAGCAATATAACACTAAACAACATCAACATCCAGGGCGGAGGAGTATTAGTAGAAACAGATATGAGCGCATGGTTTAGCCCACCACTATACAATCTGTCAATAACTAATCTAACAATAACCAACGCATCTAGTGGAGTAGGCCTAGCCCTACACTTCAATAGTACTCCACTAAACCTCACCCTAATAGACCTAGAGATAAGAAACTCAGCCAACGGCTTACTCATAAATGGTGCTGGAGTAAGCAGTGGATGGGGGACAATAAGTAGAGTAGAACTAGCAAACATAACCTCCGGGCCAGCACTAGTAATAGAAAACTCGACAAACCTAACCCTAACAAACATATACATACACGACACGGGCTCCCACGGAGTAGTCTTAGGGCACAGTATAGGAAACGTATCAAATATAACAATAGACAACCTAGGCCTAGCAAACATTAATGGAACACCAATAATAGCCGAAAACTCAACCAACCTATCATTCACAAACACCTACATCAACAACCCCACAATACACATAGACTACACGATAAAAGGAGAAGCCAACATATACGCTGTAAACACAACACTAGTACCCCCACCCACCGGCAACGAAACACCCCTAGGAATATACGCCAACGTAACACTAGGCTCAACAAACTCATGGATCCTCCTAAGCTACACCTACCCAGTAAGCCTAGGATACCCAATAGTAAAATGGATGTACTACAACGAAACAACCAACACCTGGGAAAACATGCCCACAACCATAATACCATTAAACTCTACACACAACAAAGTACTAACAAACCATACAGGCTCAACACTACTAGGAGTATACGGAACATCACCACCAGTAGGAGGAAACCTAGAACTATACACAACCAAAAACAACAACCCACTACCACTAATACTAGCAGCAATAGGACTAACAATAACAACAATCATAGCATACACACTAAACAAAAACAAACAAAAATAAAACACAAAACAAACACACCCCTTTTTCCCATCCTCTCTCATAACACCATAAATACAATAACACCCATCACAACAAACAATAAATCCCCCACCAAAACCAATAATAATTATATGAACATAAACCTAAAA
>JALVFK010000008.1 GCA_027030065.1 Desulfurococcales archaeon | reverse complement strand
ACCTTATACTCTCCTAGTCCTGCCACCAAAAGGAATTAATTAATGAAGGCATCACAATTGGAGGCGTTAAAATTATAACTAAAAAATCAACCTTTTTTACTTTTCAACCTTTCTACCCTCTTTATAATTCTTTAAGAAATATAGAGAGTAGCTACAAATTAGCAAAACTACTCATAAGAATATTGAGGCTAAAAACGGGCAAAAAGGGGATAAAGTCCGATAAAAGATATAGAGTAATAACCCTTTTTAGCTCTCACGATAACAACCCTCTCCTATTGAAAATCTTTGGGGAGAAAACCTCTCTATCTAGGACAACTTTCATAAAGAAAGCTATTGAAGCCCTAGAAATAGAACTCTCTCCTCTAATGTTGGAGACACTCCAAAAAGAAGAGACAAAATATAAACAACAAATTCAAAAGATAGAGGAGCAGGAAAGAAAAAAACTAGGGGTTCTCACTAGAAACAGAGTAGGTTACTATGATGAACAAATACAACTACTCCTCTCCCCACAATATGAAGGAGACAATAAGCGGTTAAAATATATTGATTTCTCTATTTTTGCATATGATGAAAAGGAACTATTTGAGAAGTTACTAGGTATCCCTCTACTTGATGAGGTCGTATATAGATACTTCTCAAACTTCTTTTTTAAGAACCAATATGGAGATTATGAATTTATCCTCCACCGTTTGACAATGTGGAACGACTTCCATTTTTCAATAAAAGAATTAGAGAGAGGCAATACAGGAGTAGGAAATAGCGACCACCACTATAAACAATACATAAAAGAGAAACAAGAGGAATGGGAGCAAAACCACCCTTTCAATGTTTGGATACCAGGTATCTATAAACATTTCGAAGATGCCACGAGTAGGGATAAGCATATATACGGTTATCAATCTCACTATATGTATATTTATGGCAAAAAATTAGAAGATGCAAAATACATAAAACCATCTGGATATACAACCTACCCTTACTTCTTTGGCAATGTTAATAATTTAAAATCAATAGAAAAAATTTTCTTAGTTGAAGGGAACAAAGACATGATAACTCTCTTCAACATTTTGCACAAAAACGGGGTTAAAAACTTTGTTATTATCCCTCTACCTGGTATCAATTTCTTTGAAAAACAACTAAAAGAAATTTACTACTATATTGTTAATGCTGGTAAAAATGAGAATGATATATCTTTCTATTATTGCTTAGATAACGATGAAGCTGGGCAATCTCCAATAAAAAACGACTTACCAAAATTACCTCTCTCAATAAGACGAAACTTTTATAAACTGGATTGGGAAAAAGCAATCTCTCCTAATTCAAAGATAGAGAATGGAGATATTACAGATTATGCATTAGAGGGAACAATCAACCTATCACTAGAAAATTTCACCCCTATTCTCTTACCTCTATATACAGAGGAACAGATAAGGCAAAAAAACAGTTATTTGATATATGAGGAAAAATACAAAGGGGAGGAGAACTTCTCCAAAACAATAGAGAACAACCCTTCTCTAAAAGAGATATTTACTAATCCTATGTATAATTTAGTTGTTCAGGCTCCAACAGGATTTGGAAAATCTCACTATCTCATCAACAACCTCATCAACGATATTCCTCCAAAAACAACAGTATTTACAATATTGCCAGTAAAAATATTGAGAAAAGGCTTTTTAGATAATAAAAAGATATGGAAACTATTAAATCAATATATTGGGGCAGTAGAACAACTTGATATAGAAATACCAATAAAAGAGAAAAACACATTTACATCTACTATCCAATATATGGAAAAAATAGAAGCCTCTCCTATAAAAAAAGCCATCTTTATGGAATACATAGAGAGACTAATACAGGAAAACCATAAAATCATCTTCTACATAGATGAAGCACATTTAACAAGTGCAATAACAGAAAAAGGACATATGTTTATAGAGAGGTTGGCAAAACAATATCCAGACAATATAAAAATAGTTCAGATAACAGCTACCGCCCCTATAAACAATTTAGTATATAGAGATGAAGGGTATCGAATAATCAACATACAAGGAAAAACCCTCCAATTCAAAAATATAGAATATATTCAATATCCGAGAGGTATAAAAGTAGAATTACCTGTATTCCACCAGATAATCCCTCTCCTAAAAGATAGAAAGAAAGTATTAGTATTGTTGAATAACAATGAAAAGAGTGTAAATCTGAAACACCTAATAAAAAGAAAGTTGCCAAATAAGAAGGTAGCTTTAATCAATAAGACAACCCTATCCAAAATGAATAATGAGATAGGGGAGGAATTTTGGAAAGAAAACGACCTCATCATTACAACCAGCATTACAGAATTTGGAGTAAATTTCTTTAACACGGGGATAGATGTAGCAATAGCAGTAAATACAGACCTCATCTCCTCTATACAGTTTTGGAGTAGGTTAAGAGATAATCCTAATTGTGATTTAAAGGTAATAACACCAGAAAAATATCAGATAGTAAATCTAAAAGACCAGAAAACCGACCTTACAATTAGATACGATTTGGATAGTTTAGACATAGATATAAACAACCAAGACCAAATAAAATCATTCTCTCAAAAGATAGCAGGGAAAAATTATCAAAGACACAATATAGCCAATGGAAAATTATCTATCTACCTACACAAAATCAGAGCATTAGATAATCAACCTCTTTTAGAGTATCAGAAAATATATTCAAGAATATCTACCAAAGATGTAGAGAGTGTTAATAAGAAAAAACAACTAATAAAAGAGAACTTCAACCAACTAATTACCCCTCTCCAATTTATCAATTTGGCAAAAGATTATATAAGTTTCGAAAGTGTTACATACTCTTTTTATGAGAAAAAAGATGAAGACAAAGAGATAAGGGACTTTCTAAATGGAAACATAGAGGCAATAAGAGAAGAGACTTATAAACGTTCAGATGTAACAAGTCTCTATCTTGTAAATATGAAAAAAACTAATCAAGCCGTTATTATCGATGAGGTAAATAAACAATTAGAACACTATCCAGAACCAATTAAAGACCTATCTAACAATATAGTAGATAGCTTAATATTTGGATTTAATAAGAGAGATATTGGGTTAAATTTGGGGGTAGCTATCAAAAATAAGGCATACAATAAGTATCATAGCTATAAAGCTATATCAACGATGTTAAGCCTCCAATATCTAAAAGACAACTACAACAAAGAATGGAAAGAAGTAAGGTATAAACTTGATGCCAAACATAGGGATACAAGACAAGTAGCATATAAGAGAGTTAGATATACCTATGACTATTTCTATATATTCCTATTCCAAAATAGAACATTAGGAGAACTCAATAAAGAGATATGGAGGGGTTACCATATCGCAAAACTTACCACTCCATCAATAAGAAGGAAAATTAACGGGTATATCAAAATTGGCAACCTATTAAATAGTAATCCAGATTTTGAAGATGAACAAGTCTTAAAGAAGTTGGGATTAAAGGAATTTGATAGAAGTTTCTTATCCGAAAAACATCTATTGACATATATATTAAAAGAGTTCCAATGGTTCTTTGACAATTTAGAGGAGAAAGAGGAATTTATAAAAACTCTAACTAATAAGTTAAATGCATTAAAGCGGTTAGAAGAGAAAAATCTTGAAGAATTGAGAGACCTAACACCTTTCTAATTATACCATATTTTCACTTAGTTTTTTATGTTCTCTCACATTAGAGGGATAGAGAGAGATTGAGGCTTGGAAACCCCCTTTTTAAGGGGCACCCTGCGACTAAGAACCTAAAACGATTGAAAGGAGTTTTTAGATGTTAGAGTTTAATTTAACTAGTGCATTGGTAAATGGATTAAGCCAAATTCATAAGAAGATAGAAAATGTTTCCAAAAATAAAGAGGGGTATAATTATCGATATGCCGAACTTTCACAACTTACAGAATTAATTAATCCTCTTTTAGGAGAGGCGGGGTTGTCTTTTACCCAATTTCCAAACACCAACACTAACGACAATGGAGGGATAATTGTTTCTATTACCTCTTTGTTAGCATCAGAAGATGGAGGATATTTGAAAGATTTTATCTCTATGGAGGTTGATTTTTCCTCTCATTTAAGTAAAGCACAATCTATCGGGGCGGTTATTACCTATGCTAGGAGATATTCAATAGCTTCTATTTTCAATATTGCACAAGAGGATAACGACGCTTCAAAAAAAGCCGTTTTTTGGGATAAGGAGAGAAGTTTTTCTAAAATATTTAACCTCATCAATTCGATTGACAACGATGAGGTTAGGGAGATTTTATTGGGATTGAATGATAAAAGTTTGTTAGATGTTTGCCAAAAATACGATTTTGATAAAAACAAATTGATTGAAGGGTATCTCCTTCATAAGGAAAAAAACAAAATAGTTTAAAAAACGACTTATAAGCTCTTTTGGGGGTTGTGTAAGCCCTCTACAAGCCTCTAAGAGAGTATTTTTCTACCTCATCAATTCTCCCAATCTTCATAGTTCTACTTTGTCAAAAAATGGGGATAGATACATCATTAGCTATATATTTAGTGATGTATCTATCCGTTAGCTTAATATCCGAATGTTGGATAATGGTTTTTGTTTTGCTAAGGTCATTATTGGTTACACGATAGAGTTTAACAATAAAGTTATTTCTAAATGCATGAGTTGTCAGTTTTTCGATATGAGGGGGCAATATCTCTTCTCCCTGTGCCTCTTTGTAGGATAGAAATTCTCTCAGTTTTTTATTAACCCGTGCATTGAAATTATTGATATAAGGGTAATAGTAGGTTTTGTATTCTTTGCCATTTTTCTTTTTTAGTATCTTCTCTTTTGGTTTCATATTGGAGGAGACCACCAAATAAGGTTGGTTATATTGCAACCATTCTTTTATCATTTTTGCCAACAAACTTTTTAATTGTCTAGCGGTTCTATCTTTTGGAGAGATGCTAATTAGTCTTGTTTTTGGGGTTTTACTTTTGGAGAGAGTTACTCGTATTTTTTTAGAAGAGGCAAGGTCTTTTAATTGGTTGTAGGTTAATTTAACTACCTCGTTCATTCTCAACCCCGTGAAATATTGAATTACTACGGTTATATTTATTTCCAATTGTGATTTAGTCATTTTGTCGCTCTTATACCAACTTTTTTTATTCACATTGAACCGCTTCACTCCTTTATTATAGGAGAGGAATTCCATTATTTGTTTTGGAGTTAGTTCTATGTTTTCTTTTTTGCTCTCTTTCTTTCTTCTACCCACCTCATCTCCTTTGCTTTTTTCTCTTTTTGGGGACATTATAGGGGGTTTTTTCCATAAAGTCAATATATCCTAAATAGATATATTACATATTGAAAATGCTTCCAGAACATCGATTTCATCGGTATTCTTGAAAGGGGGGTAGGATTGAATTGAAGTAAAAATCTGACATTTTGGGGTAAAAATCAATTTTTTCTCTCTTTGAAAGGAGAAATTTTTTGGGTTGTTCTTTTTTTGATGGTCTTATTTATAATGTAGGAACTATTTACACGTTGGGAAAATTCAGAAAAAATTAAGTTTTGGGGTAAAAATCAATTTTTTCTCTCTTTGAAAGGAGAAATTTTTTGGGTTGTTCTTTTTTTTGATGGTCTTATTTATAATGTAGGAACTATTTACACGTTAGGAAAATTCAGAAAAAATTAAGTTTTGGGGTAAAGAGATAGAGATATTGCAAGATAGATGGCAAAATAAAAAAGACCGTAGAAATTACGGATTAAAAAAGAAAGCTACCTCTTTCAATGGTTGAAAGATGACATGTGGCAAAAAATGACTAAAAATTAGGGGTTATATATGTAAATATATAAAAGAAGTTGCAAAATGAAAATTCATATTTGAAAAATTTAAGAATAAAGAAGCTAATGTTGCATTATTAAAATTTGAGAGAAAGGACAGGAGAGCAAAGTTCATTTTGCCATTATCCAATATCTCCTAGTCCTACCACCAATGAAACCAAAGGAAGCAAAAGGAGGCTTCACAATTGGAGGCGTTAAAATTATAACTAAAAAATCAACCTTTTTTACTTTTCAACCTTTCTACCCTCTTTATAATTCTTTAAGAAATATAGAGAGTAGCTACCAATTAGCAAAACTACTCCTAAGAATATTGAGGCTAAAAACGGGCAAAAAGGGGATAAAGTCCGATAAAAGATATAGAGTAATAACCCTTTTTAGCTCTCACGATAACAACCCTCTCCTATTGAAAATCTTTGGGGAGAAAACCTC
>JALVFK010000007.1 GCA_027030065.1 Desulfurococcales archaeon | reverse complement strand
CTTCTCTATTCCTGATATGCTTATACCATAGTATTGGTATCTTAGAATTATCGAGAACTATATCGAATACTATTGTATCAGTTTCACCAGCTGCTATTGATTTAACACCTTGTTGTTCACCGCTACCCAGTATTGTTCCGTCGGGTAGTTCTAGTCTAAAGACTAATCCCTTTACATATAATGGTATATGTTTAAGCTCGTTCCTAATAGTTATACTAGCTCCTAGCTTCGTCTCTGACGGCGTTATGTCTGCTAGATCAACTTTTATCTTTTCGACTACTATTTTACCAGCTACTCCTAGATCGTATTCTCTGTTCAATTCTTTTTCTACAGGAAACATGTGTGTCTGTATAACCTTAGAATACTTTACGGGTATCTTTAATCCTCCCACTGGTGTATCAAATACTATGTAGCCGTTTAACGTCATATTCGATTTTTCTCCATTGCTTAGATGACGGTACCAGAATTCATCTAATAGGGTATTATCTATTACTGTGTTTAATATTATATCATTATCGCCTTTCTTAACTTCTTGGCTTGGAATATTAATCTTAGCTAAATTCAATTCATCGATAACTAATGTTAACTTCCCCTCCTTGATATCAACATTTACTGGGAAACTATTGTATACGCCTAAGTGTACTTCTATTGGTGTCTTTAGCTCCGTAACCCTATTAGGATCAACATATAATGTTACACTAGTAATATTTACTATCCCACCACTTTTGCTCTTGAATAATAGGAAATATGCTAGACCTCCCGCTATGATTACTGCTATTAATACTACTGCTAATATTATACCTGGCTTTCCCATTACCTTATCACCGTTATATAGGATTGCTTATAATAGAAAAATAAAAGATGAACTCTGGTTCACTAAACCTAACCAGATACAACATAGTAGCCGTTCGGGACTCCTAACCATGGTAAAACTAAATATCCTTCGTGATGATTATAGCTAGAGCATAGGTATCTCTCCATGTTGGGAAGGCTCTGAGAATCCTCGTTATCGGACGTGATTTTTATATAGAGATTCTATTATATAATAACACGGGTAGAATGCATTGACTCCAAAACAAAATACTGATTGTGAGATCTATGAAAAATATAGAAGAAAGTATAGGCCACAGAAAGTAAAGGTATTGTTCCTAGCCGAAGCTCCGCCTGAGAATATAGAAAACTTCATCTATTATGATGAAAAGAATTCAATGAATAAAAACACTCTTCCAGCAATACTACAGAAGCTTCTTGTAGATGCAGGGTTCAAATGTCTTAATATACAGGATTGGAGGAAGTTTCTAGAAAAGTTTAGAGACCTTGGATTTTATCTAGAGGACACTATAAAGTGTCCATTAGAGAAAGGTGGCGAGGAGTATCAGCGCGCTAAGTATAAGATTACTGTAGATGATCTTAGAGAGATTAATCCAGAAATAATAGTCGTAATGGGTAGTAAAGCATTAGAATTCATCAGAAGTATATATAGAAGCTATAATCTCATAGCAGACGGTGGGATCACAAAACTTCACGGCAGTGTAATCAGATTACCAGATAAAGTTAATGATCTTGAAGTCAAGTACCTGGTATTCTCTGTGCTCCCTACTTATTGTCGGCGTAGGAGGTTCTCGGAAGAGCAGTGTCTTAAACCTTTCAAGGAACTGAGGAGTATTCTAAAGGACTTAGAGTGTTGAATCCCCTATTATGTTTTCTCATTTTATAGTATTATTTTTTGTTCAGTTTAGTGGACAAGTTTTTAATGGATTTGTTCAGTATACTAGTCGTGGTGTAGGTGGTTTATTGGTTTATAGTACTAGTTGGCGGGATGTATTTAAGACTATTATATTGGAGTTCGAGGAACGAGGGCTCCCCGAACTTGTTGAGAGAGAGCTTAGAGTTAAGGAATACAATGTAGTGTCGATTATTGGTCCGAGGAGGACTGGTAAGACGTATTATTTCTATCAGCTTATAAGAGAGCTTAGGGGTAGAGAGCCAGTACTCTATATCAATTTTGAACACGAGTTGCTCTCAAATATTGAGTCACGGTATCTACGTGAAGCGTTAATTGCTTTTCGTGAAATCTATGGT
>JALVFK010000006.1 GCA_027030065.1 Desulfurococcales archaeon | reverse complement strand
CTTCTCTACCTCTCCTTCTAGAAGCTATTGCATCAGCGAAATCAGCGAATCCGTCTAGATGGTTGAAGCCTGTTACGAGGTAGGATAGAGATAGGGCTAACACTGTTTTCAATTCTACTGGAAGACTCGTATACAAGGGTGCTACAACTATAGCTCCCTCCAATAAGCCTACAAGAGGTACAAGGTAGAAGTACCTAGCCGCTAAAACTAGGTCGTAGACCCCGGATGGTATGATTGTGAGAAAGGATAAGAGAGCGAGGAACCCCTTAACCGGGTTACCCGTTGCTTGGAGTTGTTTCTGCAAGAGCTTTCACCAATAACTCGTTCTCCCATTTCCTCCTAACTGCTACTCTAGTATGGTGTCGTGTTAAGCCGTGGAATGTGTGGGCTGGTCTCACGATTATTCTATTCCTACGCAGTAGCATGTTATATAATTCAATAGAATCTATCCACTCGTGCTCTAGTAATAGGAAGTTTGCATTAGACTCGTAGACACGGTATCCGAGGTGGCGTAGTTTCTCGGTTAACTCTACTCTTTGTAATGCTATGAATGCTTGGGATCCCTTAATATATTTCCAAAGACTCTCACGATAGCTTGTTAGAGTCTTCTTTAATGCACACTCTATTATAGCGTTGACGTTCCACGGCTGTCTTATCCCATCAATTTTCTCCAATGCCTTCTTTGACTCTGTGTAGAGGAATCCTATTCTCAGCCCAGGGATACTAAATACTTTGGTGAAGGTTCTAACTACTACTATGTTTTCATCAAGGTATCTTCCGAGGAGACCAGTATAACTTGAAGAGAGTTCGGCGTAGGCTTCATCAACTACTATGAAGGCTTTCCCCCTTAGTTCTCTCGCTGTATCCTCTATGTCTTTAACCGGGATAACCGTGCCTGTTGGATTATTAGGGTTGCTTAGAACTATTGTGGGCTTAGGCTTGCTTCGAGCCTCACTTATTAGTCCCTCTATGTCTAGTATGAATCGCTCTCCTATCGGCATCATCTCGTAGTGAATACATTTGATTCCCAGGCTCCTGCATAGTAGTTCGTAGTCTAGATCACCATAGTTTGGACTCACTATTATCAGTGTCTTGGGTTTTAGAGATAGTATGGCTAGGTTTAATGCTTCTGCAGCCCCATTACACGGTATAATGTTGTTGTAGTCTATGTTTTCGTAGAAGTAGGCTATAGCTCTCTTCAACTCAATGTAATCGTAATCTGGGTACCTGGAGTAGACTTCCTTAGCACTACACTCAGCTATAGCGTTTTCTAGTTCGATTGGAACTCCTAGGGGATTAGTATTTATGCTGAAGTCTAGTACTCCTTTCTGTTTTACTCTTCCACTACCTCCATGATACCTCATGCCTGCACAACCTCCGAGCATATTCTAGTTCCCCGGGTGTATCGATGTCTAGGAGGTCGGGGAACCTACACATTACTATGTTTGCCCAGTACCCGTGCTTGTTTTTGAATAGAGATATCCCTATGGGAGACGGGTTTGGGCTGGATAGCTGCTGGGGGAAACATTGCTTTGAGACGATTAGGGTTACTATACCTGTATCTATACTTAATGCTTTCTCTACGAAGTATCTTAGAGAATCCAAGGTGAGGAAAGGAGTATCGGCGGGTAGGAAGAGTATTGGTGTACTGGTTTTCTCGAGTATGTAGCCTATGTCTTTGGGGTATCCCTCTCCAGGAGTCTCTATTATACTTATATTGTTTTCCAAACACCATTTCCTTGTCTTAGGCGTGTGTTTTGATACAGCTACTGATACGTTAGGTGATAGCTTGTAGGCTATACTCGTTATTCTCTCAATTATCTTCCTACCACATATGTTGAGTAGGGGTTTCTCTACGCCTCCCAGCCTACTACCTCTTCCACCCGCCATTACGATTATCTTCATCTCCTATTACCGTCGCGTAAGGTATCTATCGTATATTCTGCTTAGAATAGAGCCTATGAGAGAACCCAATAGATCGTCTATGAACATTGGCTTATCTTTGAATCCTTCTAAACTGTCTTTGAATCTATCTATCCAGTAGTAGGAGAATAATGCTTTCCACCCATTAATGTAGAGGGAGA
>JALVFK010000005.1 GCA_027030065.1 Desulfurococcales archaeon | reverse complement strand
AAAATAGGGGTATTATGGATATTATTGAACTTATAAGGAGTTTAACTATACAAGTAAGTGCAATCGCCTGGGTTTTATTTTTCTTGTCATGGATAATTGGTTGGGCTATACGTGGTTCCCCAATACCCTTCATAAGAGTTAAGAGGACGGGTCAAGATATAATAGAAGATTCTGTTATTGCAGCTTTCTGGTTAGCGATGGGTAGTACAGTGTTTGCTATAATATCGTATCTTGTATCAATGATTTCCATGCCTTTTCCAGAACCACCAATGCCGTAATAAGGTGTAGTAGTATTGTTCAACGACTGGTTTTTATTAGTGGCGTTTAATCTTGCAGTTCTATCATACTATTTGGGCGTACTTATATATGCTTTACCAATACCGTGGTATGGTATAAAGAGGTGGGGACCCCTACTAATTATTGATGGTATATTTTCTGCTATCCTAATATTTAGTTTCAATATATTGATACAAGCTGTTAATTATATATTTTCAACATTAAATTTATCATGGAACGATTTTATTGCATGGACTAATGCTGTAATATCCTCAATTTTCTCGCTAATGTTCTTTATCCAGTTAGTAGGAAATATGTTAACGCGTTTAAGTTTAGGGTTTATACCAAATTTCTTCCGTCCCCTTTACTCGCTTCTATCTTATTCGCTCACATCACTTTTATTAATACAGCTTATAGCTATGATTATTCGCTTGCACTACACTAAACTAATAGCTTTAGGAATAGCATTATTTGCTGTACCGTTTCGTATAGCCCGTACTGCAGGTGCTATTCTAATATCATTTTCTATAGTATTCTACTTAGGTCTACCCTTACTCCCTCTATTTGTCCAAAGCTTTGCTCAATCACAAGAAGTTAGTACTGCTGCATACATTTACGGTGTATCATTTCCACGTTATATAATTGAAGGTCATAATGGCAGTATAGTTCCCCAATCTATATTATATCTTTACTCAATAAACGGATCATTACTTGCAAAATATATTGCTAACCCAAATGGCACTATATATGCATCCTTTCCCTATAAGGGCTCTCCAAGTAATTACTATAAGATGAAAGTTGAATATCTAGGATACTTATTTGATACTATACCCCACAGCTTTATCAATAATTTTACTTGTAATTCAATGAAATCTCCTACTAATAATACATCATGTACTATAAATATCCATGTTCCCGGAATACTATATGCTTCTCCATGCCTAGTATTACTCAATGTATGGAATGCGAGTATAAAGAACTTCAAGGTTCTCAAATCAAATGAGATACTCTTGTTATTGAATGTAAGCAAGAAGGGCGTGTACGAAATAATGTCGTGGAGTGGAAATAGTAATATAGAAATTCTATTAAATAATTCTATAATTTCTTACGATAGGGTGACGATAGATAGTACAGAGTGGTATGCTAATGAATTACATTATCTTAAGATAAAGCTGGATAAAGGACTATGGAATATATCCGTTCTCCTAAATGATAGTTGCAGACAAGTTAGTTTAGACAAAGATGTAATTGAAGTATATTATATAAGAGATACAATGAATACTTCCAATATATTGGAATTAGTTGAGTACTCATCGTCGTATTATTTCTTTTCGTCAATTATATTGCCATCGTCGTATCTAGTTCTACTCACAGTAATATCATATGGGGTTGCGTTATTGCTTGGTGGTCGTTATCCACGAATACCGTTAAGAATGTTTTAAGGTGATAAAAATTATACTTCATCTAGTAAAGGAAAGAATAATTAAAAACAAAGTAGAGAAAAACAATAATGCTTACGAATTACATATAGATAATTTAAATAACTCACTCATAATAAAAGTCCGAGAAAACGAATGCCTAGGATTACGATTCATAGCAGTTCAAGATCCACTAAATACGCTATCTTCTTTACACTTGGATAAAATAGAACAATACATGAATAATTTTTCTTCATTTCTCTCCTTGCTTAGTGATAATATAACAATGATGTATATTAAAATCAGTGAATCGTATACTGATCTATTAAAGAGAATAGAATCAAAAATGAATAAGCTAAGAGTGTTATTAGAACTAGGTGGAAACGATGTAAAAAAATTGAGGGAACTTAAAGTACTTGAAAAGATACATGATAATCTATTGAATAGTAAAAATGTCTATAGGATTATGCTGTTATTCATAATTAAAGTAGTAGGTAAATGTGACGTTATAGAGGATATTCTAGAAAAAGAGACATCTACTCTAATGGAATTAATAGATACATACCTTTCCTTGAAGCCCTATATAGTTAATCCAAAAAATATAGTAGACTACAAAACTGTAATACCAGTAATGGATAGAAAAATCGTAGTTGATAAGAGAAAATCAATCCTAATAATTGGTAATAGCGGTGGCGCATTACTGCCAATAAGTAGGAATGAATCTAATGTAATTGACTTAGACTTAGAAGGTGTATATATAGGATACGACATGGTATTAGGCAAGCCGATAATGCTTTCGCCAGAGAAGCACTTAAAGTATCACGGACTAGTTATTGGCCCTACGGGAAAAGGTAAGACCACATTACTAGCTTCAATGTTCTATCGAGCTCACCTATTGGGTTATAGCGTAGCTGCTATAGACTTTAAAGGTGATATGGCACGTTATGTTGCAGACGATGATCTCATAGTCTATGGCGTAGACTTTAAATCTCTATTAAAAAGTTATAGAAATAAAGGCTTCGACATAAATAAATGGGTGTTTGATGTAGCTAGAATACTATCAAGTATATTTGGCTTAAAAAGAGCAGAATCTTATATAATCTTTAGAGTTGTACAACAAGTAATATTCGGAAACAAAGATCTATCTTCTATAGAAAGAGAACTTTCTAAGAACAAGTATTTCTCCCGTATGGGATCACGTAGCGATGTCTACGATCATATCATAGAAGCAATAAATACTCTAATTGATAATGAAGCAAAACACGATATGCTACTAAGAGAGTTTAAAAAGACATATATACTTAATTTGGAGCATTATCCCGATTACATTAAAGAATTGTTATCATCAATAGTACTACTCTATGAAAAGAATATGAGTACGCCATTAAGTAAGTTCAAGAAGCTCGTTCTCGTTGATGAAGCCTGGCGTTTGAGAAATATTAACCCTAATGCACTTAGCACACTCTATAGAGAAGGACGTAGTCTTGGAATAGGCGTCTTTTCAACAAGTCAACTTTTACGTGATCTTTCTAAAACTATAGTAGACAATTCAAGTGTATTCGTAATATTTGGATCAAATACAAAAGAATACATAAATGATATAAAGGAATCCTTTGATTTAACCCATAGGGAACTAGAAAAAATTAGTAAATTAGGTGTAGGCGAAGCAGCAATCATAATAAAGGGCTCAAAAAGACCTATTTGGGTAAAAATAGTTCCCGAAAAATAACAGTATTAATGTATTCGAGGAAGACTAATTACATCATTATCCTGTAGTGGATGATGAGAGGCGGGCTTAAATGAGCTATGATTAATGCAGCCGTATCTGACACTACTTAATATAATGTATTTATAAAGGTTTCTTAATTTCAAGTACATCTACTTTTACTGAAGTTATTCCGTTACTCTTAAACATCTCCTCTATTTCTTTCTCTATCCCTTGTCTTGGTACTTCGATTTCTAGATAAACGAAGTCTCTTACATTCTTACTCTTTGTTATTGTAATTCTTCTTGGATTGTATTTTTCCTCTAGCTTACCTACAATTTTATGAATTAATTCTTCTTTGTTAAATGTAATGTATACTCTATATAATTTTATAGATTGTAACTTCATATATTTGTACCCTCCTAAACTAACATACAATGAACTAGAAATATTTATGTTTCCCTTGAAAGAATATCTATTGTTGCTGATTTATCTGATGAAGGGTGCAAGCACTGAGCAAGAAGATGATGAGGCGTCAGTCTTCTTTTGTCATCATCTCTCAGTACTCGGCAAACTCGTCATCTAAATCTAACATCATTGTATGAATACGTCATTGTTCACATATAAGTTTATAATACCGAGGTAAATCATAATTATCATCGTGGAGTGGTGAGAGATATGGGAGGACGACAGCGAACATCTCTATTCATGAATTTAGAAAAAGAGAAGAAACGAACGTCAGTCGAGAAGGAAGCAAAGAAACGTAAGAAATAGTAGTGGGGGGTCAATGGATTTTTTTGTTGAGAAAAGAAAGAATAACAAAATGATAGTAGCTGTACCTGGCTCTATACTATCTATTATCCCGTCATTAAGAGAAAAAACATTAACCTTGGGTAAAATAGCTAGATTCTTATCAATTTTCAGAGTAGATAAATTAATTGTGTACTATGATAGTGACACTAGTAAAAGAGATGTTAGAATATTTAAAGAAATTATAGACTACATACTAACACCTCCATACCTACGTAAAACCATTATAAAGAAGAAGCCTTTACTTCGCTATGTAGGTGTGCTTAATCCACTACAGATACCCAGCCATATAGTTCAACCAGAACTCAGACAAGGAGAATATAGAGAGGGGATAATCACAAGGATTTCGGATAAATCTGTTCATATAGATATAGGTTTAAAAAAACCGCTAATAGTGAGGAAGGATACTGGCCATTATAATCTAAGAAAGGGAGAAAAAGTAATAGTATTTATTGAAAAAATCAAACCTTTGAAGATAAGCATTAAAAAAAGTAAAAATAAGGTCGATGTTTATTGGGGATTCGATTTTGAGGTAAGTAAAAATATCCTAGACGTATTAACGAAATATAAGCGAAACAACAGCCTGGTAATTGCAACAAGCAAATATGGTAAGTATATAGGTGAAATAAAAGATACTTTACTCTCAACTATTAAAAATAAAGACAATATATTGATACTATTTGGAGGACCATACAAAGGGCTATATGATATTTTCAGCGATATAGGATTAAACCTAGAAGACCACGTTGACTACACTGTAAACTTTGTTAAAAAGCAAGGAACAAAGACCATACGTACAGAGGAGGCTCTACCAATAGTATTATCTATAATAGATTTTCTACTAGAGCAATAACTATTAAATACTAGTACCATTTATAAACCTCAGAAACTTACTCCTTGATACTGCGAACTAAAGGTGCTGTTCAATGGGTGCAAGGAAAAAGAATGCGCCGAGAAGAGGAAGCTTAGGTCTTAGACCTAGAAAGAGAGCAGCAAGCATAGTGCCAAGGATTAGAAGTTGGCCTGAAGTGAAATCACCAAAGCCTCTACTGCTTGCTTTTGCTGCTTATAAGGCTGGGATGACTCATGCATATATAATCTACGATAAGCCAGACATAGAGCCGCATATTAAGAACTTGTTGCCACCCTCAGCAGAAATATTTGTACCCGTAACTGTTTTAGAAGCGCCACCTATGATACCTCTTGCTATTCGTGCATACAGGTATGATCCTAATCATGGACTATTAACATTTACCGAAGCATGGGTAAACCCGGAGGAAATAGTAGAAAGGAAGGATCTAAACAAAGAACAATTAAAGACAATGATCAGCTCTCTCGAATTACATAGGGTTGTCCCAAGACTTAACTTAAAGGGATTCAATGAGAAGTTAAGGAAAATACACGATAATATAGATAAAATAGCAGATATAAGAGTGATCATGGCCACTCAACCAAAGCTCACGGGAGGATTAAGTAAGAAAAAACCCGATATAATTGAGATAAAAATAGGTGGAGGATCAAGCATACAAGAACGATTGGAGTATGCTGAAAGTATTTTAGGAAAGGAGATAACGATCCGTGATGTCTTTAGGGAAGGACAATTTGTTGATGTCATAGCTGTGACTAAGGGCAAGGGCTTCCAAGGTGTAATAAAGAGGTTTGGTGTAAAAGAATTGCCAAGGTGGCATAAGCATAGAAAGGGGAGTAGGAAAGTAGGATCTCGAAGTCCAGCAATGGGAGCAGTTAGCCCGGTTCCACAGCCAGGTCAAACCGGATATCATCATAGAACAGAATACAATAAACGAATACTAAAGATAGGAGACGACGGCTACGAGATTACTCCGAAAGGAGGATTCATAGGTTACGGTATTGTAAAGAGTACATATGTTCTCCTTCACGGAAGCGTTCCTGGTCCACGTAAGAGGATAGTAATATTAAGACATCCAATACGAAAGACTCCATGGGAGCCTACAAGACCTCCAACAATAACATACATAAGCTTAGAGAGTAAACAAGGTGCATAGCCATGTATATGTCACTATACTTAAAGGATACACCGATAGTTCCAGTATATGATCTAGAAGGTAAGGAGGTATCAAAGATAAAATTACCACCAGTATTTGGTATGCCCATAAGAAAGGACTTAATAAAAAGAGCTTACCTAAGCGCATTCACAGCAAAGTTGCAGCCGAAGGGCCGGGATCCGCTTGCTGGTAAACGAACATCTGCACGTAGCTTCGGAATAGGACTGGGCATCGCACGCGTGCCAAGAATACCAGGTATAGGAAGAGCAGCATTCATAAACTCGGCAGTAGGAGGACACTTGGCTTTCCCACCAACAACGAGAAAGAAGATCCATGAACAAATAAACAAAAAGGAAATGAAATTAGCGATTATGTCAGCTTTAGCGGCAACCGCATATAAAGACATAGTAGAAATGAGGGGACATATTATAAGTAATAGTACATTGCCGATAATAGTTGTTGATGATTTTGAAAAAATAGTAAAAACACGAGAAGTGAAGAAAATTCTCGAAAAGTTAAATCTATGGAATGATGTCGAAAGGGTTGCAAAAAGAAAGAAGATAAGAGCTGGTAAAGGAAAAATGCGGGGACGTAGATATAAGGTTGGTAAGAGTATCTTAGTAGTAATAGGTGATTACTCAAGCCCCGTAAGGTATGCTCTAAGAAACTTACCAGGCATAGACATAACAACGCCGGATCAGCTAAATATACTTCACCTAGCACCCGGAGGAGTACCTGGTAGACTAACATTACTCACGCTTAGTGCATTAAATAAAATAGCCGAGAAATTCGAGGTGTCAAAGCCTTGAAGGATCCAAGTAAAATACTCATTAGACCTCTACATACAGAAAAAGCCCTAATATTACTGGAAAGAGATAATATACTGACATTCATTGTTGACCGCAATGCAACTAAAAGTGAAATAAAGTATGCGATAGAAAAAATATTTAATGTAAAGGTAGTCAAAGTAAATACCTTGATAACTCCGAGAGGAGAGAAGAAAGCATACATAAAATTAGCGCCAGAATACAATGCGTCAGACATAGCGTCAAGACTAGGTATATTGTAGGCTTGTTTTCTCACAATAAATAATTCTAACTTGGAATTTTGGAGTTATCCTCTTTCACCCTTATATACTCCATTATACAAGATGCTTTTCCCTAAAACTTTGAAAAACACTAACTGGGCCACATGGGCTCCTTTAGAAATGTATATTCCGTGTTCGTTAAACACAACAAGCAAGCCTATACCCTGCCCTTCATAGCCCGCATCCCATACAGCAGTATGTATTGTAGCACCCATTCTGAGGAGACTTGATCTAGGTATCGTTAAGGCTATTGTATCAATAGGTACTTTAACGTATTCTTTGTATCTAATTATATATGCTCCCTTGTTGAGACGATAAACATCACCGTTTTCTGTACCTATTTCCTCGTACTCTGGTAGGCTACGCTCATATGTGAGAAGTCTTCCAGCAGAGCGAAGTTTGTATATCTTATGTACATGTAGTTTTAGACCACTTGTATCCAATAAATATTCTCCATTAAATATTTTATCTAACAATATAGGAGATAGCACCAAGGCTCTCGTGCATGTTAATATTTCTTAAAACTTTATTTAAACTAGATGGCATATAATATGATTGAGAATAAATATATGAGCTCAGCACGCTCGTGTGTAATCATATAATTCATTTCGGGGATAGTCATCACAGCATGAAATAAGTATTCTAGCCTTTTCGTCTCCCAGTTCTTCTTGCTGCTATATGGCCAACCTTTCTCCCTGGTGGAGTCTCTCTAGCTACTGTTGTCGGGAAGCTGGGGCTCTGATGTCTACCACCGCCATGGGGGTGAGATACAGCATTCATTGCAACTCCTCTTACGATAGGCCATTTCTTTGCCTTTCGTTTCCATTTATGATAAGCGTTACCAGCCTTCAATAACGGCTTCTCTACTCTTCCCGCACCAGCTGGTATTCCTATTGTTGCTCTGCACTTGTTATCTATCATTTTAGTTTTACCGCTCGGGAGCTGCACTATTGTCTTGTTACCGCTTCTACCTATAATTATGCCATAGGAGCCAGCTTGTCGCGCAATCTTGCCTCCATCACCTGGTCGTAACTCTATATTGTAGACTTGTGTTCCCTCCGGTATATTGCCGAGAGGTAAAATATTGCCATTGGCTATAGGTGCTTGAGGTCCAATATATACTATCTGTCCCTTATAAGCGCCCTCTGCTGCTGGTATATAGAAGTCAACGCCGTTTTCAAGAACTATATGGGCTAACGGGACATAACGACCTGGATCATGTATAAGATCTACTATTCGGCCCTTCAATGTTGCATCGAGTGGTAATACGGGGTATCTTGCCGGAGCTACATGTATGTGTTTGGGACTCCTAAATGTTGAAGTCCCACGCCCACGTCTCTGTACTATTATTCGCTTCCCCATCTTTACCCCCAAGTATGCTATTGTCGTGGTAGCTAGTAGATACATGGAAGGTTAAAAGGTTTAATGATACTTTACTTATTATATTGGTTATATCAACATCATTTTGTAAATTGATGTACGCACATCAATTTTGTATTGCTTTATGCTTCTTAATGTAAACATGAGAGTGTAAATACATATTAAAGGAAACCTTTAATTATAGATTAGGTGATACCTTGAATATACAATAAGGTGAGTTAATTACCTTTAACCATAACATTTACTTTTAAAATAACATATCTATATACTTGAATAAAGCAAAGATAGGTGAGAATGTATGAGCAAGCCACCCGTAAAGGTAAAGGACCCAACTACAGGAAAGGAAGTAGAAATAGCACCAGTAAAGGCTTGGGTGCTAGCACCAAAAGGCAGAAAAGGCGTTAAAATAGGCCTCTTCAAGAGCCCAGAGACAGGCAAGTACTTCAGAGCAAAGGTACCCGACGACTACCCGGTAGGCTAATGATCATAGTCAACCCATGTAATATTAACTAAATCTTTTTTCGTTTCCACAAAGTTTTACCATTGCATATTATTTCGATAATCCTATGAATAGGTATTTGGAGATCATCAACAAACAAGTAACCTGCTTTTATCTCATCTATGTCTTTTACAGCAAGTACTTTCCTATTCTTAGGAGCACCTCTATGCAGTATAACGATGAAACATTTTTCTTTATCAGCAGACCACCAGATTCTACTTAAGACTTCGCGTAATTCGCTCTTACGTTGTCTTGTCATGTCTATCTCCTTTTGTGGGTCAGTGGGACTGCCTTCCATTAATCACCATTCATTGCAGGTCAGCTTCTTCATCCCTCTCATTTCTCTTGTTCTTAAGACTTAAATACTTCTCTGGCATTAAGCCTTTAAAGGTGCGGATAGTAGGATACATTACCGAGAAAGTCAAGGTGTTAAATGTGGCTTCAAAGGCGGGTGGACTTCAGCCAAAAATTAGCTTGGAGAAACTCTTAAACATGCAGCAAGTTCCGTCCGAGTGGAAGAAGTTCAAGTTTAGAGGTAAGACTCTAGAGGACTTGTTATTAATGCCTATGGATGATCTAATAGAGCTTCTCACAGCGAGGGCGCGTCGCAGTATAAAGCGAGGCTTTACGATGCAGCAGCGACGTTTGCTAGAGAAAATTAGAAAGGCACGTAAGCTAATGGCCCAAGGTAAAAAGGTTATAATTAGAACACATGTAAGGGACATGATTATATTACCGGAAATGGTGGGATTGACAATAGCTGTATACAATGGAAAAGAGTTCGTACCAGTAAAAATAACACCTGAAATGATAGGACACTATCTGGGTGAGTTCAGCATAACATGTAAGAAAGTAGAACATGGAGAACCAGGTCTAAAAGCTACACGAAGTTCACTATTTGTTGCCCTCAAATAACATATTATTGTCTTACCAGTTACCTACTATACCATGGTATTCAACACATTGTATTAGCTTGTATCGTGAATTGTACAGCGTGATTGACTGCATTCTGCTATTATCTTTTCTAGGGCATATAGAAAAGCATTATTTTCACGAGGTATGCCTATAGTAACTCTAATGTATCCGAGATATTCTCTTCCGAGGATTTTTCCCAGATCCTTTACAAGTACTCCCTCCTTTTGTAGGAGTTCAGCTATTTTTGGTATACCAGTATTAACCATTATGAAATTAGTACAAGAACTATTTACTTGTAATCCTATTTCTCTAATCCTTTTTATTACACGTTTCCGCTCGCTTCTTATTAAGTCAACAATATCATTCATGTAGGATTTATTTTCAAGTAATGCTATGGCTAAACCAAGTGAAATAGTTGATAATCTAAAACGAACAATATTATAATAGAATACCTTCCTTGCTAGAGAAGGATTAATTATACTAAAAGCTACCCGTCCTCCCGCGAAGCTGAAGGCTTTACTCATGGTACGGAAAACGACAATATTATCGTACTCTTTGACTAGATCTTTGAGAGTATAGTTACAAAACTCATAATAGGCTTCATCTATTAGGAAAATATTATCACTATTAATTTCCGCAATCAATGTTATGTCATTCTTACTAACAATTATTTTTCCCGTTGGATTATTGGGGTTATCAATATATATTATACTAGGTTTATCTCTAGAAACAATCGATAATTCTTGCACAAATCTTTCATTTAATGGTATTCTAACTATATTATACCCATAATGTTTAACTTGTTCTATAAACAAGAAGTATGAAGGATAAGGAACTATTATCCTCTTATTATTTTCGATTATGAGTATATCTTCAAAAAACAAATCCATTCCTGGCTGAATCCACACGTATTCTTTGTCAACTCCCGCGTATTCGGCATATAGTTCTCTTAAGTACTCATATAATTCACCCCTTTGGTAACGATTAATATCCTTAACTATATCTTTATAACGATTAAGTAACAAGTTGTCTGGAGGTGGTATCGGAGACTCATTTTGATCTAATTTCGCGAGAATCTTGCTCATGGTTACCTAATAATAAAATTATGTAGGAAAAGTTATAGGTTTACTGTTGTTTTGTTGTAAGCACTCTCATCGCATATGTTATAGCTATTCCTACAAATAACCCTACTACTAAGTATACTATTTTTTCTGCTAGTGGAGCTGGGGCCGTTACTGTTTGTGTCTCGGTAGTTGTTCTGAGTAGTGTTGTTGTCTTTGTTGTTGTCTGGGTTTCTGTTGTTGTAGTCGTTTGTGTTTGAGTTATTGTTTGTGTTTGAGTTGTTGTTTCCGTTTGTGTTTCTGTTACCGTCGTCGTTTGTGTTTCTGTTACTGTTTGTGTTTCTGTTTCAGTTATGGTAACGTTTCGGGTCACCGTCGTAGTATCCGTTACGGTTTTTGTTTTAACTAATGTTTCTGTTACTGTTTGTGTTTCTGTCACCGTTGTTGTTTCGGTTAGAGTTACCGTTGTAGCTGTGGTTGTGTTAGTTGTCGTATTAGTGGGTGTCGTGGTATTAGTTTCAGCACCAGGTATTATGTATATAAAACTCGTTGTTGTCTCTCCAACTAGCTCACCCTTAGAGTAAGCTTTACCAGCAATCCATACCGTGTATGTACCGGGATTAACAAGGCTAAGTGCTGGTAAAGTTATTGTGAAGTTTCCTGTATCTCCAAGCGATAATTGCTCAAGATCAAGCGTCTTATTTGTAAGGTAGACCATCATTACTAATATGGAGTCTGCTGGACCATAACCACTAACGATCACTCTATCGCCAGCTGTATATGTTGGTTTATCTGTAGTTATGAATAATTGTTGTGCAGTTGCGTAAATTATCATAGATGATATTATTAGTATCGATAATATGATAGCTGTTATATGTTCCCTCCCCTTCATGTTCTTACCCCTCTTACACTGGGCTTTGTTGTTTTGGGTTAAAAACTATCTCTCCTCAAAAATAACTTAATGTAATACAATGTACTAATGTAGTAAACGCCAAGCCTTATATAGTGTACGAACAGCTTTTTCAGGCTTAGTTATAATGAAAGTAGGGATACTATTTTCTACTAGTTTAATATAAGCTTTATTATTGTTATCTGGGGGCATAATCACTGCAATGCGCCATCCTCTTCTATAGAGCCTTAATATGAATTCTACTGGATCCTCATCTCTGATGGTCTGTTTTAGGTCGCTTAAAATAATTAATCTTTTAACCTTACTATCTTTAGTTGCGGTGCGGAGGGCTTGTGTTATATTAGTTAGTCCCTTAAACTCCGAGCCCAAGAGTATGTCTATGAGTTTACTAGTATGCTTCTTTTCTATCACGTATGTTTTGTCGCTAAAGAGTATTATTCTGTAGATATACCTAGAGAAAGCAGAGGCTGTTAAAAGAGCCCATAGAGAGTACTTTCTCATACTCCCGCTTATATCTACAGCTAATTGAGTCATCTTAATTCTTTTAGGAATATTATATACTAATGGATTACTCTGAAATCTAATGACATTACTAATAGTTAATCTAACATTCATAGTTCCTCGGGGAAACCTCCCCCGATCTTTTCCGCGTACAATTTTAGTTCTAGTTAAGCGAGTTTCTCTATACCATAGTCTTAAGGCGATACCCAGTATCCTTCTCTTAATTTCCTTGTTTTCTATATTATTGTATATATTTGACAGTATGTGCCATGAGGCATCAAAACTAGTACTCTTTAAAACTTCCTCTAATGTACTCATATCGCTTGTTTGCTCTATTAAGTTCTTAACAATGTTATAGAGATTATAAAGAGTTTTTTCGTGGCGTCTAAGATATCTCTTATCTCTTATCCCATATTTTTTCTTAAGTCTATCAGCCTTCGATATCAATGATTCTGCGTATTCTAAGTAAGCCTCACTGCTGAGTTCAACTGCCTTTAATAGTGACCTATAAGCTTCCTTCAGATATAATGTATATTCTAGTTCTCTTCCAATGCTTCCTTTGAGGCTCCTAACAAAGGATTTCGGTATAAATGGTAGATATTGAAGCGGAATGTTCTCCAACATGGACGTTATTTCATCTTTTAACTCGTATCCTTTTTGCTTAATAGCTATAGAAAGTATCTTCTCGGCTTTCTCTGGATCCATAGCTTCCAGGTTGTAAGCTATTTTTCTCAATAATTCTCTACTGTATTGTTTCTCTCTTAATAGTATCTCGGCGAGTCTAGGGTTAGATAATACTATTTGATAGAGTAAATTGTTAGGGTATGGTGTCATGTCTTTAATATATGCTAAGCCTCTTTTGTCTATTTTCTCTAGAAGATCGGCTCTCCTCATTAGGGTGTTAGCGATTCTTTTTGCGATATTAAATTGTTGGTTCTTGTATGCTTGTATTCCCAGTTCAAGAAGCTTACTTGTTTCTATTTTCTCGAGATTTCTCTCGTCGAGATCAATGTACATATATCGTAACGGATTTTTCCTTATGTAGCTACTACTGGCTCTTTGTAAATCATTTACTGCTATATTATTATAGGCTTCTCTGAGGTTCCTATAACCTTCTCTAGCCATATTATTTACAATGTTCTTTGCTTCATTTTTATTTACAACATAGTATCCCTTCTTTGATTTTCTAATAAAACCTAGCTGGCTTAGTAAAGCTATTATCTCCTTTGCTTTCTGCCTTCTTTTCCTATGAATATTGGAAAGAATATTCTCTATACTACGAAATCTTTGATTATATCTTAGCCCTATATAGTTTAAACTACGTTCTACTTGCTTTTGTATTTCTTCAATTATTTTATTGCTATATCTATCTGCTATAGTCTTTCTCCACGCTTTTTCAAAAACTTCATTGAACTCGTCTCTTTTTACAAATACGCTTCTTAATATCTCTCTTAATTCGTCTTCACTTATATTCTCGTTTCTCAAGATGATATAATTCTTAGTAATCATTATAGCATCTATTATTTCAGAAATACCTATAGGTACACCTTGTTCCCTCATATGCTGGGAAATCTCCAACGCAAGGGTGTTAACATCTATCTTTTCCACAATGGGACACCGAAGACCTCATACACTACTTCGTTAACAACGTCCTCATCTTCATCTCTTTTCACTAGTACAATTGGTGCTGTCTCTAAAATGTCATCAATATCGACTATACTCTTATTCTTACGTTGAGCTACAAGTTTTGCCAGCTTAATCCACATAACTGTATCAGAGGGTCCAGGCTTATGAGTGCTTCGTACTCTAAGTTTTTCAGCTGTTTCTAATACTTTACCCAAGAGAGAATCTGGGACCTTTACTTCGACATCACTCGTTCTCAACTTTATTATTTCAAGTTCTAGGCTTCTATCAGGATATTCAAATTTTATTCTCACAACTCTTCTAAGAAAAGCATCACTTAGCTCTCCTTGTCCTATGTCTTCGGGATTGCTAGTCATTATAACTTGAAATCCTATGCCTCTAGCCTTAAAAATAGTTTTAAGTTCTGGTACTATGATTCTTCGCTTGTCTATGATATCAAGTAGGAGGTTTTGGAATTCTTCACTACTCCGCCTTATTTCATCTATTAGTATGCCTGCATCTAACACTAGAGCTGCTAGAAGGGTGCGGGGAATGTAGCTCTTCTCGTTGAATCCGTATTTTAGAGCCATTAGTGGGTGAAAGTCTCCGATGACACGATACTCATCATAGTTTTCGCTACAAGGTAATACAAATGCGGTCTTACCAGCCCATAATGTTAAGATGGCCTCTCCGATCTCTGTTTTCCCAGTACCTGGAGGTCCTTCGAATAACACTGGTCTATTACTTAGAAACGCTGCTATTGTAAGAGTCACTAAACGTTCTGGTACAATTAGTTTAAACTTCTCACGAAGCGCTTTAACCATTCTCTTTGGATTGCGTATAGGTTTACTTTCAGTAATAATACCACTATAGGTTTCATAGATCTTTTTCCTTATTTCATCCTCTAAATTAACATGATCTTCTGTTTCCTTACTCGTTACTAGCAATTTTTCCATCATAGCATTATTACCTAGTTACAGTATATTTTCTTCTTCAAATAATGAAGTTTTTTAGGCTAATAAGATATTATGAGATTAAAAGACTACTACAGTTGGGTTAACAAGAAGTGAGAAGTAATAGTGAGCCAGTGGGGATAATTCGCAGTGCTATAATGTTTGGTAGAAGCGAAAAACACTATGATATAGTATTTTACAATGATAGAATAGAGATAATATACTTGGGCGAGTATAAATCAAGTAGAATAAAACAAATGCTAGGCCGCAATGCTGATGCTCTCATATACAGAATCCTAAAAGAGAAGAGACGTAGTGCCAAGAATGATGAAGATATATTAAAAATAAGTGCAAAAGACATAACCAGTATAAAACTTAAACATATACAGTCCAGTAGGAATAATTCTAAAATAAACTATGCATTACTCGAAATAAATACTACGAGAGGAAAATACGAGTTCTATATAAATGCAAAGATAATAGGAGTCGTGAAAAGGATAGTAAATAAATTCCATAAAAGGCTAAGAGAGAAATAGTTTTATTTATAATCATCTAGGTCGCACATATACTACGAGGGTATAATTATTCATGACACTATCAGATAAGAAAACAGAGTATATCTATAAGGGCAAGAAGATAAATCTCCGGCTAGCCCGATTAAAACTACCTGATGGACGAAGTGCTTTCAGAGAAGTAGTTGAGCATAGGGGATCTGTGGCAATAATACCATTGCTAGACGATGGTAGAATAGTATTATTACGTCAGTACAGGCCCGTTATAGGGGAATGGATACTAGAAATACCTGCTGGTACCATCGAGCCGGGGGAGAGACCGCATGAATGCGCGCTCCGAGAATTAGAGGAGGAAACAGGGTATAGAGCTGGAAAGATAACAAAACTACTAGAATTCTATGTTTCCCCCGGTTATACTACTGAGAAGATATACTTGTATAAAGCGGAGAACCTCCAAAAAACAAAACCTAGACCAGAACCTTACGAGTTTCTTGAGATCGTCGAGTTAACACTAAGTGACGCATTAGATAAAATACTAAATGGTGATATAAGAGACGCTAAAACAATCATAGCATTATTATACCTAGCATATTATGAGAGAGAGAAGACTACCTAAACCGAATACCATACTCTATAACGAGTATTCTGGGGACTAATCGTCTACCAACTTTACGTAAATGTACAAAGCCTAGCTGTTGAAGCCATAATAGATCCCGATATACATTGGCTGGATCACGCTTCAGTCTCCTAGCTAGATCGGTGACACTGTTGATTTCGTTTTCACTAGAATACAATAGGTCAAGTAATTCTATGATCTTTTTGGAGAATAGTCTGCCGTGGATCTCGGGATCAAAGGCTTCCTCTATTTCCTCAACATACTCTATTTCGCCTTCCTCTTCTCCCAACCTTATCAATTCACTATATAGTTCGAGTAACGGATAAAGTTCTTCAGCGCCGTCAGATATCATGCTCAGTACTTCATCATATTTTTCTATTATTTGTTCTTTATTCAAGCTCCTGAGCACATATAAAATACTGGTCAAGGTATTCAACTCTTGTAGTAAGAGTACAAAAACACTCTAAAATATCCGACGCATAATATAGTCTACGGCAAAATAAAACAGGTGAATCTTATGGCCCCACCCTTAAAACGCATAGACAAATATACATGGACTATTGAGAAAGGATACAAGAAATGTATGCGTGTACCTGTAATAGTGTTTGCAGACGAACTTTTGTTAAAGAAAATGCAAGAAGACCTAACACTAGAACAAGCATCAAACGTTGCATGTCTACACGGTATACAAGTAGCAGCATACGTGATGCCAGACGGACACCAGGGTTACGGATTCCCTATAGGCGGAGTGGCTGGTATGAGTGTTGAGGAAAATGGTGTTATATCGCCTGGCGGAGTCGGATACGATATTAACTGTGGAGTCCGTTTACTACGAACAAATCTCACATATGATGATGTTAGACCCAAACTCAAAGAACTCGTTGATACAATATTTAGGAACGTACCTAGCGGTGTAGGAAGTAGAGGAAAGGTAAGATTATCTATAGATGAGTTAAATAAAGTACTAGATGAAGGAGTTGAGTGGGCTATACGTAGAGGTTATGGCTGGTCGTCTGATCCCGAACATATCGAGGAACGAGGCTCGATGAAGACAGCGGATTCGAGCAAGGTGTCACGTAGAGCAAAAGAGCGTGGAGCACCACAACTTGGTACATTGGGAAGCGGAAACCATTTCCTTGAGGTACAAGTAGTTGATAGAATATACGATAGGAATATCGCCAAACACCTAGGATTGGAAGAAGGGCAAGTTACAGTAATGGTTCACACGGGATCAAGAGGTCTAGGACATCAGGTAGCAAGCGACTACCTCCTCCTAATGGAGAGGGCTATGAGAAAATATGGTATAAGACCTCCAGATAGAGAACTTGCATCAGTACCGTGGAATACCAGAGAGGCACAAGACTATTTTGCAGCAATGAGTGCAGCCGCCAACTATGCCT
>JALVFK010000004.1 GCA_027030065.1 Desulfurococcales archaeon | reverse complement strand
GGAGCGACGGGCGGTGTGTGCAAGGAGCAGGGACGTATTCACCGCGCGATGGTGACGCGCGGTTACTAGGGATTCCTCGTTCACGAGGGCGAGTTTCAGCCCTCGATCCCAACTGAGGCGGGGTTTAAGGGATTGCCTTCCCCTTTCGGGGTCGGCACCCGCTGTCCCCGCCATTGTAGCCCGCGTGCAGCCCGGGGGATTCGGGGCATGCTGACCTGCCGTGGCCCCCTCCTTCCTCCGCCTTAGACGGCGGCAGTCCCCCTAGTGTGCCCCGGTCCCGGAGGACCGGGTAGCAACTAGGGGTGGGGGTCTCGCTCGTTGCCGGACTTAACCGGACACCTCACGGCACGAGCTGGCGACGGCCATGCACCTCCTCTCAGCGCGTCGGGCAAGGTCGTTAGCCTGGCCGTCATCCTGCTGTCGCCCCCGGTAAGGTTCCCGGCGTTGACTCCAATTAAGCCGCAGGCTCCACCCCTTGTTGTGCTCCCCCGCCAATTCCTTTAAGTTTCAGCCTTGCGGCCGTACTCCCCAGGCGGCGGGCTTAACGGCTTCCCTGCGGCACTGGGTGGGCTCGAAGCCCACCCAACACCTAGCCCGCATCGTTTACAGCCGGGACTACCCGGGTATCTAATCCGGTTTGCTCCCCCGGCTTTCGCCCCTCACCGTCGGGCGCGTTCCAGCCGAGCGCCTTCGCCACTGGTGGTCCTCCCGGGATTACAGGATTTCGCCCCTACCCCGGGAGTACCCTCGGCCTCTCCCGCCCCCTAGCCCGACAGTATCCCCGCCAGCCCTCGGGTTGAGCCCGAGGTTTTAGGCGGGGACTTGTCGGGCCGGCTACGGGCGCTTTAGGCCCAATAAACATCCCGACCACTCGCGGGGCTGGTATTACCGCGGCGGCTGACACCAGACTTGCCCCCCGCTTATTCCCCCGCCTTCTTACAGCGGGGAAAAGCCCCCATAAGGGGGCACTCGGGGTGACCCCGTCACGGTTTCCCGCATTGCGGAGGTTTCGCGCCTGGTGCGCCCCATAGGGCCTGGGCCCTTGTCTCAGTGCCCATCTGGGGGCTCCCGCTCTCACGGCCCCTACCCGTTATCGGCTTGGCGGGCCGTTACCCCGCCAACTACCTGATGGGCCGCAGCCCCATCCTCGGGCGGCGTACGGGAGGATGCCCCGTACACCCTTTCGGCGAGGGACCGTTCCAGGCCCCCTCGCCTATCGGGGATTAGCCCCAGTTTCCCGGGGTTATCCCCGTCCCGAGGGTAGGTTAGCCACGTGTTACTCAGCCGTTCGCCGCGCCCCCGCGTTCCTGGGGGCGCACGACTCCCATGGCTTAGTCCCACCCCGATAGCGGTCGGGTCCGGCAGGATCAACCGGAGTTGCGGCCGCAGGCCGCGGGGCGGGTTGGCTCCGAGGGTGCTAAAACGTGGTTCTGGGAGGGTGGTTCGTGTAGCGTGTTGTGTCTCTGGGTGTGGCTCAGTCCTCTGTCGGGCTCGAACGTCCCAGGGGTAATTGTGCCCCTGGGGTGTTCGAACCCCCATTTTTCCTCTCGGTAAGCGTGAGAGGTGTGATGTTAGCTTGGCACCACCTTGTGGTGGTTCCCCGGGATGTTCCCGCAGCAGGAGGCCGGCTTTTCACTCACGGGGCTTTGCCCCGTGTCCGGCCATGCCGCCGCCGGGTGCTGCGGGATTTTTCTTTCCCGGGGCGGTGGTGCCAAGTCTGTCTTGGTTACAGTCTGGGTTTTAAATATTACTGTGATTGCTTTATGGTTTTGTTTGCTTTGGCTATGTTGCTGTGTGGGCTATAGTATATTTTTGTCTTCGGAGTATTTATAGTCTTTTTAGCTTTGGTAACAATCTAGTATGATTGGAGATGAGCTCTCGGTCTAGGATGCCCCCCTGAGACCCGATGTATGCGATGGGCGGGCTGAGTGTTACGTGTGATGATCCATTGTAGCGTTTTAGGGTCGGGAGAGGGGTTTGGTGTGATGAGCAGCGGATTATCTAACCCGTCTGTGTCTTGGGGATGAGGATGAGAACCCATCTGAGAGCGATGACGTTTGAGTGTAAGAGCTTTAAACCCGTTGGCTTGTATATTTGGAGGGTGGAGGG
>JALVFK010000003.1 GCA_027030065.1 Desulfurococcales archaeon | reverse complement strand
CAGGTTTACGTTGACTCCAGCCTTGTCAACTCTTTCGTATATCTAGTTAGGGAATCTGAGCTGGAGGAGTTGAAGAAGAAGGCGGAGAGCCTCGATGCTATGAGAAGGTTCTTCATATCTCTTATGAATACTGAGAAGGGTAGGAGAATGTTCACGATCGTTAGTGAGACGTGGAACCCAGTCACCGGGTGTCTCCACGACTGCGTCTACTGTTGGGCCCGGAGGCTCGCGCTCACGAAGCTCAAGAGTAGTCCTAGGTATCGTGACGGGTTTAAACCTAGGCTTAACTTGGAGGAGTTCAGGAAGAAATTCCGCGGCGGGGTAGTGTTTGTCAGCGATATGGGGGATTTGTGGGGCGACTGGGTGCCAGACGCCTGGATCAGGAAGGTACTAGACCATGTTGGAAAGTATCCCAACACTTGGTTCCTATTCCTTACAAAGAACCCGCAACGCTACCATGACTTCCTGGGCGAGATACCTCCTAACGCTATATTAGGGGCTACCATTGAGACTAACAGGGACAAGTACTTCCAGGAGGGCTATGGCGTTAGAGTATCCTCGGCCCCCCTGCCAAGCCGTCGTTACATGGCGATGAAGAGTCTTGACTGGCCGTTGAAGTTCGTGTCAATTGAACCTGTCCTAGACTTCGATATAGACATCTTCACGAGGTGGATCGAAGATATTAACCCCTTCATGGTTTACATCGGCTACGATAACTATGGTAACAAGTTGCCCGAGCCCCCACTCAATAAAACGCTCGAGCTGATAGACAGGCTTGAAGACTTTACGCTTGTAATAAGGAAAACGATTCGCCCAGCTTGGAATGAGTCGCTTGAAAAATATACGGTAGGCGGGGTGGAGAAGCCTGGTAACGGCGGGAAGACGGCGGGGAAAGCTGCTACCCCCTTATGAGAAGTTTACTAAGTATCTACACATTATGCATAAAGAAGCGCTGGACCTACTGGATAATCTAAGCGGGGAGGACAAGAGGATAGTGGATAAGTTTTTCCGCGAGGTGTATAGGCAGGAGAGGGAGCATTATTGGAGTATAACAAAGTTGTTTTACCATGCAATGTATATACCAATGTTCCTGCAAATAGCTCAGAAATACTATCCAGAGCAGGTCTACATCGACACGCACTCTGGCCCTGGCCTCGCGAAAATAGGGGGAAGCGACAGAGACGTTATACTTGGGTCTCCCCTACTCGCACTACGCTGGCCTAAGATAATAGCTGAAAACGTTAAACAGTTCAGGAAGATAGAGAAAGGCTTCACACGGCTTTACTATATAGACAAGGACCCCAGGAGGATAAGCGTCCTGAAAAGATTATCAGGCGAGCCAGCCAATGTTAACCTAAGCGTCGGCGATGCAAATCTCCTACTCCCCAAAATAGACGTGCCGGGCAATGCAATAGTATACCTCTTCGTCGACCCCTATGGTTCTCTGGAATCGCAGCTAGGTTATGAAGCCCTAAAAACATTCGTAGCGGGCAAGCGGGTGGACCTGATGATAAACGTGCTAGCCCCCAACATTGCACAAGGACTGTCAAGCATTAGAAACAAGAACACGCTACTAGCAAGGATTGAAAAGCTCTTCGGAGAGGCTTTCTGCGATAATAGGCTGTGCGAGAAGCTAGGCATAACACAACCCCTATGCAACCCCGGCCCGAAAAAAGCAAGCCACATACTAAGAGCATACTGGTGCACACTCAAAAGACTCGGATACCGCAAATACTCAATCCTACCCGTAAAGTTCAAGGGCACAATACTATACTACATGGTACTAGCCGTTAAAGGCTCCGGCAAATGGATAGACGGCTACAAAGAGTTCATACACCTCCACGCCCCAAAAGACTACAAAACACTGAAAAACCTATGGCTTGAGGCGACGGGCAGGCTTGCTAGCCTGTCACGCTTCCTGGAACAATAGGATCAGTTCTCAATACTGCATCCACGCTATAATGTTAAGCGCTTGCCTACCCTTTAGACGAGGGTTCCCCTCAAGCTGTCTCCTGCGCGGGAGGGCAAGACAAAATAAAGAGATGCGGCTGCGGAGGGGATTGAAAGGCATAAATTTTTTACGCGCCCCCTTAAGGTAATAGTTGGCATTGCACGCTACGCGTATAGGGGTTAC
>JALVFK010000002.1 GCA_027030065.1 Desulfurococcales archaeon | reverse complement strand
TTGGATCCGGTACATATAATCGGTCTTTTGGAGCACCGAATCTTAGGAAGACCTGGTCTACATAGTCTACTAGTTTTTGAGCTTCCTCCCAGCTACCCATTAGTTCATGAAGGTCTCCACCTACATCGGGGCGTAGGTTTATTAATCCGCTACTAAGTGTTCCAGCTCCACCTACACCATACATTATCATACATGGTTTACAGTAGGTGCATATTCTTCTAGGTGCTTGGAGTAGGGGGCATTTTCTATGTATTGCTCTCGGACCCTTATCTATTACGAGAACCCGGTATCTACCATTAGTATTTTCCGCTAATTCGTAGGCAGCGAAAAGCCCGGCTGGTCCTGCTCCAACTATTACTACATCGTATTCCCTGGTCATGGCCCATAGACCTCTCTTCTACGATCAATTGTATCTAATACTTCCTCACCCGTACCGATGAGAGTCACTGGCGTCTTCAATTCTTCTTCAACTCTCTCAATCCAGTTCCTAGCCTCTACTGGAAGCTCCTCCCATCTCCTCTTACCCTTGGCTTTAGGGAACAATACGTCAAGTTTTGTTACTGCGATCTGGGTTGCAGAATTAACCCTCACAGCCCTACGGGCGAGCTCGTAGTTAAATGGAGCAGCTCTCCTCTTCCTCCCAGTAACAGTGGCTATCTCAAGCCATCCCCTCTTAGCCGCTTCTTCCTCGCTAAGCTCGCCTGGTAGCGGTCCTCCACCAACACGTGTTACATAGGATTTGAATACCACTATTATCTCACCAGCGTGCTTGGGCCCCAATCCTGCTTCACTTAACACGGCTGAAGCAGTTGTATCACGACTCGTCACGTAAGGATATTCTCCGTGGAGAAGGCTGAGGTAGAAGCCCTGTGTACCCTCCAATAATATTTTCTCGCCTCGCTCAACTGCTTCTAAGAGTTCGCCTACTACATCTCCTATATAGCCTCTTAGCTCTGCGTAGTCTTTTGCTAGTTTTAGTTTACGCATAACTCTATCAGCCATAGCGGCGCCAACACCTTGACCCGTAGTCCCAACAACTTTTACGAGAAACTCGTCTCTCAGTTCTTGTTCGCGGTGGCGTTGCTCGATGACTCCAGCCCTATAGTCTATTCTAAGTCTACCACTACACTTAGTCTCTTCGAGTTCTCTCCAAAGGACGTCGAGTCTTATAAGAGAACCAAGGGCTAATCGGAGCCTCGTATTAGGGTTTATGAATGCTGATGGTATGAGGCGTAGCTTCCACCTACGTCCCCCATATACTACGGTGTGACCCGCGTTAACGCTTCCAACTCGAACCGCTATAGAGTAATCATCTTTTAAGCCGAGATAAGCTGTTATCTTACCCTTTCCTTCATCGCCATAGAAGCCTCCTACAACAATAGTTGCAGACAACTATTTCCCGAGAAAACAATATTTGGCCGGCTACGAGGATTTAAGCTTTATTGCGTGTTAAAAAATAGTTGACATAGTAGAACACCTATATGAGAATAGAAGGGAGTTAGAAGAGGGGAACCTCTATTTCTTCTCAAGAGCTTCTAAGTGACTTACAGCTCTTAAATAAGTCTCATATACTGCTTTTGCTGCACGATGGATTGCTTCTTTTTCTGGACGTGGTAGTAGCTGGTATAGGCTTGGACCTATCCTCCACCCTAGTTTACGTGGAATACTAACACAAACCTCTACTGGTATGTCGGGGAAGTTTGTTGGAGCAGCTACGCTTAGATAAGTATCTTCTGATAATACTATCGCTCTCACAATATCCCTAAAAGCAGAAGCTGGGCCGTACTCTGTTGCACCCATACCCTCTATTATGACCTTGCTTGAAACGTTTTTAACATACCATTCAACTCCCTTCTTATCTAATACCATATTCTTCTTCTCAAAGTATTCTTCTACTGGAACACCATTAACACGTACTGTGCTCCAGAGTATAACGGCTTCTTCTCCATGTTCTCCCCCCACATAGCCTTCAACTCTAGTAAAAGATACCCTAGCGTGTTCTGCCATTATTGTACGGAATCTGAGTGTCTCCAAGTGGGTGCCCGTGCTTATAACGAATTCTTCCCCGCTAACCCGCTTGAAGAGTGTTGCCATAGCGTCTACGGGGTTAGTTACTATAACGTATCTCGCTCCACGATTATTCTTTGGAACAACCTCAGCGATATACTTGATTATCTCAGCATTACGTCCAGCAAGATCACGTCTACTAATCTTCTCTCCAGGCTTACGCGGATAACCAGCTGATACTACGACCACATCAGCGCCACTAAGGTCTTCATCTTTATCAAACCAGTTTACCTTAACCTCTATCCTATTACTTATTGCTGCATGCTTAAGTTCTTCAGCAAAAGCTCTCGCCAACCTAGGTTTTATGTCTACAACACTAATCTCGTCAAATAATCGAGTCAACAATAACGTATATGCTGTAGGCCTACCAACCCTACCAGTACCTATAACAGCTAAGTGCAAGACACACAACGCCTCTGCAAAGAGTTATACAGAAAATCCACATAATACTAGGAATATGAGGCTAATATAGAATACGCATTGAAGGCAACGGTATATTGAGGTTAGAAACACTAACATCCTAATTATAAGTTTTGGATAAGATTTTTGAAACGTTCACAGGCTAATCGTTTACGAGTATTAATATGTGAGGTACACTTTTAAACTTAGAAAACAAATCTTAACATATAGTATAAGAAGCAGAGTACCATAGGTGAGGGCCGTGAAGACCCGAAAGCTTTTAAAGGTGCTGGCTCTACCCTTAGCGCTACTCCTAATAGCAGTGCCATTGGCTTATGCTGGTGTTATAGTATCCTATCCTATCAACGGCACAGTAAACTATGTCGCACCTACAATAGAGTTTGCTGGCGGTAGCAACGCCAACCAGACAGGCTTAGGTGGAAACACTATCAGTGTTACAATAGGACCCAACAAGACTTCAGCTACGTTCAGTATCCACATAACCTATCAAACAGTAGAATACCACGATATACTAGTGATAAGAAATACCGACACTGTAAACGCTTACTGGATAGGATTTAGTTCAACTAACACATTACCTGCTCAAGTATACAACGCCACACTACTAATAACGGATGATACAGGTGCTAAGATCGCAAGCTACGACTTACTAACTGGTGGCTGGAGCGGTTGGCTGTTCCAGATACCAGCAGGCACTACATATCATATAAACCTAATATTCAAGATGAGCGAGGGACAACCATTACCAACGACAGCGGCAAGCATATCATTGAAACTCTACTGGAGTAACAGCAACACTGAAACACCCTTCGAGTAACCTATCTATTAATAAAATATTTTTTATATCAATACATAGAATATTTTTCTCCTAGATGATTGCCATGGTCTCTGAACAAACTACTAGAGTTATTATCGACTATGTTATCGTCTACGGTATACCTATAGTTGTAGTAGTACTAATGGTTCTCATGGTTAATGTTTACTCACCCCTCATGAACGCTGCTCCTCCAGTTATCCCTCAACCAATAATACAGTATTTTAAATACATGATATACGACAATAACAGTACTATTATATTGTACTTTAATACAAAGAATACAGAGTTCATAGGAATCCAGAATATTAGTTTAAGTATAGGCAAGAAGGAGGTCACTCCCTTGAGGACTAGTTTTAGGGATAATAAATTATTCATTGAAGTTGAGCCTAGCGTTTTGAAACATGCTTGTATCGAAGGCAAATATATTGATATTTCCTTTACTGGTTTAGTCTATTATCTTAACTCTACGGCATTGTTCAAGTCCTATGGTATAAGAATAGTCTATTCATGCCGCTTACGAGTAAGTGTTAAAGATATGGGAACATATATTATTGTTTCTGTTAATGGTCCATCGTGGATTACTAGTGAAGGATTAGAAATTAATATTAGTGTTAGATTATATTCTGAGTATCCTACTGGTGCCGTAAAACTAGTTGATAATACTAGTACATCAGCTGTTTATAGTGGAGTACCAGTAATCGTACCAGTAGAGCCTCATAGCTTTGGCTATGTTTTCGTAGAGTACATGCAGAATGGTAAAAAAGTTAGGGAGGGATTCTATGTTGAGCCAGAGAAATAGGTATGCCTTTTACTTCTTTGTACTTCGATATATCGTTCCACTTGTTCTCGCTACTACTTCTGGTGTAGCTTATTTTCTAGTCATATCTATGCCTTGGATAGAGGTAAATGGTGCTGTAAGCATATTGGTTTCGCCTTCATCGACCTACATAGTCTATATGGGTTATAGACTGGTTCACTTAGGCCTCGATGCCGCAATGGATTTAGCGAGATATACTGGTTTCCTCGTTATAGCTGTTAATCTATTGCTTGGCTTTACACACTTACCGATTACTGGTCATAGGGCTAGAGCTAGCATAGCTTATACGGCTATAGTTATATCCTTTATCTATAGTTTCGTTATTGTGCCAAACCTCTATAACCGTGTACTAGATATGCTGAGAGGACTAGGAGTATTGGGGACAAATAAGCTGAGTATTGATGCGGGCTCGGGTCTCATAGTGCTCGGTGTATTAGATATAGTGAGATATAACCCACACTTCGTAGCTCAAGCAGCCTTCCTGTTCACATTGGCTTCTGTCGGATACGTGTTCTGGGAACTATATAGTATTGAGGCTAGTAGACCTTAGATTCCTCAAGATCTTTCTCTAGTTCTTTCAAGAATTCCTCAAGGAACCTATAGCGTCTCTCCGCTATTCTAATTGATTCCTCCAAGTACAATAGTTCTTTGAGTTTCAATAATTTTTCATGGAAGTGTTTTATCTTATCCTCTATTGTTTCTTTACGTTCTCCTCCAAGCATAAAGGCTCTAACGACACCTATAGCCCCGATAGCATCTAGTTTATCGGCATCGCTTAAGATCATTGCCTCTAGGCTCTCCGGCTTCTTGTTTAACGAGAAGCTATGGGATAATATTATTTCTTCAACTCTACCTATAAATTCTTCATTATAACCCATTGCTTCTAATAGATGCTTGGCTAGCCTAGTACTAATAACTGCATGGTGTTCGCCATAGTCTTCTTCAAAGCGTCTCCCAATATCGTGTAGTAGGGTTGCCACGACTAGGGCCTCCAAGTCTATTCTATCACGATACTTCTCCGATAACCTTAAAACCAGGCCCAAAACCCTTTCCACGTGAGGCCAGCCGTGAACGGGATCTTTACCCATAACGATCTTAGATAACTCATATACAGCTCTTATACGATAATTTTCCAGTAGGCTTTTAAACATATTCTTCACGTGTCTATTCTCGTTGTTAGAAACCTATTTAATTAGTATCTGCGTATTATCTGCTTGGAAACTGTATTTAAAGCCGTCCAATTTTAGAGGGTAATGATTTGAAGATAGGCGGAGTAGCTAGTCTAATAATGCAGAACTTTGAGGAGAGAGTCTATGAGGAGCTACGCAATCTAAGCGACGAGATATTATTACATACCGATGATAGCCCATTATACGATAAGAAAGAGGTTTCTTCAAGTTTTATTGGAAGCAATATAGTCTTAGAGAACCGTTTGGGAAGCACTATATTAATGATTACAGCCTACGGCATATCCGTGGAGGGATCTAGCAGCTCATTACACATTAATTCTTTAAGCAATACATTGGGCTCTAAGAAGCCTTTCCCACTTATTATAACCCCTAAGAGAAATGTGAAGACTAGGAGCAGGATATTCCAGCGAATATACGAGTTATTAACAGCCCTCAATGTAATAGACTATGAGAGCCACCTTTTCTTTAACTGGGATTATAATGAGTTCTTAAACGATATACTTGTTTTAGAAGACACCTTGTACTATAGGCTTCTAGGAAAGATGGATTCTCCAGATGTAGGACAAGAAATATACAGAAATGTGAACTCCTACTTATTCATGCTTTTAGATGATCTCAGAAAGAATATACCAGCTGAAAGCGCTCGCGAATCCTTTAGAATTCTAGTAGACCTATTGCCCAAGACTTATAATGACTTGTTCGAGTCAATAGCATCTATGAAGATATTTACTGGTAACGAGTTCAACGATATAGTTGACTATGTAACCATAGCGGTTGAGAAGGGATTATTTGAATCACTACTAAGAGATCTCCTTACAAAGGCCCGTAGGAAGAATATAAGTGTATTCTGGATTACGAGTAATCCCAATAGTAATTATATAGGTAGGGTAAACCCGATATTGTCTTGGATAAACGATACCGTTATTCTATCATATATTTGGAGAAACCTTGAAAGAGCTATATTGGATGTAAACCATGTAGTTGAAGAACGAGTAATGAAAAATTGGGTTAACACTCTAACCAAGTTATTTGGAAAATATAATGAACAAACACCAGGCTATATTCCAAAGCCAGATGAGCTTGTCCTGGAAAACGAGGTAGATGATGCAGGGCTGTGGTATGCTAAGTTTACTCGACAAGGTCCGATAATACAGATATTATATCCGAGAGACTATGAAAGAAGTAGAATAGAAGATGGATTAAGAGAATTATACACTACTAGTGATAAGAAAATGGGGTATCCGAAGCCGTTAGTCTTAGTTAAAAAGGCTTGTAGGATAAGTGAGGAAGTTGCCCGTGGATTAGGGGATTCTCTCCTACGTAGGACTGAGAACCAGTTGTTAAGGATGATTCTTAATAGACCAAACGATTTCTTCAATGATGTACTCTAAGGGAAACCATAATAAACTACAATTATGTTTTACTAAAATTGGAGGCAGTCTATGAGCCTATCGGATAGTGAGCGAGAACGTTATGATAGACAACTCCGAGTTTGGGGTAAAGAAGCCCAGCTTAAGTTGAAGAAAGCTAAAGTCCTCATAGTAGGAGTAGGTGGTCTGGGTTCACCAGTTGCGATTTACCTAACAGCTGCTGGTATTGGTAAGCTTGTTCTCGTTGACGACGGAGTATTGGAGCTTAGCAATATGAATAGACAGATACTATACACTACCGAAGACCTAGGTAAACCAAAAGTCTACGTAGCAGCTGAGCGTTTAAGAAAACTTAATCCTAACGTAGAAATAGAAGCCATTAAGGCGCGACTAGATGAAGAACTCGCTTATAAGCTTGTGAAGGACGTAGACGTTGTAGTTGACGCTCTAGATAACTGGGAAACGAGGCTAATACTAAACAAGGCTTGCGTTGAGAACCGGAAACCACTAGTACATGCTGGTGTTGAGGGATGGTATGGCCAGCTAATGACAGTTATCCCTGGTAAAACTCCTTGTTTAAACTGTATAATGCCCGCTCCACCACCGCCTAGGGAAACGCCTCTTCCCATAGTTCCTACGACACCTGGCGTATTAGGAGTACTTGAGGCTAATGAGGTAATAAAACTAGTAATTGAGGGAAGGTCTAGTTTTGAGGGGCGAATGCTGGTATATGATGGGCTTAGAGGAGAATTTTCAACGATAGAGTTGAAACGTAACCCCAACTGTCCAGTATGCAGTAAGCTGGGCTAGTATCGGAAGAGTCTTGCTTGCCCACCAATATATGGGTCTAGACTCTTAATCTTTTTATCAACTATTTCTAATGCTTTTAGTATAGCCCCTATATTTTCCCCTCCACTCAACTCAGCCTCCACTATGAGCGAATACGTCTTAGAGTCAACTAGACCCTCATCGAGGAGGATAGATGCTAGATAAACTGGATCACTTATACCATAGGGTATCCTCCCAGCATAGAGTGCTAACACTCTAAGCATCTCCAATAAAGCAGCAAGTAGGAGCCGTGACGCCTCACTTTTATCTCCATTCTCTAGTTTCCGTAAACCTTTTTCACGCAGGCTCCAAGCCTTATTATAAAGCCTTAAAATATCCGCGTAACTACGTTTACCCATATAGGCAGAACACCCAGCTAAATACCCTGTATACACGAGGTTAAATGATTTGACACAAGACTACGTATTAGTTATAGGAGACTGGGATGCAGATGGAGTAGTATCAGCTGCAATAATATATTATCTCCAAGAGAAGCAGGGTAAATACCCGGTAGCAGAACGTCTACCAGTAGAATTAATGCCCAGTGGTCCCAGAGGATTAAAGGAAAAACTATCAAATATTGGGAAGTCTCCTAGAGTACTAGTCATACTTGATATCCCGTATATAAGGGGGCTTGACGAAGAACTCAAAAAGTTTAAGGAAAAACATGGCTCAACTATAGTCTACGTAGACCATCACTTATCAACTATATATAACTCGAAGAAGCTGGGTAAGATAGTAAACGACTTAGTAGTAGGTTACTCGCCAACAGTAATACTAACATATAATATCGCGAAGAGCTTGAACGTAAAGTTAACACCCCGTCTAGAAGCCTTTGTAAAAGCCGTTGGATTAATGGAAAAAGGTGCTAGAATACCACAGGGACTTAAGGGGATGATAAAGCTTGCCTCAAGTCTCTCTAAAGCATTAACGGTTACCCGTGACCCAGAGCTATGGAGGAAATTTGTCTATTGGCTGGCATCTCCACTAGCAATCCCGCAGCCCGTAATAAATAAGGAGATAATAGACAAGGCTGTAAGGATCTCAGAGGAAACCGATAGAGAGGTAAAGGAAGTCGCAGTAGAGCTCGCAGTATCAGCTAGAACTATAGGATACATAAAATTTGTTGACGCACGAAAGAAATGGAGGCGGAGAGGCTCTACTGCTCTAGCATCAAAACTCTACCATATATTAAAGCAACCAGTAGCGGTACTAGTTGAGGGACCGGGTAACACTTATCTATTAATCGTTAAAGCTAAGCATGGTGGAGCTAATAGGGTTGCAGAAGTATTCGTTGACCGTGGTATAACTATAGATGTTGGTGGTCACGCTTCTCTCTCAATTATTAGGATAAAACCCGGAATACCCTTGGAAAGCATACTTAAGATTCTTAGAGAAGCCAGCCTAAAGATATAGTCTTCATTTCCCCCTAGCTTCAAGTTTCTTGTAAAACATGTATATCAGCGACACTATTAGAACCAGTGCTACTCCAAAGACTAGTGTTTTAGGAATATTAAACCTTACAGAGATCGTTGTCTCCTTATTTTCTTCAACACCTATTAGCTTTAAACTCGTATTTGTTATCGCACTATATTCCGCTTTAACCCATTTCTCATCCAATACCTTGTTCTTCTTTATTCTTAAGAAGTCGTAAGCTACTCTCGTTCTCTCAAATCCTAGATTACTTGCACCTATCCCCAACACCTTGTATCTTGAACCATAGGGTCCCCATTCACGTGGATTAATGTCAAGAATCGTTTTCTCACTCAAAGGAATACGTTCTTCATATATTTTCCCACCATTAACGTAGACCTTGTACTCTCTCGTAGTATTATCGAAGGTTAAAACGAGGTATATCCATTCTCCCTTATACTTTGTTAGGTTTACCTTGTGTTCTCGTTTCCCAGAACCAGGTTTCCATGTATTAAAGTATAATGTTATGTTTGGATTCGTCTTGTTTTTACCGTATAACATGTATATTGAGGCATAGGGCGGCATCAAATAGTTCCCATAAGTCAAATCCCTATGCACACCATAGACTTTTTGTTCTCTATATAGGCGTAGGAGTGCTTCTATTGTTATAGAGGACCAGTCCGCGAAAGTAATATTAGATAACATGATCCAAGCGTTTTTACCATCCAAGTATATTGCTTGACCCGTTGGAGAAGGAATTATCTCGTAGCCCGGGCCTATGATCTTAGCTACATGTCTCTCGGATGCGTCGCCACGAATGTATGGCTTGTTCTTTATGTAGAATATTTCTTGCTCATTAAACAGTATTGCTAGGAAATAATCTCTCCAAGGCGATTCAACTGAGATACTCGCATTATGGCCCTCCATTAAACCATAGTATAAGTAGAGTCTCGTAGATCCATTATATTCTGGAAGCTTCACCCATATCAAGCCCTTCTCCTCACTAATATTCCAGTATTCAACATAGTAGGGGAGAACTCGTCCATCAATACTTGTTAACACTATATCGTCTCCCGAAGGAGATGTCTTGGAGAAGTCTATTAGACTACTATTAACATGTAATGGTACTAGTAATCCCTCTACACTATAGTTTAACCCGTAGGTTAGAACCCTTATTTCAGCCCTATACCTCAACCCCTCCACACTCCACCCACGACTTCCACTAACCAGTAAGAATACATGATACGATACAGAGAACACTATTATAACCAGAATAATTAGAGCCAATAATATTCTCTTAAACATCATCCTCGCCTCATCCCTCTAGCTTCTAAAAACGATTCAGAGGATCCTGGTAAAAGATGTATTGAAAGAAAAGCTTAGGTCGCAATATATTTTCTAAGCAATGCTATCGTTATAAAGCTCCCAAGAAGAGCCGATAATGCTGCTATAAGGGAGATTCCCAGAGGAGTAGCATGGAAGGGTAGTTGTCCTTCTGCTGTTAACGTGAATGTTAGGTATCTCTGAATAGTTGTTGTAACCTTATACGTTATTGTAACTGTTGTTGTAACTGTTTTAGCTGGAGTACACGTTGAAGGAACAGTCGTATAGACAGTACCACCGCTAATCGGCGGTGAAGTTACTGCAGGAGGCGGTGGGGGAAGATTCGTGTCTCCAGGCTGCTCTATTACAACTATACCGCCTTCACCTCCGCCCACGGGTGGAGGCGGGGTCTGGTTTACGGGTGTCTCGTTTTCTGGGGGTATTGTCTGGTTTGCACTAGGCAATGGTATTACTGATGTAACTGTTATCGTTGTAGTGGCTGTAGAAGTTGTTGTAGTTGCCGTAGTTGACGTTGTTGTCTCTACTGCGAGTTTTTCTTTTAGTGTCCATTTGGAGGGGTTGAATTCGTTTGCTTCATTGAATATATAGGCGTATCCCTTTAATACTAAGTCGAAGTTCACGTTTAATACTGTGGTATTGTCTATGGGTAAGTATACTACAGCTGATATTCTCCCCGACTGATCTATAATGTTCTTGTCATCTATATCGAGGTATACGGTCTTGTTCTCTAAGAGTTTCGCTAAATACTCCTCCGCTTGACCCGCTTTCGCAGAGGGTACTAAGACGTCTGCAAGCTTAATGTAGCCTACCCCTTCTACATGAATTATACTAGGCCCTACAATACCTATCACCCTTCCCTCCATAGCGAATTTCCCAACGTATAGAGTACTCGTTTCAATATAGGGGGTCTTAGGTATAGTTCTCGTCGTCCCATCAGGGTAAACTACCGTTACAACACCTTGAGCTACAGCTACAATAAGCAATACTAGAGTAAGCGTAACAGATAAAATCATAACTGATCTTACCAGCATATCAGAGCCCCCATATACACCGTAAAAATCGTATACAAATAATATAAGTATATTGTCTACACATAGTTAAAGAAAACAATAAATAAGCTAGAAGAATATCTTAATTACTTGGAGTAACAGGTTTGAGGGAAGCAAAGAAAAAGAAGACTAGTGAAAACAGCAAACCTGGTGATCGCCAAGGATATAGGGGTGTCTTTTACACTGAAGAAATAGATGAGGATGCAACCGTATAAGAGTTTAAGGTGTTTTGGTTTTATACAGATAAATCTATTCTCGCGAAATATATTTTACAAACTGAGCCAATAATCGAGAAAATCAAAGAAACTTTTATTTTAATAGTCGTTACACTCTTTCTAAATCTAAGGTGATAAAGGGTAGTGACGAGTATAGCTATACATAGAGAGGAAAACATAGAGCAACAGTCGGAGACCTTTAGGAGATACTTGAAACCAGATATAATGGAGATAATAGACGTTGTTAACGAGATAAAAATGGGGTTTAGGCCTAGCGTAATTGCTAGAGCACTGAATGAATCTATAGATAAGATTAAAAAGAAGCTAGCAATGATGAAGAACCATGGCTTAAGAATAGTATGTAAGATAGACCACTACCGTATGGGTCTCTTAAAAACAGTAGTATTCAGCGAGAACACTGGATGGGAGGGCTACGAGTATAATTATCTCTTAAAGTCATACTTCGAGACAATATCACCTTCACTCGGTGCATTCTACATCATATATACTCCCATAGCAGCTGGAATAGAAGCAGATGAAATGGTCTACTTACTTAACCCGGAGTTCTACTTTGTAACGGAGATAACGGTTTATCCTAGACCAAAGTATAAGAAATACTTTAACTTCACTCTAAACGAGCCCGTAAACGATTTCCGCCTAGTAGAGGAGAGGTTTAGGGGCTACATCGAGTCAATAGTCTTACCAGAACTAAGAACCGCTAAAATACTTGACTGGTTAGATCTACTGATAGTTAAGGAACTTGAGAAAAATGCTCTTCTAAACCTAAACGATATAGCATTCAATCTAAGCATAGCTCTAGGAAGAAATGTTACCACTAGAAGCGTTAGAAAACACTATCACTCCCACGTAATAGGTCAGGGCCTAATACAGGGGGCAACCTTCGCTTACTCGCCTTTCCCAGCAAACTCGTCTATGCTTGTAGCACTGGTGACAGAGGGCTCTCCCAGGATAAACTATGCTCTCGCTAGAGCCCTATCCGAAACATTCATGCATCGCGGAAGCCTTATATCGAGGAGCAGTAGGATGGCATTACACCTACTAATACTACCCAATAGAGATATAACAGAGTTCACCTTATTCCTCAGGAACATAGAGGACGTCTTCGAGAATACTAGGATATTCATAGCCAACAGGTTATCCGCTAAGTCTTGGACAATACCCTTCCTAGCCTTTGATCAAGAAGAGAGGTGGTGGAGTCTAGAAAACATGGAGCGAATGATGGTAAAATACCATATACCCCAGCAAATGGGAGCCGCCTAAAGAGATCAGATCGTAGTCTCCCCTCCCTATTGTGTTTCTAGAGTATACTGTTTAAGAAACCCCCGTCTACTGGTATCATCGCACCATTTATGAACCCGGCTTTCTCTGATGCTAGGAAGGCTATGGTCCATCCAAGCTCTTCGGGTCTACCTAGCCTCTTTAATGGTATTTTCTCAGCCATTTCCTCTAGTACTTTCTCTACTGTCTTACCTTGTTTTTCTGCTCTACGCCTAGCTATCTCTAATACTCTATCAGTTAATATTATGCTTGGTAGAACCCCATTTACTGTTATCCCATAGCCTCCTAGTTCCTTAGCTAGCATTCGTACTATTCCAGCTACTGGTAGCCTCATGATATTGCTTAGGGCTAGATCGGGCCAGGGTTCTCTTATCGTTACCGATGTTATGTATATTATTCTCCCCCATTTCCTGGGGATCATTAGCTTTGCTGCTCTCCTAGCAACCCATATAGCGCTTAACGCGAGTAGCTTAGAGGCTTGGATCCAGTCATCCCATTCCATCTCCATGAATTTTCCCGGTTTCGGTCCACCAGTACTGTATACTAGGATGTCTAGTCTACCTAGTTCTTTCTCAATCCAGTTGAATAACTCGTCTATACTCTCCCTTGAGGTAAGGTCTACTATATGATAGTATACGTTAACATTTGGAGCCTCTCTTCTAAGCCTCTCATATGCTTCTCTAAGCCTAGAGAGATTACGTGAAGACAATATTACGTCAGCACCCTCCAAGGCTAGTGCACGTGCACTCGCATAGCCTAGTCCACGACTAGAAGCCGTTACAAGCGCGAGCTTACCCTTTAAGCCCAAGTCCACGGCCTAGTACCCCTATAAGATATCGTTTTTCAAACCTATTTATTGGTTAGAAGTATTTCCAGAGCGTTAAGGGTGTAGGCTTATCTTTTTCTTCGGGTACTGTTCTACCCTCCCTGATCCTAGCTAATGCTTTCCTCAATGTCTCTGCATCTAATGCTATAGTTGTGAGTAATGCTGCTAGTCCAGCCCACTTACCCCATATTCTACGGTAATATTCTTCTACATTACTCTTATCCACACCGTATACCTGTATTATTATTTCTTTAAGCCAGCGGTCTATTGGTGGTTCCTCATAGTATCTCTTGGATAATACTAGGCTTAGCCTTACAGTATATTCTCCAATACCCTTTACTTCGAGGAGAAACTGCTTTAATTTCCATGGTTCTCGGGGTAGACTAGGGGTTTCCTCGAGGAATCTCGCTATTCTATAAATGGTTTGTGCACGGTAACCTGTTCTCGCCTCTATTAGGGGTTCTATTCCCTTCTCTACTATGGTTTTGGGTTGTGGGGGTATCAGTGTTTCACCATAACCTGGTATCATTACGTGTTGGCCTAGTCTGCGATAGATTTCGTAGAGCATCCTCCATCCCTGCCTAAAACTAGCGTTTTGCTGGCATACTCCTATTAGTAGAGCATTCCATAGACTTGTTGTTCTCACATGGTATCCTCTAAGTTTCTCCGCCGCTTTACCGAGGAGGGGATCTCGATTAGCCTTGTCGTAGAATTCGGCTAGGTTTTCATGTAGTCCTAGCGTCCATGCTGTTTCCTCAACTATGACGTCTAGATTGTATTCTACGTTATTGTGAGAATATATCTCCGCCACTAATGTATTCTCTTTATCGTGTTCTTTTATCTTTACTAATACGTTGTCTAATGGTATTATTAGTGATCTTCCATTATACCACCATGAGAAATTATATGCTTGAGCTGTTAGTTTGAAGTTGTATGGTTCCACACTTACCTCTAGCTCAAAGATATCATATAACTTAGCTTCCTTGACCACTGGTCACCGCCTCCTAATAATCTTTCCAGAATTCTACCTATAGATCTTGCCAGCTTCTTTATCCGCAACTATGTAATATCATTAATTTAAACTAGCTTAACCTTGAATGAGTTTCTCTCCCTCATTAATACCTCGTCCACTATAGCCCTTATACTGAGTTTATCCGATACAGATTCCAAAGTCTCCTTACTTCTCACTTTAACGTATAATTATAAAAATAGGTTTGGGGGACGAGATATGGTGGACAACAGCGGACTACTTGATCCCCGCATATACCTTTTTGACGTAGACTAATAGAATTTCAGCAACAATTAGCAGGACTAATAGCGGAATTTTCGGGTAAATATCAGTAGCACAGTAATTTACTACTTGCAGTAGAATTTCCATTATTTGCAGTAGAATTTCTATTGTGTCGCGGGCGCTATGATGTGCAGAACTTGTTTGTCGGTTTCCTTTACCCACGGGGTAATTTATGTAACGGTATACTATATAAATTTTAGCGTTTACAATCACACATGTATCTAAATATTATTCTCTTTATAGGCATTACTAACTTAACTTGGACAGTAAGATTTTATAGAGAATGGATAGTTCTTCTACGATTTAACAAGCACACTTAAGACTAATTACCATATACTGTCTTTGTTTTTAAATAGTTTTTATAGTAATAGCAGAGCAACGACAAAACTCCTAATGGGGGATTTATGCCTTATAGTTTAGGATTCTTCTCACGTAGGGGTTTTCCCTCTTCTCGCGGCCTATACTTGTGGTCTTGCCGTGGCCTGGGTATACTTTTGTTTCATCGGGTAGGGCCATTAGTTTTATGATGCTATCAACCATTTGCTCCCAGCTTCCTCCGGGGAAGTCTGTTCGCCCGATTACTCCGCGAAACAATGTGTCTCCTGTAAACACGTAGTCTTCTCCTAGCAGTGATATGCTTCCGGGCGTATGGCCTGGTGTATGGATTACCTTGAGTACTGTTTCACCGAATACTATTTCGTCGCCCTCATCTACGAATAAGTCTACTTCTGGTGGAGACCAGTCTGGGACATAGCTTCTACACAAATACGTACTATATTCTAGTATCTCTAGGTCTTCTCTATGCATAACGAATTCTGCGTCAAGATAGTCTAAGAGTACTGGTGCAGCTAATACGTGGTCGAAGTGTGCATGAGTAGCTACAATGTATTTTATATCTACGTGTATTCTCTTCAACGCATCAAGGATTTTATCGGCGTCTCCACCCGGATCTATTATTACGCCTTCCATCTCCCCCATATCATATACTATGTAGGTGTTGGTTGCTAGGGGGCCAACTACTAGCTTTATTATCCTTACATTATTGTTGCTGTAGACCAGCTCCACTAAGACACCGGGTTTCCAAGGAGGTATTTATTGAATAAAAGTATTCTTTCTCTAAAGATCTTTTGTACAGAACTATCTCTTTATAATAGACTTAAAATACTCTAGTAATCACACTATTAGATAGTGGGAACCGTGCCTGGAAAACAGACCCAAATAGTAATAGGTGTAATAATATTAATCATAATAATTGCTGTAGCCGCATATTATGCTATCCAGAAGCCAGCTCAAACAGCAACGCAAACAAGCTCCCCTACAACAACGTCTACGGCTGAATTGAAGTTATTGAGGGTTGGGACATCACCTGACTTTCCTCCCTTCGAATATGTAGCTAAGAATGGTAGTATTGTAGGCTTCGATATTGATTTGATTAGATTGCTTGCTAAGAAAATAGGCTATGACGACATAGAAATAGTTACAATGGACTTTGACTCCCTTATACCAGCGTTGAAGCAGGGTAAGTTTGACGTTATAGCAGCTGGCATGACTATTACTCCTGAAAGAGAGAAAGAGGTTTCCTTCACTAAGCCCTACTGGAATGCTAATCAGGCAATACTTGTTAGAAAAGATTCTGATTTCAAGCCAAAGAGTCTCGACGACTTAGCTGGGAAAACAGTCGGAGTACAGACTGGGACTACTGGTGAATACTATGTAGAAGACTATATCAATAAGACTGGAATCAATATCGAGGTTAAAACTTATTCATCGTTTGTACTAGCAGTACAGGATCTTGTAAACGGTAGAATAGATGCAGTAGTAGTTGATACCCCCGTAGCCAAAATGTTCGAAAAGCAATATCCCGTAGTAGTATCGGGTATCATTGAGACAGGTGAGCAGTATGGTTTTGCTGTTAGAAAAGAGGATACTCAGTTATTAAACGAGTTGAACAAGGCCTTAGAAGAAGTAATGAATAGTCCCGAATGGGAGAAGCTCGTAGAGAAATATTTTGGATCTAGTGGATAAGAATAATACAGCCTGGCTGGAGAGCCGAAGAGACTCGACTTAATGTTAAGGGTCAACGGGTTTGAATGACGCCAGCGTCCTCCAGTATATACCAGTAATCTTGTCCGGCTTGGGTGCTACAGGTCTCTTAACTATAGGTGGTATAGGACTAGGTTTTTTCCTAGGCCTCCTCCTCGCTTTTCTTGAAGTATATGCTCCACGTAGAATAGGCTTAGTTGCTTCGTGGATAGGGCAGGTTATACGTGGTATCCCGCTCATAGTTATATTCTTCATACTCTACTTCGGCTTAAGTGAGTTTGGAGTAAACTTGTCTGGCACGATGGCCGCTATATTAGGCTTAGGTATACGTAGTGCTGCCTATCAGTCCCAGATATTTCGTAGCGCTATAGAGTCTATTGGCATGGGGCAATGGGAGGCGGCGTTAAGCCTTGGTATGACTAGGTTCCAGGCCTTTCGCCACATAATAATGCCCCAGGCTTTGAGAATCGCTATTCCGGGATGGACTAATGAGTTCACAATAGTGTTAAAGGATACCTCTATAGCCTACGCTATAGGTGTCTCGGAAATCTTTACACAAACCATACATGTAGCTCAAGCTACACTCAACTATTTAGTCCCCCTCCTCATAGTCGCGGGAATATACTTTGTATTAACTATAACCGTGAACACAGTGTTAAACACCTTGTACAATAAGTACCGTATTCCAGGACTAGGTGGTGGAGGATAAGAAAACCATGAGAGAACCCGTACTAATAGTAGAAGACTTGCACAAACGGTATGGTAGAACAGAGGTATTGAAGGGCATAAGCTTTGAGGTAATGCGAGGTGAAACCAAGGTTATAATAGGCCCTAGTGGTGCTGGTAAATCAACTCTCCTCCGATGCATTAATCTCCTCGTAAGACCAGATAAGGGACGCATAATACTTGAAGGAGAAGAAATAACAAAGCCCGGAGTAAACTTGAGTAAAGTTAGAGCTAAGATAGGCTTCGTGTTCCAGCACTTCAACTTATTCCGACACCTAACAGCACTCGATAATGTTAGGATAGGGTTAATGAAAGTTAA
>JALVFK010000001.1 GCA_027030065.1 Desulfurococcales archaeon | reverse complement strand
CAAGCGTGTCAAGGTATCTTGATAGGTTTCCTCTATCTAGTCCGGTTACATTAACTAGTTCTCCAAGGGTAGTATAGCCTAGTGCAATGTATTTTAATATGAGCTTATAGGTCTTGGGCTCACGGAATTCTTCTCTGAGAAGGAATTCTGGTTCCTCGTAGAGTACTTCTCCTTTCCTCAGTATCTTCTCCTTAATGTTTTCCTCTATAGTCTTCAACGGGTCTACTTGTGCTAGGTAGAAGGGTGTTCCACCGAAAACAGCGTAGATTTTCACGAGTTCTTCAAAGCTCTTATCTGGAAACATTTCTGCAACTTCAATTAATGTGAAGGGTGTTACCTTCCATTGCCCCGTTCTCCTCCCATAGAGGGGGTTCTTGTATGATAGGAGGCTCTCCATCATCCCTATACTTGAACCACATAACACCATGTATACTTGGGTACTGGATAAATGTTCATCCCATGATTCTTGGAGGAGACTTAGCACACTTCTATTGAGTTGAACAAGGTATTGGAACTCATCGAATACAAGTGCTACTCGTTTATCGCCTATTTCTTCAGCAAAGTATTTGAAGAGTCGTGGTAGATCCGCTTTCATCTCCCTGAAATACTCTCTCCCTGTTAGCTGGACTAGAGCCCTCTTTATCTTCTCAAGGTTTTCTTGATAGGAGTCTTCTGTAAACAGTATATATGCTCCCGGCTTATTCTTTAAGAACTCTTTCAACAACATTGTTTTGCCCACACGCCGCCTACCATATACTATTAGTAGTTGTGGTTTCTTCTCCTTCCACTTAGATTCAAGAAATTCTAGTTCTCTTCTCCTATCAATAAACCGGGGCTTTATTGTCGTAGCCACCTAGTTAGAAATGCTGTAGGCAGAGTATAATAATCTTCTCACAGCATTCTGCAATTACTCTCCGCGTTGAACCACCTTTATTCCCGGAAGGCGGTTTAAAACGTAGACGAAGTCTAAGCCTCTAATCTCAGCTAGTCCCGGAGAAGGCTCTCCTCTAAGAAGATCTCTAAAACCTCTACTTATTTCCTCGTCCACGGTATTAGAGATTTCTCTAAAACTCTTCCCCGTAAACGATTTTATTTTACGGAGTAATTCGATGATAGTATTGTATTGGGCTTCTTCAACGAGTTGGGGATTATCTATTAGTACTCCTACGGGTAGCTTCTTATCAGTTAGTATCCTCCCCTTAACCCTAGGTTTAACTAGTAATAATGGTTTCTCAAGTAAGCGTGTTCTAGGCAAACGATATCTATCCTCCATTCTAGCTAGTTTATCTAACCCATATCTTCTAACCAGTCTCCTCACATCAACTGTAATGTCTAGTGCATGGTACTCATCCATTAAGATAACAGTATCGGCTACAGACAATAAGTTCAAGTTACCCGAAGAAGCAATTACCACGGATACCCCATTAGACTTCAACCCATTGGCTAACATTGATAGCGGGGTTACTGTCTTATGCTCTACGAGTTCCTCAGCCCTCTCATCACTATACAGTATATTGGTTGCAACATTGTCTTCATCCAATAAGATCAAGCTAGCACCAGCTTCAACAGCCTCTTGTATTGATGCAGCAGTACTCGTAGCACCACTAGCGTCAACAGTAGTAAAACACCTAGTATCCCTACCACCCGGTAAGTCATGGATAAACGATGATATATCTGTACAAGAGATAAACCGGCCGTCCTCAGCTCTAACACTAACAGCATTACGTATAGTCACAACTCTCTCCCTACCATCACCCGGAATATGGTTCCATACACCAGCCGCTATTGCTTCTAGAAGAGTAGTCTTACCATGAAAAGCCGAACCCATAATAACAGTTAAACCCTTCCTAACACCCATACCCGACACAATAGTATCAAGCCATGGAACATCGAATTCAACTCTTAAACTAGGAGGAGACTCAAAGGGGACTGCATCCCTTAAAGGCTCGTGGCATCCGCCACACTTCCTCGGAAGAATAGATCCATCACCAATAAAGGATACTAATCCCTTAGACAGCAACCTAGCTCTAAGATATTCTTGGAGTCTCCAAGCAACAATATGCTCCCTCAAAGAATCCTCAAATCCACGCCAATCCAAAGCCCTCCTAAAAACACTAGGCAAAACCTCCAACAATAGTTCACGAGCAA